>NZ_BLZR01000001.1:3790105-4105947 GCF_014193895.1 Clostridium fungisolvens | reverse complement strand
CTGATACTCAAGTTGGTATAGATATAATAGTTAGAGCTTTAGAGGAACCAATGAGACAAATAGCTACTAATGCTGGAGTTGAAGCTTCTGTTATAATAGAAAAAGTTAAGCATAGTGAAGTTGGAGTAGGTTACGATGCATTACTTGGGGACTACAAGAACATGATAAAAGCAGGAATTGTTGATCCAACTAAGGTTACAAGATCAGCTCTTCAAAATGCTGCATCAGTTGCATCAACATTCTTAACAACTGAATCAGCTGTAGCTGACATTCCAGAGAAGACTCCTGCAATGCCAAATCCAGGCATGGGAATGGAAGGAATGTACTAAAAACAAGAACTTAGAGCTAGAATGCTTCTGCATTCTAGCTTTTTTGATGTACAAAAATGTGCAGAAGTATATAAAATCTTAAAGTTATTAGAATTATATCTAGATATACTAGTTCCAACTTAAACATACCGCGAAGATAAAACTCACTGGACTTTTAGAGTTTCCTTAGGTGTATTTAGAAAAGTAGTTATACAAAAAGACACAAAGTATAGTTACACTAATGGTGTGTTTTTGTTAATTTGGTGATTATAATTGCCAAAGTGGGATATAATTAAAATAAATTAACAAAATGTAAGTATATAATGATAACTTATAAATATAGTTTTGAGAAATGTGTAACTTAAAGTTAACTAATTTATTCGAAGATGATTACATGTTGGCGGCTTGAAAAAATGAATATATAAAAATATAAAATTGCATACATATATAGAAAAATTAGGATATAAGAGAATGTTGCAATAAGATTGCTAAATTTAATACAAAATTTACTTGCAATATATGGATTGAAAAGATGATAATTGATATGAATTCAAATTGAATAGATCAAATTTGAATTTAATTCTATAAAGTTTAGGAGTAATACATGGAGATTGGAATTTTAATATTTATTTTAGGATTAGTTATTGGAAGCTTTTTGAATGTATGTATTTATAGAATACCAAGGGGAGAATCAATTTCTTTTCCTCCTTCACATTGTACTGATTGTAAGACTCAAATTAAAGCTTATGATCTGGTACCAGTGATAAGTTATTTATTTTTAGGAGGAAAGTGTAGGCACTGTGGCAACAAGATATCTATTAAGTATCCTGCCCTTGAACTATTTACTGCAATAATATTCTTATTAATATACAACCAGTATGGACTATCAATCGAGCTTATAAAGTTTTTAATATTAGCTGTGTTTTTAATAGTTATAGCATTTATTGATTTTAATACACAGGATGTATACGCAGTTACCACATATCCATGCCTTTTTATTGGGATTGTATTTATATTAATAGACAAGTTCTATTTACATAGCAATATAATGACGTACTTAATTGGTCTTGTAGTAGGAGCTGGAGTGATTGGACTTATAGTTATACTTACAGGGGCTATGGGAGCAGGGGATATAGAGATAGCGGCTATATGTGGTATATATTTGGGATGGAGTAACACTCTTATTACAATATTTTTTGCATTTATTATAGGTGCGATTATAGGTGTGTCACTTATAGCTCTGAAAAAGAAAGGAAGAAAGGATCCGATTGCATTTGGTCCGTTTTTAGCTATTGGAACAATGATAGCTATGTTATATGGGGATAAAATAATAAAAATTTATCTTAATATATAAATAAATAGCTAAATAATTAAAAACATTTTTGTTAAATTTATAACATTTAATTTGGATATAATTATGTTTTTTTATTGCAAAATGTGAGTTTTTATATAAGATTTACCAAGTATAAGCTTTTAAAATGCTTTTCTTTGGTAGTTTAAGATTATTTATTTAAATGTTTAATATTAAGTTTAATCCATATAAAAAGTAACTAAGAAATTATGGACTTAGTTACCAAATCATGGCAGAATTTTTGGGTTGCTTTATTAAACTTCGCTTTGTATACTTATTAGTATATGAAGTAAAATTATAATTTGTTCAACCTGTTTGGTTGGAAGGAGATACTAATGGAGGGAGTAATTAAGAGAAGACTGGGTGACATGCTTGTGGAGTCTGGTAAGATATCTATGCCTCAACTTCAGGAAGCTCTTAAGAAACAAAGGATAACCGGTAAGAAGTTGGGTGAAATGCTTATAGAACTTGGTATGGTAACTTCAGAAGATATCATGGAGGTTTTAGAAAAGCAAACAGGAATAAAGAGAATCAACCTTAACATTACAACCTTTGATAAAAGAGCACTTAAGGTAGTACCTGAAAGCGTTTGTGACAAGCATGAACTGATACCTTTTGGTTTCAATGAAAATAGAATAATGGTAGCAATGTGGGATCCACTTAATATATTTGCTATCGATGACGTTTCAATTTCATCTGGATTTGAAGTGGAAACCTATATATGTACAAGAGAAGAAATTAAAAAACATATAGAAATGGAATATTCAAGTCAGAAGGTTACAAAAGCAGCTGAGGAACTTTCTAAAGGTAAGCTGGAAGCTAAAACAATCCAAGTTCAGGAAGAAGAACAGTTTGATGATATAAAGAATGCGCCAGTTGTAAAGATGGTTGAGTATCTATTCAAGAATGCAGTTGAGATGAGAGCATCTGATATACACATAGAACCTTTTGAAGATGAAATAAGAATAAGATATAGAATAGATGGACAACTTCAAACTACAAATTCCCTAGAGCCTGAAAGCCAAGCTGCTCTTGTTACAAGAATAAAGATACTAGCAGGGCTTAATATAGCAGAAAAAAGAATCCCTCAAGACGGAAGAATTATAACTAAAGTGGGACACAAGGATGTTGACCTAAGAGTTTCAATTTTACCTGTGGTAGCGGGTGAAAAGGTTGTTATAAGAATACTAGATAGAGAAAGCTATCAAATAGGAAAAGAAAGACTTGGAATGAAGAATGATGATTTAGAGGTTTTAGATAGAATAATAAAATCTCCACATGGAATTGTTCTTGTTACAGGGCCTACTGGAAGCGGAAAATCCACTACTCTTTATACTGTGCTAAATGAACTAAATACTGGAGATGTTAACATAGTAACTGTTGAAGATCCAGTTGAATACACCTTAAAAGGTGTAAATCAAGTTAATGTAAACACCAAATCTGGACTTACCTTTGCAAACGGTCTTAGATCTATATTAAGACAAGACCCTGACATTGTAATGATAGGTGAGATAAGAGATAGTGAAACTGCAGAAATAGCTATAAGAGCTGCGATAACTGGACATCTAGTATTAAGTACACTACATACTAATGACGCTCCTTCTTCTGTATTAAGACTAGTGGATATGGGGATACAGCCTTATTTGGTTTCTACATCTTTAGCAGGTATAGTTGCTCAAAGATTAGTAAAAAAGATATGCCCAAATTGTAGGCAAGCCCATGAAGCTTCAGCTTATGAAAAGGCAATTTTAGGTGAAAGAAATAATGAAGCAGTAACTATATATAAAGGTCGCGGATGTGGTTATTGTAATAACACTGGTTACTCGGGCAGAGTAGGTGTATATGAAATAATGGAAATAACTAGAGATCATAGAGATATGATTTTAAATACTAGAGATTCTAATCAACTAATGGATTTATCAATAAAAAATGGGATGAAAACTCTTGGTATGGCATGTAAGGAGCTTGTTTTAGAAGGGGTAACCACAGTAGAAGAGATGGCTTCCATTGCGTTCTTAAAAGAGTAGTAATTTCTTTAAGAAGAGAGGTGTTTTACGCACATGCCTAATTTTAAATATAAAGCAATGAATGAAAATGGTGATAGGCTGCAAGGTACCTATACTGCGGATAGTAGAGATGAAGTAATGGACATGATAAGTGCGAATAATTATTATCCGCTTCTAGTAGAGGAAGTTCAGCAAGGCACAACTATAAACTTGAGCATTTTTGATAGAGTTACCACTAAAGATATTGCTATCTTTTGTAGACAGTTTTATACCATGCTAGATGCTGGTGTGTCCATAAATAGTTCACTTAATATCCTTGCAAGGCAGCTTCCTAATAAAAAGCTTAAAGAAGTACTTTCTAAGGTAGAGGATAATGTTAAAAAAGGGGAAACTCTGTCTGAGTCGATGAAGCTACAAGGTAAGGTCTTTCCAGACTTACTTATAAGCATGGTGGAGACTGGAGAGATGAGTGGTAATTTAGATAGTGTAATGCTTAGAATGTCTACTCATTTTGAAAAAGAAAATAAGATAAATAATAAGATAAAAGGTGCAATGGTTTATCCTGCAGTACTAAGTGTACTGGCAGTAAGTGTTGTAACTATACTTTTAACTTTTGTAATGCCAACCTTTATAGATATGTTTACCCAAAGTGGTGTAGTACTGCCACTACCAACAAGAATTTTACTTGCTATCAGTGGAGCCTTGAGTAAACATGGCTTAATAATACTTTTAATCATAGTATTAGTAGTCGTAGGCTTGAGATATTATTTTAAAAGTGATAGTGGGCAGCTATTTATAAGTAAGTTTAAACTTACATTTCCAATACTAAAAGGTTTAAATCAAAAAATTATTGTTTCTAGATTTACGAGAACATTATCTACTATGCTATCAAGTGGCGTAAGTTTGGTGCAAGCTTTAGAGACCGTATCAGAAGTTGTAGGAAATAAAATAGCTCAAGATAAACTGCTTGAAATAAGGGAAGAACTCATAAAAGGTGAAGGTTTATCCAAGCCTATTGAGGAAAGCAAAATCTTCCCCCCAATGCTTGCTTCTATGATAAAAATAGGGGAAGAGTCTGGATCTCTAGATGATATATTGAATAAAACTGCTGACTTCTATGATGAAGAAGTGGAAACTACCATACAAACCACTACAGCTCTGATTGAACCTTTACTATTGGTATTGATGGGGGGAGTAGTTGGGTTTATCGTAATATCAATGATGTTACCAATGTTTACTATGTATAACAATATGTAGTGACTTAGTATATAATAAAAAATTCAAGGAGGAATAATTCATGTCAAACGCATTAACATCAAGACTAAAGAAGAAGAAGAAAGGCTTTACTTTGATAGAACTTATCATTGTTATAGCTATTATAGCTATATTAGCAGCTATAGCTATACCAAGCTTTACTCAAATAAGGGAAAAATCAAAAGTTAAGGTGGATGAAGCTAGTTCAGATACAATTAAAAAAGCTGTTATCACACTGTTAACTGATGGAACTATAAAGCAGGATAGTGCTACAGATGGAACATTTGATATATCTGTTGATGCTTCAGGTACTGTACAAGTTTCTACTCCAGTAGGACTTACTTCAGGATCAGCAACAACTATTGCTTCTTATTTTAAAGATATAAAATCTCCACAAGAGTCAGGAAAAACTAAGTTTAATGTAAAAATAAGTCATACTGATGAAACAGTTACTGTAGTTGCAACAAACTAATTAATAACTATCAATGAAGTGTAAAGTTATCCATATAACTTTACACTTTAAACTATATTATTCCATAACTTAGCTTATATATGCCTAAAACTCAGTATCTATGTAGTTTTAAGTATATATAAACTAAAGTTAAATTGAACTCAATGAGAAGCATATTTTATTAAGATATAGATACGACGAACAAAACTAAAACAGAAAATCGGAGGTTCAAGTAAATGGATTTCAGTAAAGTAAAAGATTTAATGAATGTAGATATAAGTGATCTTAAAAATAAAATAAGAAATAAACCTATTGAAAAGAAGCCGGTTAAAAAGAAAGAACTAAATAGAAAAGTAGTTTCTTTTGATTTTGGAAGTGATACTACGAAAGTGGTAGTTGGGAAGTATTATAAAGATCAATTAGAGATAGAAAGATTGATTACTGCTAAAACTCCTGTAGATGCAGTTGGAGATGGAAACATATTAAATCCAGATGTTATGAATGTTTTTTTAGAGCAGCTTCTTAATAATAACAAAATCAATATAAAAGATGCTATTTGTACAAATAACTCTACTAGTGTAATTAATAGAGAAGTTGTTATACCAGCGGTACAAGAGGATGAACTTAGTACAGTGGTTAAATATGAAATACAGCAGTATCTTCCTATAAATATGGATGATTATGTTATCCAGCAAAGTATACTAGATAGATTTCAAGTGGAATCAAAACTTAAGTTTAAGGCCTTAGTTATTACATATCCAGAAAAGTTAGCTATGAAGTATTATAAGCTATTAACTAACTCAAATTTAAAACCATTAGCGTTAGATATATCTTATAATTCCTTAAACAAACTTGTAAACTACAGTAATAAAGTAAACGATGAAGCTTATAGTACCGAAGAAACCATAGCTTTTATTGATATGGGAGCAAGTACCCTTAGCGTAAGTATATACAAGGATGGTAAGTTTGAATTTACTAGAATTATAAAGTCTGGTGGAGCCAATATAGATGGAGCACTTAGCAGAGCAATGGGAATATCTTTAGAGGCTGCTGAAGAGATAAAGAAAAACAAAGGAGATTTATCAATTTCAAATGATAATGAGGATTCTTCTAACAGAATAATAAGAGATGTAGTAGATGAATGGAGTATGGAACTTGAAAGAATAGTTCAATTCTATAGAAACAAAAAGGTTGGAAATAGTATAGATAAGATATTCTTATTTGGAGGGAGCTCTAACTTAAAAGGGATAGAAAGATATATATTTAATAGATTTTCAATACCTACTTCAAAGGTTAGAACTATGGGAAATGTAAATCTAAATTTAAAAATAGCCACTGAGACTATAGAACAGTACTTAAATGCAATTGGTTCTATAATAAGACTATAAGGGGGATATGAGGATGAATGATTTTAACTTTTTCGCCCCTTATCAAGGGAAGCAAAAGCAGGTAGTAAATAAAAAGATATATATTTATACAGTATCAGCTGTAGTTGCAGTTTTTATTGTTGGGACTTTTGCATGGAATAGCATAAATGTTTATATGCTTAATAGAGATATAGACAAGTTTCAAAGCTCTATAAATTCTCCAAAGGTACAAGATAAGGTAAAGAAAGCTGAAGAAGTAAACAAGAAAATAGATGTACTTAATAAATATGATGATGGCCTTACTAAGATTAATGAAGGAATAAACAGCAGAAATACTATATCATCAAGTTTGCTTAACAATATCAATTCTACACTTCCTGCGGATGTTTACTTTAAGAGTATAACTGTTGATGGAAGTAACCTTAGCATACAAGGAGTTTCTAAGACTAGAACAGCTATTGGTGAAGTTCAACACAACATGAAAGCCCTAGATATAGTAGGAGATGCCCAAATAGGAAATATAAGCGGAGATGATTCTGATAATGGGAATTATACCTTTGACTTAAAATGTACATTAAAGGATGTTGATGTGAAATGAAGATAAGTGAAAGAGAAAAATATTTACTAGGTATCCTGTTAGCGGTTTTGGTAGTTGTGGGCTACTATCAATTCGTTTATACAAAGCAAGTAGAGAAAATAGCTGGGTTAAAGACTCAAAGAGCTGCTGCTGAAGCAAAATATAACACCATAATGAACACTATAAATTCCTTAGATAAAAAAGAAGCAGATTTAAAGATATTAAATGCAAAAATCATAGATAAATCAAAAAATATTTATCCTGAGCTTATTCAAGAAAAACTAATATTAGAGCTAGATGATCTTCTTAAAGGAGCTAATCTAAAGGGCAATATAAGTTTTTCAAATATACAAGTTCAAGGAGTAGAAGGTAAAAAGAGCACTTACCAGCCATTACCGTCTTCATCACTTCAAGGTTTAGCAGATCAATACAACAATAGTACTAGCAGTAATAACAGTAAGACAAACAATAGTGGTACAAAGGCAACTCAACAAAACAACGGACAAGCTGCTCAAGCAAAAGATGGTGGTGGGAATACTGCCGAGCAAATGAAGGTTACTTTAAACTTTAGAGGAAGCTATCAAAACTTAACTACCTTTATAAAAAACATAGAAGAAAGAAGCAAAAGAATAGTATTATCTAATCTATCTATGGCTCAAAGTACTCAAACTGGTATAACTGGAACTCTAACATTAGAATTCTATGCGGTTCCTAAAGTTGGAGACGAAGATAGTGATTATTCAAAATGGCTTTTAACAAATAAATATGGTAAAGATACGCCTTTTGGTGGCGGACAACTTACGTTAGCTACAACAATAGAAGATGCAGCTAAACCAAAACAAGAAGTAAATGACTTCTCTATGGTTGCAAAACCTATAACTTCTGATTTGCCTACAGTTATAATTGGTAGAGATAATGATCAAAGCAGGACAAGTTATCTATACGCAGATAATCCTGGAATAGAAAATGTGGAGATGGTAGTGACTAAAGATAAAGATGGTAACTACTATTATAAATATAAAACTAGTAAAAATAGTTATCCACTGCAGTACGATACTAACGGAGTGGAATTTAAGCCTAGCTCATCTAATATAGGATTTAAAATATTTGCTACACCAAGGCAAGGAGCTGACGATAAATCAGGCATAAATATGAAAATAATTAATAACACGGATAAGGTAGTTGCGGTAGAAGTAGATGGTGATGATGGTCAGAGGCCAAGAGTTAATATAACTTCTGAAGGCAAGGCTGTAAATGTCACCAAGAAGTAGAGGTGGTGCTTATGCTTTCGATGAAAAGTAAGAGAAAAGGTATGACCCTGTTAGAGGTAATAATAAGTATCGCTATCCTAGGTATTATTATTGTTCCAATGAGCAATATGATATTGACCTCGGTTAAGACGAACAAAAGAGGAGAAGATAAGCAGCAGGCTGTATATTTGGCACAACAAGTTCTAGAAGCCTTTAAGAATGTATCAGCATTTGAAGACAACAATGGGTTTACAGCTCAAAGCTTCTCTTTAAATGGTAATGCATACAGTTTCAGTGTAGACAGCACCATAAATACAGACCCTTTGACAGTAAGATTCAATGACATAAATATAGGAGACTACACTTTAAGGGTAACTTTAGGTAGGATGCAAAATGCTAATATTTATAATAATACTGCAACAAACAATGTAAGTGCGGATTATAATCTTATGGTTGGTGGGCAAGATGATTCATCAAGGACTGTTAAGTTAAATAATTTACCAGAAAGTTCTATAAGTGAAGCACCTAACGGTATTTATGTTTATGTATACGCGACTAAACATGACATCAATCTACCGGGGTATAACTTAGCAGTAAAGACTAGTAGTTCTATTGAGGATGCCAGCCATAACTATACTAAAGTTTATTTGGATAGGGATACTTTTAATAATAATATTAGCTTAAGCTTTGATAATAGTTATGAAAATACACATCAATTTAGTGTGAATTTATATAATGATACAACTGATAACATAAACGTTTATGTTAATACCCAAACTGGAAAGAATGTAGATTACGTCGTTAATAACATAAAAGGTACTATTACAACTTATAATGTAGTAACTGGTAATGCAGCAGTCTTTTCTAAAAACTATAATACAAAAGTTGATGTGATAAAGGACGGAGCAACAATATACACTGTAAACTCTAATATATCAAAATAGGAGGGGATTCAATGAGAAGGAAGAAAAAGGGGAGCACATTAATAACAGTAGTTGCAATTTTTGCTGTTTTATTTACTGTAGGGACCTCAGTTCTAGCATTGACAGCCTCTAGTTATCAGTCAAGAGTGTTAGAAAGCAGAAGAGTTGAAAATTTGTATGGATCAGAATCAGGAATAGATGTGGCATATGCTATTACTGGAAAGGTTGTAGAGCAAGCTGTAAGAAGAGGAAATTATAGTGTGAAAACATTTATGGATACGTTTGGTAATGTTATAGCCAGTGAGACGAATAAAATGAAAACTGGACAAATATGCGATTATCCACGAGATGATAATTCTACAAAGAGTAAGTTGCTAAAGGATGATTATACAACAAATCTAGATAATGTAAAAATATTATTAAATGGTATGTTTAAGGCAACATATAGAAATGTTATTCACACCTATTTATATGATAAAATAGTGAGTAAATCATTTTTGACACTGGCAGATGATTCTACTGGAACCCCGACAAGCACACCGGCTACATTTAATACTTCTCATGAGCCTACCTTTGATGTTGATATCTATTCGAGAGATAATTCTAATCATGATATAGGCTACGATAGTGCATCTAAGTTTGTAGTAAAGATTATTTCTGACTATCAAATTGATAGTAGTACTGGAAATCAAGAAAGAAAAGTTGAAGCTAACTACACTATAAATGTACCTGATTATGCAGGAGTGTATGGGACTAAGACTACAAGTGGTAAGATTGAGATGACACCAGTGATTCAAAAAGCAGTAGCGATTGACGGGGATTTACGTATAAAAGGAGATTTAACAGTAAGTGGAGGTTCTGTTTTTGTTAAAGGAAACGATCCAAGTGAAAATGATATGGCTCTAGATACTTATTCAAAATATAATGGTGGTATTATAATAGATAATACTAGTAATATAACTGTTACTTTCGGTGAAAATGTAGTTACTTCTAATACACTTAAATTGCTAAATAATGCTTCTGTAACTTTAGATAAGAAGCTGTATGCAAATAACATATATGTGGGAAAAAACACAACTGCGGACTCATCTTCAGGAAATACTTTAACGGTAACGGGTGAGTCTATCATTGACAATGACTTAGCCTATAATTCAAATAATAGCCACATAAGGCTACCCGGAGGCTTATATGCAATAAGTGAATTAAATCGTACTCATGCAAGTAGTACGGGTGCAGCGACTACAGGTGCAAATAATGTATCAGATGGTAGTGCTATTTCTAGTACAACCTTGTCCGATACAATCAGTGAAGATAAAAACGAACATTTTAAATCTTCTAGTAGTATAATTGTGAATACAAGTACTTCTGCAGATGATTCAGATGATGTAGTAAATGATAGGATTATCGATATTGGGAATGAAGCTTTGATAATGGGAACTGCTTATATAAACACTTCTCCTGAAGCGTACCAAACTGGAGAGTCTGTTGCTGTAAAAGGAAATTATAAGGCATATACAACTATATTTTCTCCAGATGAAGATGGAAAGGGATATTACTATAAATACTTTGAGCCGCTACAGTTATTAGATAGGGTTGACGAAAACTCTAAAAGCAATTTTTCTGCTTTTGATAAAGCTGATCATTTTATATTGTATAATCAAAAGTCCACTGACAAGTTGAGAGTTCCCAAAAATATAAGCTTGCCAGATAATACTTATAGTACTGGTGCATATATAAGTAAAGGAACAGTTTATGCAAGTAATTATAATATAGATACATTTGAGGAAATGGCTAATACATGGAGAAGCGATTATGCTACTGAGGTATATGAAATGGGCAAAGGTACAGAAAGCTTGCTAGCAAAGTATAACAATGGAAATGTAGAAAGAAAAGTCTCAAATCAAATTAATTTGAAAAACAGTACAGATAATATTACTCATAATTATAATCACGTTAACATTGATGCGAATATGCCTGATAAGATAATTATAAACTTAGATAAAGATAAAAGTAATGAAACTGTAGTATTTGTAGGAGATGGCACTCAATATACGCCTTCTGCAAATGAAAGAGTAATTCATGGAACTACTGTTAATGGATTGATAGTTACTACAGCAGATATAAAAATATATGGAAATGTTAATTTTAAGGGAGCGTTGATTTCGACAGGAAATATGGAAATTGAACAAGGCGCTACCGTTACCATTAACTATGATCCCAACTATATATTGGACACCTTAAAAGGATATTCAGATTATTTTGGCGGTGTATTTATTGCTGGTGATGAAAATACGACTTCGACACCTATTTATGAATCTAATCAAACATTGACTTCAACTTCAGATGTTGTCAATGCAATAGATCCAAAGAAGTATATACAAAAAGGCGTTTGGAAAATTAATCAGTAATTGAGGTGCTAAATTTGTATAATAAGAAAAAAGCATTTACCCTCATTGAGGTTATAATTGTATTAGCCTTGTTAACCATAGTTATGGGAGTTATATATCAGTTCTTCTTTTCAAGTAATAGAGATTTAAATGATACGGACGTAAAAGCTAACCTTCAATTTGAAGGACAGCAAATTCAAAATTCATTTACTAACTATGGCAGCCAAGGAAATACTATAACAGCACTTAATGGAAATAACCCACCACCAGCAGATTCTACTGAGAGGGGTATAGAAAACTTAACATTGACACTTTATGCTGGAACAGAAACTATAGCATATAATTATACGGCTACTAATAAAACTTTAACTGAAACACATACAAAGGAAGATGGTACAACTACTACAAAGACTCTTTCTGATAAAGTAGAAAGTATAAATATTAAACCAATAGGTGGAACTTATGATGTAGCTTCAGGCATGACTATAAAAGTTACCCTACAAGATAAAGGAATAACTTATAGTATAACCTCAAATGTTGTATTTAGGAATAAAGGAGTAACTACTCAATAAATTAAGGTAAAAATGCTATTAGATTAATGAAATTTTATTATTATCGGTAGCATTTTTTCTTAACTTATATTTATCATTTATAATCTAATAAAGATTATAAAACTTGTACAAATTTTCTTGAAATTAGAGTATTATATAATTAATAATCACATAACAAGGTGGTGATTTTATGAGGAAAAGTATTATAAAAAAAGCAGCATTGGTTTTGATAATTGTACTTATAGTGTTTGGAGTTGTTTTCAAAAATAAATTAGTTACAAAAGCTACTGACGTCAGAAATTCTTTGAGCATATTAGAAATAGAGCCAACAGATAAGTTTAGCCTAACACAATCTTCTGCTACATCTGGAATAGAAACTCTTCCAAATTTAGTTCCTAACATGACTGTAACAATAAGGCATATGACTATGTTAGAGTATATTTCAAGTGTAGAACAAGTAAATGGGAAATACGATATTGTTGTAATTGGAGATAATAATACTTCTAGCTCTGTTACTTATAGCCCTGAATTTGGTACGAAAACCAAATACTTGCCTTATGGTAAGGAAGTATATAACACTAAATCTAGTCCGTCAACATTAGGTATGTTAAATGATTCTAAGTGGACAGGTACTAGTAGAAATAATTATGACGGTGACCAAAACACCTATATAGAATACTATAGTGAAAATGATATTACTAATAAAAGAGCTAGTGAGATAATTGACAGTATAAATTCTGGACAACTGGTTTATATAGCTAATGAAGTATTTAGTGTTACAGGGACAAAGTTGTATTCAAGTTTTTACAATATGAGTAAAGATAATCTTATAAAGACAGCTCAATCTAATATAACTTTAAGTAATTTAGTAAGCAAATATTCACTTGCAACGACTAAAAAAGCACCTTTATTAAGGATATCAAGTCAATCACAAAATAATAATAGGAATATTGATTTTATTTACAATATAACTACGGATAATGAAGAGCAAAATATGCAAGCTAACTTATATCTAGATTTGAATGGAGATGGCCTGTTTAAAGACAAGGAAAAAGTCAAAACTATCAGCAATATAAACACTAGTAATAAGCAATTTAATAATGGAGAAATAGGCTATAGGCTAGATGATCAGTTTGTAGGTAATCTAACGTGGAAATTAGAAATAGTAACCTACAGTGGTGTAAAAACTTATAAAACTGGAACATTAGATTTTCAGGCTGATCCTAATAATAAACCTGTGGTTAGGGTGCTTCAAGTTTATCCTGTTACCACTAATGGAATAAGTAATAGTTTTAACTTAAGTACAAATAGTACAATAAGTAGCTTAATCACTGGACTTAGAGATTACACTTTAAGCATATCTACAAAATCGACAACAGAGTTTAATACTTATATATCTGGTGGAAACAGCCTTAACAGCCATTATGATATGGTAATACTAGGTTTTGCAGATAGTTATGCTTATAATGATCTTCCACAAACAAGTATAGATGAGTTGAAACATTTTATACAAACTGGACAAAGTGTCATGTTTACTCATGATACAGTGACATATAGATACCTTACACCAATTGATACTACTGATAAGAGCTCTAAGACAATAACACGTAATTTTAGAGATATTATTGGACAATCAAGATATGTTGATCCAAATAATCCACAACAAACTGATATATACCAGAATTTTGATGTAGCCACTGGAACATATCAAACTAGGACTATACCACATGAGCAGCTTAAAAGTACTGATCAAGGTAAAATTTCACTTGGTATGACTAAGGGGTTATTAACTCAATTTGAGAGCTCTGCAACAGCTGGTTCATATTCTGGTGAGTCTACAAGTGTGTATAAGATAAATGATGGGCTTATAAACCTATATCCGTACACAATAGGAGATATTAGCGTTGCTCCAACGCATTATCAATGGTATCAGTTAAATCTTGAAGATCCTGATGTTGTTCCATGGTATACGCTCAAGCCAAATGGAAATGGATATAATCAGTATGATGCAAGAAATTATTACTATACTTATTCAAAAGGAAATATAACCTATTCAGGAACTGGTCATAGCGGTGATAGTAGCAAATATACTGCTGATGAGTGCAAACTATTCGTAAATACCATGGTTAAGGCTGAAAGAGGAGCAAATCATGCACCAATTATTACTGGATTAACAAACCTATCAGACGGTGAGCAAATATCAAAGAATCAAGATAATATACAGTTTAGCTTTGTTCCAATAGATAGAGATAATGATCCAATTAATGCAGTTATAACTGTTAAAGCAGGAAATACTGTAACAACATTCCCATATAGTAATAAAAAGCAAGGCGAGAAAATTGATGTTTCTATACCTAAATCTGTCTATAGTAGTACAAGTGGAAGTACTATTACTATAAGCATAGATGCATCAGATCCATTATTGGCTAAAGCACAAACAGTAAATGCAACAATAAATTTAGTAAATGACCCGACTATATCACTAAGTTCATTAAATGATAATAGTTTAGGATATCTTGTAGGAGATACAGCTTCAGTTACTGTAACAGCAAATGCAAATAAATCAACGCAAAATTTGAATACTATATTGTCAAATATAAATTATAATATTACTGGTAACTATGATACAAGTAAAGTACAAGTTACTAGCGGCGGGAATATATTAAACTTCAATGATGTGGCATTTACACCTGATCCTAATCCGTTAAGCCAGCCACAAACATTTAACTTCTTAACTAAGCAAAGTGGACAAATAGCTATAAGCGGAAAGCTTACTTATTATCAAAAAGATGTAACTACTCAAAAAAGTTCAGATTATACAATTACATTACCGGTAAGAGATGGGAAAGCAAACATAAAAATTACTACTGGAAATAATAATGCTCTAGTTTTAGGAGATGCTCAAGTACAGGTATATAAAGGTGATACTCTCGTAAATACAGTTAGTGTAAATGGAAGTAAGCAAATACCGATTTTAGGCACAGGGACATACAAGTTTAAACTACTAACTTCATTTAATGGATTTGTTGTACAAAATAATACAATACAGCAAGATTTTAGTTATAGTAGTAACGAGAATGATATTATATTTAACGAAATTCCAGATACTATATCTCATGGATTATACTCAGACAATACCTTGAGAACTGGAGATATAGACTTAACTAAGAATTCGAATGCAACCTTTGGAGTTCTTATTAAAACAGATAATGCAAATCCATTAGTAACAATAGACTTAGATGATGCACTTAGAAATGTTAGTAGCGATTCATTTAAAATAAATAAAATAGATGGTAATGGCAAATTAGTACCAGTAACTAATGCACAGATAACTCAACTTACTGGTTCTGGAAATATAAATAAGTTTACAGTTCAGTTTTCTGGAAATGATACTACAAGTTGTTATATGATTGTTTATACTATAAAATTAGGAAGCAATGATTCATATACAAATAATGTTTCATTAAATAATGTAAACAAACCTATAACGATCACGTGCCAAGAATTAAAAGATTTATTTTAAGATTAATTAGCATCTCAAATTTGAGGTGCTAATTTTTATTGCTTTCTCTTTTTGTATATATAGAAGTTAATGAAGATATTTATGAGAGATGTATAAGTATTTGTTATAAATTTGAAATATAAAATATAATTTTTAAATTTATAGAATGTGGTTAATGTAATTTAAACATTTACATAAAAATGCAATGAAATACATCATATATATTTATAAATGCAATAAAAAAATCAGTCAATTTTTCCAAAAACAATTCTATCGATAATAATTGACAAGCTTCGTTGCATATTCTATAATTAAATAAATTTAATAAAAACGAACTAAATTACTCGTATATCCCTTGGATAAGGCAAGGAGTCTCTACCGGAAACCGTAAATTCCCGACTATGAGTGAAATTGGTATTCTATAGTATTTTATAGCGTATTAACTTCACTTTGAGTTAATAGGCTTTTTTTGTTTTTATTTATAAAATTACCAAGATTTAATGCATAATTTGCAGGTTTACTTGCAAGAAAAGCTAAAAATGAAATTTATTATTTAAATTAGGAGGATCAGTAATGGCTATAATATGGAAAACTGGATATACCTTTGATGACGTACTTCTTGTACCACACAAATCAGAAATACTACCAAATCAAGTTGAAACAAAATCACAACTTACAAGAAAGATAAAACTTAATATACCACTAATAAGTGCAGGTATGGATACTGTAACTGAAGCAAAGATGGCTATTGCAATGGCAAGAGAAGGTGGCATAGGTATTATTCATAAGAATATGTCCATAGAGGAACAAGCAAAAGAGGTTGATAGAGTTAAGAGACAGGAAAATGGAGTAATAACTAATCCAATATTCCTTTCAAAGAACCATACTATAAGAGAAGCAAATGAACTTATGGGTCAATACAGAATCTCTGGAGTGCCTATAACTGAAGACGGAAGACTAATTGGAATAATAACTAATAGAGATATATTATTCGAGACAAACTTCGAAAGACCAATAGATGAAGTTATGACTAAGGAAAACCTAATAACTGCACCTGAAAATACTACAATAGATGAAGCTAAGGAAATTCTTAAAAAACATAAGATAGAAAAGCTTCCTTTAGTTGATAGTGAAGGTTTCTTAAAGGGTCTTATAACTATAAAAGATATTGAAAAAGCAAGAGTATTCCCAAATGCAGCTAAAGATGAAAAGGGCAGACTTTTATGTGGAGCTGCTGTAGGGGTTACAGGAGATATGGTAGAAAGAGTTGATGCTTTAGTAAAAGCTCAAGTTGATGTTATAACAATAGATACTGCTCATGGACATTCAAAAGGTGTTATAGATGCAGTAAGTAAAATAAAGAGCCTTTATCCTGAACTACAAATCATAGCTGGTAATGTAGCTACTGCAGAAGCTACAAGAGATCTTATAGAAGCTGGTGCTGATTGTGTTAAGATAGGTATAGGACCTGGATCAATCTGTACTACAAGAGTTGTTGCAGGTGTTGGTGTACCACAACTTACAGCTGTTATGGATTGTGCTGAAGAAGGAAGAAAGCATGGAGTTCCAGTTATAGCTGACGGAGGAATAAAGTACTCAGGAGATGTAGTTAAGGCTTTAGCTGCTGGTGCTGGCAGTGTTATGATGGGTTCACTTCTTGCTGGTTGTGAAGAAGCTCCAGGAGAAATGGAAATATACCAAGGAAGAAACTATAAGGTTTATAGAGGAATGGGTTCACTTTCAGCTATGGCTGCAGGAAGCAAGGACAGATACTTCCAAGAAGGAAGCAAGAAGCTTGTACCTGAAGGAGTAGAAGGAAGAGTTGCTTATAAGGGATATTTATCAGAAACTGTATTCCAAATAGTTGGTGGAATAAGATCAGGTATGGGATATCTTGGTGCTAAGACTTTAGAAGATTTATTTGAAAATGCAAGATTTGTAGTTCAAACTTCAGCTGGTCTTAGAGAAAGTCATCCTCATGATATAAACATAACTAAAGAAGCTCCAAACTATAGTGTAAATCAATAAGATTTTAATAAATAGGACATAAATGCAGGGTGTGCTAAAATATAACGGTTGTAAGTTATATAAACATTATGTAATATTAATATCATGATTGATGCATAGAAAAAGGCGAAAGTAGTTTTATAGATATCAGATTTTAGATGTAGGATTTCTAATAATGCAGAGCAGTGTTATTGAATTTAAGTTGTCTAAAGTTTGGTATCTATAGCTGTTTTAAATAAATAGTGCGTAAAGTTAAAATTTTAAAACTATCTTTTATAAAAGTATTTTAAATTTCATACCTAAAATGGAGGATACAAATGAATAAAGAAATTGTTTTGGTAGTGGATTTTGGTGGACAATATAATCAGCTTATTGCAAGAAGAGTAAGAGAATGCGGAGTATATTGTGAAATCATACCTTTCACTTACGGAGTGGAAAAAATAAAAGCAAAAAATCCAAGTGCTGTAATATTCACTGGTGGTCCTAATAGTGTTTATGGAGAAGATTCTCCATCAATCGATAGCGAAATATTCAATCTAAACATACCTGTTCTAGGAATATGCTACGGAGATCAATTAATGGCTCATATTCTTGGCGGTAAAGTTGATACAGCTCCAGTTAGAGAATACGGAAAAACTAATGTAAATTTAGATAGTACTTCAAAGCTATTTAAAGGAATAGAAAGTGCTGAAACATGCTGGATGAGTCATACTGACTACATAGCTGAAGCTCCAAAGGGCTTTAAGATAACTGGTCACACTGATGTTTGTCCAATAGCTGCTATGGAAAATGAAGAAAAGAAACTTTATGGAGTTCAATTCCACCCAGAAGTAGAACATACTCCATTTGGTAAGAAGATGCTTGAAAACTTCCTTTATGACATATGCGGACTTTCAAAGACATGGTCTATGGCTTCCTTTGCAGAAGAAAAGATAAAAGAAATAAAAGAAATAGTTGGAGATAAGAAGCTTATCTGTGCACTTTCAGGTGGAGTTGATTCATCTGTTGCAGCAGTTATGGTACATAAAGCAGTAGGTAAGCAATTAACTTGTATCTTCGTTGATCACGGTCTACTTAGAAAAGACGAAGGAGATCAAGTTGAAAAAATCTTCAGTGAACAATTTGATATGAACCTTATAAGAGTAAATGCTCAAGAAAGATTCTTATCAAAGCTTGCAGGTCAAGCAGATCCTGAAACTAAGAGAAAGATAATCGGAGAAGAATTCATAAGAGTATTCGAAGAAGAAGCAAACAAGATTGGTGATGCTAAGTTCTTAGTTCAAGGAACAATATATCCAGACGTAGTTGAAAGCGGTACTGGAACTTCAGCTGTTATAAAGAGTCACCATAATGTTGGAGGACTTCCAGAAGATATAGATTTTGAACTAATCGAACCATTAAGAGAATTATTTAAAGATGAAGTTAGAGCTGTTGGAGAAGAACTTGGAATACCTCACAACTTAGTATGGAGACAGCCATTCCCAGGACCAGGACTTGCAATAAGAGTTCTTGGCGAAGTAACAGAAGAAAAGCTTCATATAGTAAGAGAAGCTGATGCTATATACAGAGAAGAAATTGCTCTTAACGGTCTTGAAGGCAAGATATGGCAATACTTTGCTGTTCTACCTGATATAAGAAGTGTAGGGGTTATGGGAGACGAAAGAACTTACTGCCATACTATAGCACTTAGAGCAGTAACATCTTCAGACGGAATGACTTCAAACTGGGCACACATACCATATGAAGTTCTAGATAAAATATCAAGAAGAATAGTCAATGAAGTTCAAGGAGTAAACAGAATCGTTTATGATATAACTTCTAAACCACCAGCAACTATTGAGTGGGAATAAGAGTTAAATAGGAGTTTATCCTATAAATAATAATAAAGAATAATAGTAAAAGTGTTTATAATTTAAGCCGATTTTAGGCATAATTATAAACACTTTTTTTTACTGTGTATGAAAGCATAAAATTTCTATGTATATTAAACATATATATTTCAACAGTTTTATAAGTTTTTTATGGCTATACAGTAAAAAATAAAACTTATTTATCTGACAGGTTTTTCCTTGCTTAAATTCAGAAAGGCAGATGTGTTAAAAAACTAGCTAAAGAAGATCGCTTCAACGGTTTTTTTGATAGTATTATCATTGATAAGTGTTACCAACAATATCAATGTAGCTATTTGGCAATTATTGAATAATTTCCTTATAACATATATAATAAAAATTATAAATTGATTACAAAAAAGTATTGTACATGATAATAAGCAGATATTTAATCTGAAGGGGGAGACTTATGAGAAGATATAATGAAAAGGTATTCATAGGTGTTATGAGCTTTATGATCTTAACAGTAACAATTACTTTTTTTATTTTATATAGTCCTTTTGATAAAAAGACAGATAAGGTAGCTAAAAGCAATAATGGTGGAGAAGGCTGGAAAGCAGATACAAGCCCTATAACATTTGATTGGTACATTGATTTTTCATGGTTTACAACTAAATGGGGAACTAATCCTGTATCAAAATATGTTACTCAGAAGACTGGTGTTAACTTGAACTTTATAATTCCAAGTGGAGATGAAACACAGAAATTGAATGCTATGATCGAAACAGGCAAATTGCCAGATCTCATTACATTAAGTGCTGGGGATGATGGGTACAAAAGAATTATACAGAGTGGATTAGCATTTCCCCTTGATGAATTAGCGAAAAAATATGATGTATACTTTACGAAGGTTGCAGATAAGCAAAAGCTGGAGTGGTATAAGCAAGATGATGGACATGTATATTGTTATCCTAATTTTTCTAATACTGTGACTGATACAAGTTATAAAGAGGACAAACCTTCAAATCAGGCCTTTTTGGTTAGGAAAGATATTTATGAAGCTATAGGAAAGCCGGATATGAGGACTCCTGAAGGTTTTTTAGGTGCACTTGAAAAAGCTAAAAAACTATTTCCTATGGTGAATGGACAAGAGTTAATACCTATAGGCTTTCACGAATTTACTGACTCTGGTAATCTTTCACTAGGAACAATTCTACTTAACTTTTTAGCAATACCTTGGGAAAAGGACGGAAAAATATATGACAGAGAGACTGATAAAGAATATATTAGGTGGTTAAAAACTTTAAGAACAGCTAATGAAAGAGGATTGCTATCAAATGATATTTTTATAGATAAAAGAGCTCAGATGGAAGAAAATATTACTGAAGGAAGATACTTTGCACTACTTTACCAAAGCTCTGATATGGCAGCTCAGCAATTAAAGCTATATTCTAAGGATAAAAATCAAATTTATATGGCAGTTGATGGACCTGCTAACACCAAACTTGACCAACCTAAATTAGCAGGAGATAGTATTTCTGGATGGACGGTTACATTAATTTCAAATAGATGCAAGGATCCAGAAAGAGCTATACGTTTTTTAAGCTATCTAATCAGTGAAGAGGGAAATAGAGACTTATATTTAGGGATTAAGGGACTTACATGGGATGAAATTGGAGGAAAAGAACAGTTTAAACCAGAAGTATTAGATTTATTAAATAAGGATAGAATCGCATTTGATAATAAGTATGGAGCAGCAAATACCTATTGGATGCTAGCAGATGATAATCTACAACAAAAATGGACACCTCCGAGTGGTGAGCCAATCAAGGAAATAAGTGAGTGGGCAAGAGGTAAAACCTATAATTACTCTTTATTTGATGACATTAGTCCCTATGGAGAAAATCAGGAAGGAAGTGCTTTATCTAGAATAAATTCTAAATGGCAAAGCACCTTAAAAAACCTGCTTATTGCTAAAAGTGATAGTGAGTTTGATAGTATTTTAAATGAATTTATTACTTATAGAAATGCACAAGGATGGGATAAGATACAAGAATATAAACAGCAAAGATATGAAGAGAATAAGAGAAAGTTGAATTTAGTGAGATAAAGAGTTCATATGTATAAATTAATAGTTAAGTTAGGAATTTTAGATGAGTAGGAGTAAAATAAATGATAAAATTTTTGATTAAAAAGATTATAAGTGTATTTATGAATAAAAGTTTAATGAAAAAGTTAATTATAACCTACATACTTATAATCGGCATTCCTATTTTAATTTTCTCTTTCTATACATTTGATGAACTTTCTGAAAATGCTAAGCAGGATACAATAAATAGGGCTAACTATGATCTAAGTAATGAATACGACAGTGTTGAAAAAAATGTTTATATAATGAGAAATATAATAAATTCCCTGGAAGCAAATAATGAGTTGCTTGGATATCTACAAGGGGATATGCATGATTCGAAGAAATTAATTGATTTCAAGGATACAACTTATAAACAGTTAATAAGTCTACAAAATAGCAATCCAACAATAAAACAAATAAATATCTTCACTAAAAATGTAAATGTGAGAGAGTTATGGCCTACATTTTATAGAGTAGATAGAATTACTCAGAAGGATTGGTATAAAAAAACTATTGAAAAAAACGGGGCTGAATATTGGAATATAAATCATTATGACAATGATATAAAAATTAATTCAGCTTATAATGACGAATCTAAAGATTTAGTAGTTTCTCTCAACAAAAATATTGAATACCCATATAATAAGCTTTTAGGAATTAGCAGAGTAACTATGCGTTCAAAAGACTTTTTCCCAAAGATGTTTCAAGAAGATATCATGAAGAGTGGACAAATATTTTTTGTAAATAAAGAGGGAATGGATATACAAACAGATAAGAATAGTTTTTTACTTAAAAACTCTAAATTTGATATAGATAAGTTTGGAGAAGATATAAAAGATAAATTAGTATATGAAAAAGGTGAAATAACCTATAACCAAGGCAAAGATAAGTATATTATATTGTATAAAGAGTCCCCCATACCTAATAATTACTTATTAAGTGTAATATCCTTAAACAATGTTTCAAAAGGAATAAAAAAATCTAGACTTTTATTAATATGGAACTCTTCACTCTTACTGATAGTATTATCTATTGTTGTTTATTATGCGACTAAGACAATCCTTAAGAGATTATATAAAATAATAAATGCAGTTAAACAAGTAAGAAGTGGAGACTTGATGCCTAGTATAGAGGTATATGGTAATGATGAAGTAGGTGTACTTGCACATAACTTTAGGCAAATGATGAAGACTATTGATGTACTAATTAAGGAGAGTGTCCATAAAGAAATAATGACTAAGGAAGCGGAATTAAAATCATTGAAGACTCAAATAGATTCCCACTTTCTATATAATACTCTCGAAAATATAAGAATGATGGCATTAGTTGAAGATAATTTTCTTGTATCTGATTGTTTAGCTTCTTTAGGTGATATGATGAGATATAATATGAAATGGAATAATGAATTTGTGCTATTAAGTGAAGAAATAAAACATATCAATAATTATATTGCTTTAATGACTTTAAGATATGACTTTGAAATAATTTTAAAGATTGATATTGATGAGCAATTTCTTAAAAGGCCTATATTAAAATTTACTATTCAGCCATTAGTGGAAAACGCAGTGAAGCATGGTCTTTCGGAAAAGTTAAGAGATGAAAATGGAAACATAACTATATCTGTTCATACTGATGAGGAATATCTGTATTTAAGTGTCAGAGATGAAGGAAAAGGAATGAATGTAAAACAAGTACAAGCTCTGCAGAGTCATATAGATGGAAATACAGATAAAAGTTTTGGAGTTGGACTCAAGAATGTAAATGACAGAATAAAACTTTTTTATGGAAAGCAGTACGGTATTCTTATAGAAGCTCAGGAGTATAGCTATACTAAGATGATACTTAGACTTCCTAATAAACAAGAACAATCTAGTTCTTAATGTAAATTATTCAAAGATGAAGATGAAATTTAAACGTCTAATTTTAGGGGGGATAAATGTGTATTCAGTTATGATTGTAGATGATGAACCAATTATCCGAATGGGATTAAAAAAGATAGTCAATTGGGAAGAGTTTGGATTTAAGATTATTTGTGAAGCACGAGATGGAGAAGAGGCACTAAAATTGCTGTCGGAACATAATATAGATTTTATTGTTTCTGATATTAAGATGCATAAGGTAAATGGAATTGAACTATTAAGAGAAATAAGGGATATGGAATTAGATACCTTAGTAGTACTATTAAGTGGATATGATGAATTTTTGTATGCACAAGAAGGTATAAGACTTGGTGCTTTTGACTATATACTAAAACCAATAGATTCACAAAAACTTAAGAACATACTGGTTAATGCATATAAAAAACTTAAGATGAAAGAAGAAAAGGAGTATGAATACAGCATAAACAAAATTATATCTGGTGAAAAGATACTGTATGATTTATTACGAGGAAAGAGCCTGATTATGATTGATGAGTATATTTCACAATATGATTTACCTTTAGTTAAGGGGAAAGTTCAGGTAGCAATAGTTGAAATCAATGATATTGTTATTAGCAAAGAGGATATAAGTGGAAGCATTGAATGGAGTTACTTGGAAAAGAACTTTCAGGATATAATTGAGAAAGAGTTGGAGAAGAGTAGCATAGAGTATTTTCATATTTTAGATGAAGAGTTAGGGAAAAAGATTATTATAGTACAGACAGAAAAAGAAGTTGAATTGCAAGCTTTCAATGAAAGTTTTGTATTTGCTTTAAAGGGTATACTTAAAAGATGTAATGAGGAATTAGGAATTAAGCTAAATATAGGAATTGGCAATTGCTATAACCAGATATATAGTATTCATAAAAGCTACCTGAATGCAAAAGAAACATTAAAATATAAATATGTGTTAGGTACAAATAGGATAATTAACCTAAGTGAATTGGTAGATACAAGACAAGAGAATTTTGTTTACCCAATTGAAAAAGAGAAGGCGCTTATAAACTCAATAATCTTGGGGAAAGAAGATTCATTAAGTATGCTTCAGCAGTTAATTAAAGAAATAGCTCAAATATTGAACTTTGACATTTTTAAGATTAATATTGCCTTTACACAAATCGTATATAATATTTATAATAATGTATTAAAAAAATATAGCTTTTTAGAAGATGTATATGATTTAAGTCAGCTCATTAAAATTGGGTTCTTAGGTGTTGAGAACTTGGAAGATATTGAAAAGCAATTGACAGATAATATTAGAAAACTCATAAATGTTATAAGCGAATATAATTTGAATAAGAACGATAATGTAGTTCAAAAGGCCTGTGAATATGTGTTAAACAATATAGATAAGGATATTACTTTAACAGTTATGTCTAATTACTTAAATATCAGCAAGAACTATCTATGTTCTATATTTAAGCAGCAGACAGGAGAAAATTTCTTAGAATATGTAACAAAAGCTAAGATGGAGAGAGCAAAAGTTTTATTAAAGAAGCATGACTATAAGGTCTATGAAGTTAGTGAAGTTTTAGGCTATAAAGAAACTGCGTATTTTAGCAAACTCTTTAAAAAGCATACCGGATATAACCCAGCTGAATATAAAAAGTGCAGCTTGTAAATAAAGAGAGATTCTATATTAATGTATAGAATCTCTTTTTTTACTGTTAAGGAAAGTTTAAAATCCCTATGTAGATTAAACTTAGATATCTCAATGCCTTCAGAAGTTTATTATGGCGATACAGTAAAAAATAAAACTTATTTTTTATGTAAATGTTTAAATTCAGTAATTTTTTAATACTCTATCGTAATTTTCTACCATTTTAGTAAAATACGGATTAATATATCATAAGTACTGTAGAAAGAAATCAGGGGGGATTGGAATGAAGAAAAAATTACTTTCAGCAGTATTAGTAAGTATTATGGCTATAAGCCTAGCAGGGTGCGGATCGAAAACATCAGATTCAAGTAGCGCAAAAAAAGAAAACGTAAACTTAAATGTTTGGATAATGCCTAACAGCGGAACTCCAGATAAAGATTTTATGGAAGTTATCAAACCTTTTCTAGACAAGAATCCTAATATAAAGGTTACACCTACTGTATTAGACTGGGGATCAGCTTGGACTAAGATTACTGCAGCAGCAACTAGTGGTCAAGCACCTGATATTACTCAGTTAGGTAATACATGGGTTTCAGCTGTAAGTGCAATGGGAGCGTTAGAGGATTTAACTCCAAGTTACAAGGACTTTGGAGGAGACGAAGCATTTGTAAAGGCTACACTAAGTACAACTGGTATAGAAGGTAAGAGTGAAAGATATGCAGTGCCATGGTTCGTAGATACCAGAGCTATTTACTACAGAAAAGACGCTTGTGAGAAAGCAGGAGTAGATCCAACTAAGGATTTTAATACATGGGATAGCTTTAAGGCTGCATTAAAGAAGTTAAATGGAGTAGAAGTTAATGGTAAAAAGATGGCTGCTCTTGGTATGCCAGGTAAGAATGACTGGAACGTTGTTCATAACTTCTCATGGTGGATATGGGGAGCAGGCGGAGAATATATTAAGGATGGTAAGGCAGCAATAAATTCTCCTGAGTCAGTACAAGGTATTAACTACTATGCAAGCTTAGCTGCAGAAGGTTTAATGCCAAAGGCTGCTCTAGAAAAAAATTCATCTGAAGTTGAAGCATTATTCAATAGTGGTGAATATGCAACTATTATCTCAGGTGCTTACCTTGCACAAACAATAAAAACTGAGTTTGCAAAGGATAGTGCTAAGTCTTTAGATCCTAAAAAGGTTGGAGTTGCTATAATTCCAGAAGGACCAAAAGGTAGATATGCATTCTTCGGTGGAAGTGATTTAGCAGTATTTAAATCTTCAAAGAACAAGCCAGAAGCTATCAAGTTATTAGCTTACCTTTCATCAGCTGATGCACAGGTAGCATATGCTAAGAAACATGGTAATCTACCAACAAATGCTAAATCATTTGATGACAAGTTTGTAACTGACGATCCATTGTTATCAGTATTCAAGCAACAATTACAATATGGTAAATCATATCCTTCAATCCCAGGTTGGGCACCATCAGAATCACTATTACAAAAAGGTTTGTCAAATGTATGGGATAATGTAATGGGTGTTAATGGAGCGTATGATCCTGCTAAAAATCAGAAAGAGTTAGACGCAGCAGCTAATGATGTTAATGCAGTTCTTAGCCAACAAAAATAATAGAAATAAGAATAGTTAATTAAATTATACAGGGGTGACCCCTGTATAATTTATATTAGACATATAGGTCGTTATAGGAGGTGCCACATGGAGATAGAGAAGAATCCAGTCATACGGACAAGGCGTGAGAATGGCATTATAAAAAATATACGGAAAAATAAATTTGCATATGCACTTATAGCACCAGCAGTAATTGCTATGGTAATTGTACAACTTATACCTATGATACAAGGATTATATTTTTCAATACTTAAACTTAATCAGTTTACGTTGAAACAATTTTTAAATGCACCATTTGCAGGATTTGATAATTTTAATAAGGTTTTGTTTGACACCTCAAGTAATATGCGTTCTGGATTTTTAGAGGCACTTAGAAATACAGGAATATATGGACTTATTTGTAGTGTCTTAGTTATAGTTTTAGGATTGGCGTCAGCTATGGTAGTTAATAGAGAATTTAAGTTTAGAGGAATTGCAAGAACTTTATTATTAACTCCTTGGGTTGTGCCTTCTTATGTAGTAGGTATGCTGTGGGGATTTATGTGGCAGCAGGACACAGGTATTATTAATAGAATATTGGTAGATTGGCTACATATTCTTCCAAGCAAGCCTTTCTGGCTTACTGGACCTAATGTACTTCCTGCAATAATAATACCTACCATATGGAGAAATGTACCACTTGTAATGATAATGCTACTAGCAGGGCTTCAAAGTATATCTGATGATTTTTATGAAGCAGCAGAAATAGATGGAGCAAATGCAGTTCAAAAGTTTAGAAATATAACCTTACCATTGCTTAAACCGGTAATTGGTATCCAAATGCTCTTTGGAATGATTAATTATATATATTCTTATAATATTGTTTCAATGATGTTTGGACATGGTGCAGGATATCCTGGTAAATGGGGAGATTTATTGATGACAAATATTCAGAGAAACTCTTTCCAAACATGGAACTTTGGTACTGGTGCAGCGGCTACTATTGTAGTAATGATATGTGTTCTTACCCTTGTGTGGATATGGTATAGAGTATTTAGAGATAGTTTGGTGGTGGATGAATAATGGCTACGAGTTACGTACAAAGTGTTAGAAGAAAAAAGAAGGCAAAGCATATAGCGGCAAATATTGTTTTATTTATACTAATAATAAGTAGCGTATTTCCAATAATTTGGATGGTCTTAAGTTCATTAATGACTCAAGGAGAATTAGCAACAGGTACTCTAGGAAAGCCGGTTAATTGGCATAATTATATTGAAATGTGGCAAAACATAAATTTCTTTGCGTATCTTAAGAACAGTTTAATTATTTGTGGTGTAACTACTTTAGTTACATTAGGCTTAGCAATTTTTGCTGGCTATGCAGTTGCAAAATACAAATTTCCTGGTTCAGGTATTTTTGGAGGAACAGTACTTGCTACGCAAATGATACCAGGTATGATGTTTTTATTGCCTCTTTATATAATGTTTATTAAGATTCAGGAGAACTTTGGAATAAGAATAGTGAATACATATCCTGGAGTGATAATTACTTATTCAGCATTCTTTATTCCATTTAGTATATGGATACTAAGAGGATTTTTTGCAACTATACCAAAGGAATTGGAAGAAGCAGCTCGCATAGATGGATGTTCAAAATTCGGTGCCTTGATACGAATAATATTACCTATCTCAACTACAGGAATTATTGCCACTGGTATATATATTTTTCTAATGGCTTGGGATGAACTATTATTTGCGTGGGTACTAACTACAGATATTTCTACTCAGACAATTCCAGTTGGAATAAGACTTTACGTTGGTAATTACCAAAATAGATACGATTTAATGATGGCAGCAAGTGTTGTAACAACAATTCCAGTTCTAATAATGTTTTTTGCGCTTCAAAAGAAGTTTATTAGTGGTATGACAGCAGGAGCGGTTAAAGGCTAAATATTATTTGAAGGTAAAATAGGGATTTTAAATTAAATCCCTATTTTTCACAATTATAAATATGTTGAATTTTATATTTTATTAATTAGTATATTTTGGAGGTGTATGATGAGAGAAGTAGTAGCAAGACAAGTAAAACAGTCAGCTGATCATAAATTAAGAGTAATATTTTCAGAGAAAATTGAAAAAGGGGCAGTTATAGATGGAATATTCTATGACAGTACTTATAAAAAGGCAGTAGGTGTAACTAATTTACAAATCAAAATTCCTGTTACTTTAGAAATATTTAAGGATAGAGAAATAGCTAAGCTATTGGATGAAGTCTTAGAAGAAAATGAATTTGTAATGATTAAGCTTACTAAAGATATATATGACACAGCTTTATTAACAAGTAGAAATGGTGAAATTACTGAAATATTATTAGATTTTGAGCTTAGTAAAAAGATAAACGAAATAGTACAAAATATAACTTACGGTGTGGGAAGTATTAACGAAAATGGAGAACATGAAATAGACCTAAGAGCCCCTGCTCCTGGACCTCATTTCAATACAAATCTGTTGCTTGGCAATAGACTGGGATTTTCCCATGCTCTTCAGACTACTCCAAAGAGTGTAGTAGATAAGTTTGGAAGAGGAAGCTTTAGAGCACATGCTGCCACTCAAGTATTAGCTACAAGATGGGATATGCTTCAAGATGAAAATGGATTTCCTGCAAATCGTCAGTTCTACTTAGTGGAAGATGGAAGGCAAATATTTTATTCGGCAAATGTTAAGGATGAAAATATAGAAAGTGGTAAATGTGTACATGCTCAAAATTACACTGAAATTTATTATAAGACTAAATGTGGCTTGGAAATAGAAAGGCTAATCTTCCTATTACCACAGGAAGAAAATATGCCTATAGCTGTAGAAGCGCAGCAAATTAAATTAATAAATAATACTAGTAGGGCAAGGAAAATCAAAATAGTTTATACAGGTATGTTTGGAAGTGCTGCCCCTGGTGCATTGATGGAGGATGTTTTATATAGCAATGTAATTATGCAGGCGAAGGTATACACTGATGAAGATGGACATGTAGAAGCAATTTCTTCAGATTATTACCCTATGTATACAAAAGGAGATTATAGATTTCATACTATGATCACTCACAATGAAAATAGATCGCTACTACCTAAGGAATTTTGTACAAGTTATAGTGAGTTTGTGGGAAATGCTTCTTTGGAAAGACCTGAGGGATTATACAAACTCAGTAATAATTTGAACAGAAAAGGTCCAGGATTCTTTGCGCTTAGTAGTGATTTTACTATACAAGCCTTAGATAAGGTTACCGTTGATAATTTTACAGGACTAGTTTCAAACAAAGCAAATGACGAATTTGATGAAAATAGCTTCAAAAACGAAGTACAGAACTTAATAAATAAATATAGAGATGAAAAAGAGGTTAAAAAAGCTTTTGAGAGCAGTCAAAGTTTTATTAATAGGTATAGTAGTTATATGCAAGTTATATCAGAAGACAGTAACTTTGATACTTATGTTAATAAGAATCTTCCTTTTCAGGTACTATATCAAACCTTTGTATCCCGTTCCTTTGATCAAACTCAAAAAGGTTATAGAGAGATTGGTTTTAGAGAAATACAGGATATTTATGCATCTATGTACTATTTTGTAGGTATGGGAGAAAAAGCTCTTGTAAAAAACTTGATTAAGGAATGGGCTGAAAAAGTATTTGAATTTGGTTATGCATATCATAATTTTTTCTGGGTTGGAAAAGAGCCAGGAAAATGGTCAGATGATGGATTGTGGCTGATTCAAGCTGTATTTAGATATATAAATATAACAGGTGATATGGATTTTCTTGATGAAAAGTGTGAAATTGGGGGAAGCGATCCAATAAAGACAAGAAGTTTATATGACACTATGAAAGCAATATTAAGATATTCAGGAGAAATATCAATTGGTAAGCATGGGATACCACTACTTGACTTTGCAGATTGGAATGATTGCTTGAAGCTTGATCCTGACTATATAAATGGTGTGGAAAAAGAAAGAAGATATAATGAACAGATAGCAAGAACACAAAAGAATGGAGAACCATTTGAAAGTGATTATTCTGAAAGTGTTATGAATGGATTCTTATTAAAGCTAGCTTTTGAAGAAATGATTGAAATTGGAGAGCTCAAAGGAGATGAAGAGTATTGCAGTAATCTAGAGAGTGTATCTGAGAAGCTTTATAAGAATCTACAGGAGCATGCATGGAAGAGTGATTTCTTTGCAAGAGTACTGTTTAATAGATACAAGGATGGCGAGTTCACATACCTTGGAGCAAAGGGAGATAAACTTTCTGCGGATCCTAATAAAGATGGAACGTATTTTTTAAACTCCTTTAGCTGGTCTATTTTAGCTAATTGTGCCACTGAAGAGCAGATAGAAGTAATGCTGGACTCTATAGATGAACATTTGAAGACTCCTTATGGTATAAAACTTATCAGTCCTACGGATTTAGAAAAGATTGCAATAGGGACAGCAACCGGTGAGTATTTCCCGGGAGATAGAGAGAATGGAGGAATATTCAAACATGCCACTATGATGGCAACCAGTGCTATGCTTAAAGCTGCTAAAAAAGTTGAAAGTAATGAATTAGCAAGAAGACTTACAGCTACAGCTTATTGGATGATCAATTTAGTTTTACCTTATAAAACCATGGAACATCCATATGTAACTTGTGGAAATCCAAGATTTTGTACGCAATATAATAATAGCGATACAGGTGAAAATATTGGACCTACATTGAGCGGAACCTCTACTTGGCTTACCTTATCTTTATTTGATGCCTTCGGTATCCAATATACAGCTGGAGGTATTGAAATAGATCCAATACTTATGGAAGAGCAAAAGTTTATAAACATTATTCTTAATACTGGTAAAGCCACATATAATATTAGAATCACAAAACCAGAAGGATTTTTAAGAATAAAGGACTCTTCATACTCTATTAAGGTAGATGATGTAGAAATTGAAGGAAATATCATTAAGATTTTTGAAGACAATAAAGAGCACAAGGTAACTATATGTTTGCAATACAAGGAGTGTTAGTGTGTGAGAAATAAAAAGATATATTTAGGAATAGGTATACTATTAAGCATTACAGTAGTGATATTTATTGGAATAAATGTTATTATAAGTGAGAGAAAGGAGAAAAAAATGAACATAGATGGGAAAAATAAGGAGAATATGAAGCTAGTATTTGAAGACGATTTCAATGAAGATGGAGCACCGAATAAAGAAAAGTGGCGATATGATATTGGTGGATCAGGTTGGGGAAACGATGAAAAGCAGTGCTATACTGATGAACTTTCAAATGCTAAGGTTAAGGATGGAAAACTAATAATTACTGCAAATAAAGAAAAATATGCCTTTAATGAATATACTTCTGCGAGGCTTTTAACTAAAGATTCTTGGTGCTATGGAAGATTTGAAATTAGAGCAAAGTTACCTAAAGGGGTAGGGACTTGGCCGGCAATATGGATGATGCCTGAAAATAGTGACTATGGAGCATGGCCACAAAGTGGAGAGCTAGACATAATGGAGCATGTAGGTTTTGATCAAGGTACAATACATGCTACAGCACATTCACTAAAATATTATTGGAAGGCAAATACACAAAAAACTGCACAAATAAAGGTTGATAATGTTGACACTGAATTTCATGTATATGCGATGGAGTGGAGACCTAATAAGATAGACTTTTTTGTGGACAATCAAAAATATTTTACTACTGAATATGATCCTGTAACTGACAAAGAAGAAAAGTGGAAATCTTGGCCATATGATAAACCATTTCACTTAATATTAAACATTGCAGTTGGTGGAAGTTGGGGTGGCCAAAAGGGCATTGATGACAGTATTTTTCCACAAGCTATGGAAGTAGATTACGTGAGAGTTTATGATCTAGGGATAAAAAATAATTAAAAATTTTATTGGAGGATATTATGGTAGAAAAAATAAAAAATTCATCATGGAACTTTATTGGCAAAAGTGGTGAGTTTACATTAGAAAATCCACACAAAACTAGTGGACTGTATTTTCCTTTGGCAAATGAAAATGGAATGATGAGTTCAATAACCCCATTACTAGCAGGAGATATTAAGATTAATCAAAATGCCTTTCTAATGGAACCAGTATCAGTAAGAAGCTTAAATTTTCCAGCAAATTCAAGAAACTTTTGGTTGTATATAGATAAAGACGTTGCATGGTCAGCAGCGGGAAATTCCTCTGATCAAATGAGTCTTAGCTTTAAAGAACAAAGCGAAGAAAGTGTACAGCTACATGCAGGCTTTCTTTGGCAAAAAGTAATAAGAGAAAATACAAAGCTTGGAGTAAGATCAGAGATAACAAACTTTGTACCAGTTAGTAAGCATAATGTTGAATTAATGAAGATAACAATAACAAATACAAATTCAGAGAATTTAAGATTTACACCTACTGCTGCTGTACCAATTTATGGACGTTCAGCAGATAATATAAGAGATCATAGACACGTAACATCATTGCTTCAAAGAATATATACCGATGAGTATGGAGTTCGTGTTACGCCAACTCTTACTTTTGATGAAAGAGGGCATAGGATTAATACAATTTCATATACAGTACAAGCTGTTGAAGGCGATGGAATAACACCTGAAGGATTCTTCCCAGTAGAGGAAGATTTTATTGGAGAAGGTGGAAGTCTTCAGTATCCTGAGGCTGTTATAAAGAATCTAACAAACTATTGCAAAGAAGGAGAAGAGATAGACGGATATGATGCAATGGGAGCAATAAGATTTAAGGAATGTGAGCTAAAGCCTGGAGAAAGCAGCTCCTATATAGTGATTATGGGGATTAGAGAAAATAATTCTGATTCAGAAGAATTTATAAAGTCATATGGTAGTGTGGCTAAGTTTGAAAGTGAATTAGATAATAACAAAGAATATTGGGAAAGAAAGTTATATAATTTAAACTTTTCATCTTCTAATGAAGCTTTTGACTCATGGATGAAATGGGTAGAGCTACAGCCTATTATGAGAAGAATATATGGATGCTCATTTTTACCTCACCATGATTACGGAAGAGGGGGAAGAGGCTGGAGAGACCTATGGCAGGATTGTTTAGCACTATTGCTTCTTGAACCTGCACCTGTAAGAGAATTACTATACAATAACTTTATTGGAGTTAGATTTGATGGAAGTAATGCAACCATTATAGGAACAAAACCAGGAGAGTTTATTGCAGATAGAAACAACATCTCTAGAACCTGGATGGATCACGGTGCATGGCCATTTGTCACTACAAAATTGTATTTAGATTTGAGTGGTGAATTGGAATTTTTACTTGTGGAACAAGAGTATTTTAAAGACAAGCAATGTTTCCGTTCAAAAGCTGTAGATCATGAATGGAACGATAGCTATGGAAATAAGCAAAAGGATCATTCAGGAAAAATATATAAAGGTAGTATCCTTGAACACATCTTAATTCAGCATTTAACAGCTTTTTATAATGTAGGAATGCATAATAATATGAGGCTTGAAGGTGCTGACTGGAATGATGCCTTTGATATGGCAGACGAAAAAGGAGAAAGTGTTGCATTTACTGCTTTATATGGAAGCAACCTCTTAGAATTAAGTGAATTGCTATTAAAATTAAAAGATAAGTTGGAAATAGAATCTGTAGAAATTGCTAAGGAAATGTCAATTTTAATAGATACTATTTATGATTCAATAGATTATAACTCTGTTGATGAAAAAAATAATTTATTAAGGAAATATTTTGAGCTTTGTACTCATGATGTTTCTGGGGAAAAGATAAAAATTGATATAGACAAACTTTCCTTTGATATTAAGAAAAAAGCTGAATGGATAATGGACCATATAAAAGCTAAGGAATTAATAAAGAATTCTGAAGGCTTTGAATGGTTTAATGGCTACTATGATAATGATGGGAAAGCATTAGAAGGGGACTTTGAAACAGGTACAAGAATGACATTGACAGGACAAGTGTTTCCGATAATGGGCGGTGTAGCTGACAAAGAGCTTATTGAGAAGGTTATTAAATCTGTAAATAGATATTTAAAGGATCCAAAGGTTGGCGGTATAAGATTAAATACTGATTTTAAGGAAGTTAAGCTGAATATGGGTAGAGGTTTTGGCTTTGCCTATGGACATAAAGAAAATGGTGCTATGTTTAGCCATATGACAATCATGTATATAAATGCTCTTTACAAAAGAGGTTTTGCAAAAGAAGGTTTTGAGATTCTAGATATGATATATAACCATTGCAATGACTTTGAAAAGAGTAGGATTTTACCAGGTATACCTGAGTACATTAGTGAGCGTGGCAGAGGAATGTATAACTATCTTACAGGTTCAGCAAGTTGGCTGCTACTTACAATGCTTAATGAGGTATATGGAGTAAAGGGATTCTTAGGTGATCTTATGCTTGAGCCTAAATTAGTTAAAGCACAATTTGATGGTAATAGTACTGCATCAGCCTTTACTATATTTGATGGTAGAAAGATAAATGTAGAATATAAAAATGAAAGTCAATTAGAATATGGCGAATATAGAATTGGTGCAGTTACTTTAAATGGAGAGAATTTAGAGTTAAAGCTAAATGATGGTTCATTTATTTTAGATAAAAATATTATAGATAAGCTTTTAATTAATGAAGAGCATAAAATAGTTGTGTATTTGGTAGGTATTAATTCTTAAAGTATAGTATCACATAGATTATAAGTATATTGGAAAGGCAAATGAGTAAAAACACTCACTAAAGAAGGTTTCTTTGGTGAGTGTTTTATATTTTATTCTTTAGAAAATTATATTGCAATTATAATGTAAGAAGTAGTAACAGCTATTACTTAATTTGTAAAGTTAGGAAAATGACTTTTTATTTAATGAATAAGTCTGTTATAATGAATCTGTAAAAATTATATCTATCTCAAATTTAGGTGGATTTTAATAGTAATAGATAGGAAAACGTTTGCTTAAATATCCACAAGATAAAACTTGTTGATTCTATATAAAGATAGAAAAACTAAAGCTATATCTATAGGGGGGAGTATATGCTTCATATTGCAGTAGTTGAGGACGATAAAACTTACGTAGAAACTCTAAAAGAATATCTGAAACAGTATGAAAAAGAGAGAAAAGAAAGAATTCGTATTACTACATTCTCAGATGGTGAAGATATTGCTACAAATTATAAGGCTGATTACGATATTATCTTATTAGATATTGAAATGAAATTTATGGACGGGATGACTACAGCGGAAGAAATTCGGAAGGTTGACAACGAAGTAGTTATTATTTTTATCACTAACATGCCGCAGTATGTTATGAAGGGATATGAAGTTGAAGCTCTAGATTATGTTTTAAAGCCTATTAATTACTTTGCTCTATCCCAACGTATTGATCGTGCACTTAGTCGAATGAAAAGACGATCCAAGAAGTATATCACCATCGCATTAAAAGGTGGATTGAAGAAATTAGACATATCAAAAATTCATTATGTTGAAGTTCAAAATCATGATTTAATATTTCATACAACAGAAGGTAGTTATACCACTAAAGGTTCTATGAAGGATTTGGAGAATAGCATCAATAATGATATCTTCTTTAGATGTAATAAATGTTTTCTCATTAATCTAGAATATGTGGAAAGTTTTCAAAATAGCGATGTAGTTGTTGGAGCGGATACTTTGCAGGTTAGTAGGTCTCGAAAAAAAGAACTTCTTGATATGCTTAATAATTACATGAATGAGGTAAGCAAATGAATATTGCTAATAGTGCAAATACACCATGGTGGTATTATGCAATTGCATATTGGCTTGCTTGTATGTTATTTATTTTTCAAGGTCCAAAACGTATCTCTGGAAGGCTGCGATGGGTAGTGGAGAGCCTTTTTCTAATTATATTAGTAGGGTTGTTGATGCTAAGTAGCAGTGTTCCAGTTATTTTTTTCATACCTTGTATTTTACTATGTGTTCTGACGATGCTATTATTTATCTATTGCTGCTGTGAGATATCTTTTTTGAATGCAATATATTTATGTGTGCGAGCTTTTATTATGGGTGAGTTTGCTGCATCTTTCGAATGGCAAATATATTACTACTCAGTAGTACATTTAAATATTCCTAAAGTAATTTTAGTAAACATCCTGTTTTTAGTAATAATTCACTCGCTGGTCTATGGAGCTTTTTATTACATGGACGTACGAAACAAGATAAAGAGAAAGAATATTGATATTACAGCACGAGAGCTTTTATCAGTTATTATCATAGGCACTGTAATATTTACAGTAAGTAATTTAAGTTATGTACTAAAGAGTTCACCGTTTAGTAGTCAATTTACCTCTGAAATATTTATAATTCGTACACTAGTTGATTTTGGTGGGGTAGCAATTCTATTTGCTTACCACTTGCAGCTTGAAGAGTTACAGATGAAATTTGAAGTAGAAAAGCTCCAAAACATATTAAATATGCAGTATGCAAATTATGAAATGTCGGAAAAGAGCATTGCTATGGTAAACGAGAAATATCATGACCTTAAATATCAGATCACTATGCTTCGCGAAGATGTTACATCAAAAGAAAGTATTAACTATCTGGATAAAATGGAGCAAGAAATTAAAATATATGAGGCACAAAATAAGACTGGTAATAAAATTCTTGATGCTATTTTGACTGGTAAGAAGATGTACTGTCAAAGCAATGGAATTGAACTTACTTCTGTGGTAGATGGAGCTTCGGTAAGCTTTATGAATGTAATGGATATTAGTACTTTGTTTGGTAATGCTCTAGATAATGCTATAGAAAGTGTAAAAAAACTTACAGACAGAGAAAAACGATTGATTCATCTTGTAGTAAAGAAACAAAAAGATTTTGTAAGAATTCGAGTGGAAAATTGTTATAAGGATGAACTGGAGTTTGAGAATGGACTACCAGTGACTACTAAGAACGATAAGAAATATCATGGATACGGTCTGAAAAGTATTCAAAATACAGTCAAGAAGTATGGTGGATCTGTAACGATAAATACAGAGGAGAATTGGTTTGAGCTTAGAATCCTAATTCCTGTTCCTAAAAGTTAAAAATAAAATTTCATGATACTCTGCATGCTGGCAACTATATAACCAGTATGCAGGGTGTTTTTACTGTTAAGAAAAATATAAAAGTATTGGCTAGCTAAACCTAGTGATTTCAAGAGTTTAGAACATCTATTTAGGGTAAATAGTAAAAAATAAAATTTATGTCGCCTGCCAGAATTTCTTCACATACGTTCAGAAAAGGCAGATGCGCAAAAAAATCACTGAAGAAAGTCGCTTCAGTGGTTTTTTCATATTTATACAAAATACAGATCACGATAAAAAAAATACAGTTTACGGTTACATTGATAAAGAGGTCAAAAATAATTATATAATTAAGCTACATTAGTAATGAAAATCTAATGAAGACAGTAATGAAGTTTGTATTATATTGAGGAAATGGAGACGAGTATGCAAGTTATTGATTTTAATGCTAATTGGAATTATAAACATCTTAATGTGAATGATGAAGCTAAAATAATAAATATTCCCCATGATGCAATGCTTTCAGAGCCACGTTCAGAGGCAAATCCTGGAGGTGGAAATATTAGTTGGTTTGCAGGAGGCGATTATCTATATTCTAAGACATTCGATGTTCCTATGGAGTACTGCGACAAAACAATTGTTTTTGAATTTGAGGGAGTATATAAAAATTCTGAAGTGTACATAAACGGGGAAAAAGCTGGGTACAGACCATATGGGTATACTAATTTTTATGTGGAAGCTCATAGGTTTTTAAAGTTTGGTGAAAAGAATGAAATACAGGTAATTGTACATAATTCTGATCAGCCCAATAGCCGTTGGTATTCTGGTTCAGGTATTTATAGACCAGTACACATGTATGTTCTAAATAAAGATCATATTCTTTTAAATGGAGTAAAGATACGAACAATCAGCATTGAGCCTGCGGTAATTGAAGTTGATGTTGATACTACTGATGCAGGCGAAGTGCAGGTTGAAATAATAGATAAAGAGATAGTGGTTGCAAAGAAGAAGGCATACACCGATAGGAAAGTAACCTTACAAATAGAAATTCCAAATGCAAAGTCCTGGGACTTAGAAAATCCTAATTTGTATACTTGCAAAGTTACCTTTGGAGAAGAGCAAGTTGAAGAGAGTTTTGGAATGAGAACCCTTGAAGTAGATAGTGAACATGGATTGCGTATTAATGGTAAGAGGGTAATTTTACGTGGAGCATGTATTCACCATGATAATGGAATTCTTGGTGCGTGCTGTTATCCAGAAGCAGAGGAAAGAAAGGTACGGATACTAAAGGAGAATGGTTATAACTCTATACGTTCGGCACACAATCCTTGTTCAAAAGCACTACTAGAAGCCTGTGATAGACTGGGTATGTTGGTGATGGATGAATATGTGGACGTGTGGTACATTCATAAAACAGAATATGACTATGTCAACTATTTTATGGATTGGTGGCAGGAAGATCTGAAGGACATGGTTGATAAAGATTATAACCACCCTTGCGTTGTAATGTATTCTACGGGGAATGAAGTTTCAGAAACTGCACAAAAACGTGGTATAGAGTTAACGGGACAGATGACAGAGTATCTGCATAGTCTTGATCCGACCCGTCCTGTAACCTGTGGAGTTAATATATTTTTCAACTTCTTAAGCTCCATAGGCTTTGGTGTTTACACAGATGAAAAGGCCAAAAAGAATGCTGATAAAGCAATAGAAGACGAGCAGAGTCTTTTATCAGGAAAGAAAAAGAAAAAGCCTGTTGGAAGCGAGTTTTACAATACCCTGGCCGGAATTTTTGGTGATACTACAATGAAGGTAGGGGCAACTCTTCGTGGATGTGATGTAAAAACCCGTGATGCATATGCGAATATGGATATTGCAGGTTATAACTATGGAATTTTGCGCTACAAAAGTGATTTGAAGAAATATCCAAAACGATTGATATTGGGAACAGAAACTTTCTGCAAAGACGCCTATAGCTTCTGGGAAATGGCTAAAAAGCATCCAAGAATTATTGGTGACTTTGTTTGGGCAGGTATGGATTACTTAGGTGAAGTAGGAATTGGTTCTTGGGAGTACGAAGAGTATGCGCCTCGCTTTGACAACGGAAATGGGTGGATGACAGCGGGCAGTGGAAGAATAGATATTATTGGAAATCCCATTGGTGAAGCAGCATATACAAAGGTTGCTTTTGAATGTACAGACAAGCCTATAATTGCTGTACGTCCAGTTAGTCAGAAAGGTAAACATTCACCTTCTGCCTGGAAGATGACAGATGCTAGAGAATCCTGGTCGTGGAATGGATGTAATGGCAATAAGGCAATAGTTGAGGTATATGTAAGAGCTTATATGGTCGAACTTCTTATAAACGGAAAGAGTGTAGGAAGAAAAAAAATAGGGAATGGTTGTCGTGCCATATTTAAGACTACTTATGAGGATGGAGAAATTAGAGCCATTGCCTATGATGACAATGGAAGAGAGATTTCAGATTCATCTTTGAAGACAGCAGGAAACGATACTGTTTTGCGTGCAGTACCGGAAGAAAAAACGGTTAAACAAGGAGGGTTATGTTATATACGCCTTCAGTATACCGATAAGGATGGTATTGTAAAACCAAAAGAAAGGAATATCTTGCATATAAAAGTAGATGGAGGAACCCTTCTTGGACTTGGAAGCGCATGTCCTTATAATGTAGATGGATATTTAAATGACTATACAGATACCTATTATGGTGAAGCACTTGCAGTTGTTAAAGCAGAGGAGGTAGGTGAGATAATATTTACAGTAACAGATGGAAAACTTAGTAGTTCTGTTAAAGTTTTGTGTGAAGTAAGATAGCCTTTAGGAAGTAAGTTCCTATTAGCATATGTGAAACTTATTTTGTTTTTTTGAATTTGATCTATACCTTGATGAACGGCCAATAAATAGAATAAGGGTTTAGGGTGTCCATCTAGGATTAGTATAAAACAATATTTTATGGAGAGTGGAGGGGTAAAATGAAGACAAAAAAATCAAGGATTAGAAAGTGGCGTGGTTTGACGTGTGTATCTGCATCACTACTAGCTTTAGTGGTTGCAACTTCAACAATTGCGGAAGCATGGAAAAGTATGATTGATACACAGATAGGGACTGTAAGCTCAAAAATAGTAACAGATAAGACTGATGATAAATCAGATTTGTATACATACAAATCTGATTATAAAAATGCTACTGAGTTAGTGAATGCTCATAAAAGTATAGCAGAGAAAATCCAAGAAGAAGGATCTGTCTTACTAAAGAATAATAGTAGTACGCTTCCAATTAAAAAAGGGGCAAAAGTTACTTTGTTGGGCATGCGTAGTCACTATCCTGTATATGGAGGTCAAATAGGAAGTTCTCCTGTTGTCAACCAGAATGTAAGTCTAGAATCAGCCCTGAAAGAGAAAGGATTCAGTGTAAATCCAACTATTATAGATATTTATAATAAGATTGGAAATGTTGTTACGGGTCAAAGTAAGAACTTTTTTACAGGACAGATGGAGAATGTATATGGTAATCAACCTGGAACATTGAGTAACTCCTTTGGAGTTTCCAATAATATTAGTCCATTGAAGGTAGGAGAGCCTGATATAGCTTCTTATAAAACTACAAATGGTGATTATGCTACTAGTTTCAAAGATTATAACGATGCTGCCATTGTTGTTATAGGGCGCCCAAGTTCAGAAGCAGCAGATTTCTATCCTGGAAAAGCTGGTATGGCACAAGATGAAGGTGCAAAAAATATTCTAGGATTAACTTCAAATGAGAGAAAAGTGATTGAGCTTGCAAAAGAGAACTTTGATAAAGTTATTGTTCTTGTTAACAGTGATAATCCAATGGAGATAGATGAACTTAAAAATGATAATAAAATTGATTCTATTCTTTGGATTGGTGAACCTAGTAACTATGGATTCCTTGGAGTAGTAGATATTCTTAATGGTGCAGTTTCTCCTTCTGGACATCTACCTGATACCTATGCTATAGATTCTACATCATCACCAGCCATGGTAAACTATGGGATGATTCCTTATTCTAATCAAGATGCTATTAGTAATGGAAATCTGAAATATACTGATTATAGAGCAGGATGGTATTTAGTGGAGGCCGAGGGGATTTATACTGGATATAAATATTATGAGACAAGATATGCTGATTTAATAGCTGGTAGCGGTAAGGCGGCTTCAATAGTGGGTTCTAGTAACGGTAGTTCTTGGAACTATAATAAAGAAGTTTCTTATGGCTTTGGCTATGGGTTATCTTATACAAACTTTGAACAAAAGCTGGGTAATGTGACTTTCAATAATAATGACAATACTGCTACTGTAAAAGTTACAGTTAAAAATGTTGGGAATGTTGCTGGTAAAGATGTTGTTCAGCTTTATGCTCAATCACCTTATACCGAATACGATAAGACAAATAAGGTGGAAAAGGCTTCTGTACAGCTGATGGGGTTCGAAAAAACTAAAGAGTTAAAACCAGGTGAATCAGAGGAGGTAACTGTAAAAGTTGATCTTCAATATCTTGCAAGTTATGACTATATGAATGCAAAGACATACATCATGGACGATGGTGATTATTACTTTGCTATAGGAAATGGTGCACATGAAGCGATGAACAATATTCTTGCAGCTCAGGGTAAGACTAAGAGTGATGGCATGGACAATGATGGTAACTCTGCAAATTCATATAAATGGACTCAGAAAAAGTTAGATAGCAAGACCTATTCTAAATCTGCAAGTGGTAAGAGTATTACTAACCAACTTAATGATGCTGACCTTAATTACTATTTGCCTGGAACTGTAACTTACCTTTCCAGAAGTGATTGGGAGAGCACATGGCCAAAGAAATATTCTGGTATTATTGCTAATGACAAGATGATTAAGCAACTTAGAAATGATACCTATACTATTAAAAAAGATGAAGATACCAGTAAGATCTTTCCGAATAAGAATAGCGGGATAACTATAGCTTCAATGAAGGGTGCATCTTATGATGATGAACGCTGGAATTTTTTACTGGATCAGATCAATCTTGATGAGGCATGTGCTACAATTCGTGTAGGACAAAATATTAAAAGGATGGATTCAATTGGACTTTTTGATATGTTTACAAATGATGGACCTATAGGTATTCAAGGTGTCAAACTCGGCGAACGTTCTACTGATAAGAATTCTCCAACATATATAGATCCTAGTGATCCATATGCGGGATATATGACCAATGATATGCCTACTGAACCAGTTGTTGGTGCTACTTATAATAAACAACTTGCACATGAAGAAGGTGTTATCTTTGGCGAAGACTCTTTAAGAAACAAAGTAGTAGTACAGTGGGCTCCTGGCATGAACTTACATCGTACACCTTATAACGCAAGAAATCACGAATATTATTCAGAAGATGCTATACTAACTAATTACCTAGGTACTGAATCTGTTAAGGGAGCTTATACTAAAGGGCTTATTATGGCTCCAAAGCACTTTGCGTTTAATGATCAGGAAACTAACCGTGTAGGTGTAAGCGCATATATGAATGAGCAGAGGGCGCGTGAAGGTGAATTGAGAGCCTTTCAAGGCGCATTTGAAGGTGGTGCACTAGGTACAATGACAGCATTCAACCGTATTGGTGCCACTTATGTTAATGCTCATGAAGGTTTAATGCAAAACATTCTACGTGGTGAGTGGGGATTCAAAGGATATAATGTAACAGACATGGTAAATGGTCCTAATTATATCACAGTTAAGGAATCTGTTATTGCTGGTGCTACACAAATGGATACTAGCAATGATAATAACGTAAAGAGCGGTGGAGCATGGGAATACTTTACAGCTGCAGGAGTAAGTGGAGATGCAACTTTATGTAAGGCTATACGTCAGAACTATCATTATTTCTTATATGCTATTTCAAACAGTAACGCTATGAACGGGATTAGTGCATCATCTCATGTCGTTAACCTTATGACTTGGTGGAGAGCAGCATTAATTGGGCTAGAGATAGCATTTGGAGCTATGTTGTTTATCAGCTTGGCAGGATATGTTCTTACCACCAAAAAGAAAGAAACTAATAAGGAGGCATAATCATGAGAGAATTTTTCAAGAGGCAGAAAGCGGGTTTCTATATATCTATAATGACTATAATTCTTGCATTGATTGGAATGTTCATTTATATATCAAATGGTCATACGGCTTATTATAACGATTTCAATTCGCGAGTGATTATTCTTACTGCCATTGCAGTTGCAGTAGAAATTATTCTTATTGTTATGGTACAAAGTATAGGTGAAAAGCAATGGCTAGATATTTCTTATCTTATAGTTTCTGTGTTATTGGGTATTACGACTATGGTGTTTGTTTCTTATAGAGTAGAGTCAGCAGCTATAATTATGGGATCAAGCTTGGAAAAGGGAAATATTGCGGCAATCAATGCACTTAAGCAAGCTTTAATTGGAGTGGGATTCTACTTCCTTGCTATGATTAGTAGCTTGGTAGGGAGCTTTTTCAGTCAAAAAAAAGCTATTTAATTTGCTGAACCTCATATTGAATATTGATATTATTTTACCTTCAGCATACGTGGTTCTGATTTTATGATGAATTAAAAGAATCACTAAGGTATTAGACACATTGGTGGCAAGAAACAAAATTCAGCCCCTACGCAAAAAGGAAAATAATTTGCTACAACCTAATGGTATGGCTGTAGATGAGAAAATGAAGCATAGTGGTGTATTTACTAAAGTTTTAAATGTTCTCAAAATAGGTGCGGCAGACTTGCTTGCATCTATTTTGTTTCTATGAAAAAATGCGAGTTTGAGATTGGAAAAAGGATAGGGTGACGCTTAAAGTGAAGGTTAGCAATAGTCAAAAAGGAGAGAGAAAAATGAATTATGGAAATAGTAGATACAAAAATGTAATTGCTTCTAGTATAAGTAGATGGGAAAAATTTAAAGACAAACATCCGGAGTTAGCACAATTTTTAGTATTTTTTATGTTGAGTAATGGAATAACAGTTTTACAGATGATCTTAATGCCTATAATTAAGGAAGTTTTTGGATATACATCCATGGTAGATACAGGTTTCCAGGTTTTTCAGGTTGGCCACAATTTTGATGGAAGTCCGTACTATGTATTTGATTATGCGCCAGGGGCAATCACTTCAGGAGGGGGGGGAGGACTTGCATACTTTCTTGCCGTTCAAATAACACTAGGTATTGCACAGATTATAAACTTCTTTGCACAGAGAAATATAACTTTTAAATCAAACGGTAATATTTGGAGTGCTGCATTTTGGTATATAGTTTCTTATATAATTATATCAGTAGGTGCCGCTGCGCTTCAGGGTCTTTATAAAGCTCCTATCTATAACTTATTTATGAACACCTGGAGGATGGGAGGAATTGGAGTAACGATAGCTGATTTTATTACCATGATTATAAACTGTACTATCGCCTTTTGGGTGTTTTTTCCTATATCCAAAGTTATCTTTAAAAAACAAGAAAAATACATTAAATTGTAAGAATGAAATTATTAATGTTGACTATCTTGTTGAGATTTATAAAATAAGACTATATCTATTAATAGGTATGGTCTTATTTTATTTGTATTTTTTTAGGTATTTATATAATATTGAAGCTAGACACCTATTCAAAAGAAAAAGGGTCTAGCTATTTTTTAATTTAGATATGAATTCTATACTGACACTGTCTCCTTAATAGATTTTCAGTACTACTAGGAGTAAACCAGTTTCCGGTAGCAACTATCATAGCCATAAGCTTTAGGGTGTTTTCGTAGAAGGTACATTTTTCGATAGGTTTTTCTATCAGAGTATTCCAGATGTCAACTGTCCACTTATCGTTACCTTCTTGTGTAAGTGAGCTAACTAAAAATGGAGCTATAAAAGCTAGATTATTAGTATCACCAAAACTTGCACCTGGGGTACCATTTGCGATGTAGTAGCCTGATCTTATATTCTTTGGGTTTTGCGTTGTTGTCTGCTTTATCCACCTATTTAATGTGCTAATTTGATTTGTAACTTGGCTGTTATTAAATAGTATAGGCATAGAGTAGCGCCAAGGGGTTCTACAGCTGTTGGTAAAGTAATCACCGTCATGAGGGCTTTCTAATACTTTAGTTTTTGGCGCGATAAAAACACCACCAGATTTTACAAAGAAATCTGGCATAAGACCTGTGTTCTTGCTTTCTCTTGTCATCTGATCATCGATAATAGAAACAATTCTTCCAATTACTCTTTTCCACCTGTCTGCATTTTGTGTATTGACTTTACTGAATTCTATTAGGTGATGTAGCATAAAATCCGAGCTTCTTGTAACTCCTTTAAAGGTAGGACTTGGTATGCCTTGAACCCAATCTCCTAGAGTGAGAGTGTAATCAGTCTTATCAACGCAACTATCCATTAACGCATTGATCCTATTGATAGCTTCTTGTCTATAATTGACTTTATCAACAGCACCCCAAAGTTTTTGAGCAAGAAGGAGTCCATAACTAATATCCATATCTCCATCTGTAGCAGAATCCGTTAGTTTCTCTGCATTTACGATTTTTCCATCTGCAGTTTTAATTTGCTGCCATGCCATTAAGTTTTTATTATAGACACTAGGGTAGTTTTTTACGAAGTTATAGATATTTGTGAAGGTATCCTTAGCCTCGGTATCAAATCTGCTCATTAGTGGGAATATAACCATTGCATATCCCATAGCTTCTGAAACAGTGACTGCATTGTTTGAGGTAGGTTGATCCAAGGAATAAAATAGATAATCCATTTTAGTAGGTGAGTTTTCTACAGTTCTTAAGTAGCGCTTCTTCCATAAGCTATAAAAATAAATTAAGCTGTCATTTAGCTTTTCTTGAGTATATAGATTGACTAAAGCTTTGTTGTAAATCATTGATAACTCCTCTATAAAACATAAGTATAATTCTAGTATATGAATGAAGTGAAAAGTCGTACTTATATAAATTTAATTATGAAGTGATTTATCTATAAGTCTCGATGAAAGCTTATCAGAGATACTGGTGAAATAAATAGATGCTAATGGAAATAGAAGTACAAAAGCAGGATAGACATATCTAGATTTTGTTTCCCACATTAAATGAAAAGCTACAGTTCCAATGAAAGGTAGCAATATCAGCAGTATTTCAGGTGTAAGATCTTTGCTTTTTTTGAAGCAACAAACCGTAGCTCCAAATGCAATAAATAGTACGAAGCCTTTGCAGTACCAAATAATAAGCTTATTCAGTGTTCCATAATATAAACTATTAAGGAAAAGATTGTTTTTCATGTAGTTAATCACTTCAGTGCTCTGGTCATGGGGAAAGGTAAAAAATAATGATTCATATGTAGGCTCAGACCATGTGGTAATAAATTTACCCGCGAAAAAGTTTAAGGAGTACATTGGATTATTTAACATATAAGATATTCGTTTATTTACAAGTTTTAATCCAAGTGTCTTTGCCTGTTTTGAGTCATCGTTAGCAGATTCATAATTTACAACAGTAGATCCATTATACCAACCATTTCCTCTAGGGCCTTCTTCAAGTCCCATGTTTACGAAAAGGATAGAAGGTATTCCTTTAGTCAAGTCACTTCCGGCCTTATAAGAAAGGTATTGTTTAATGGAGTAGTTATAACATAATGAAGTAAGCATAATACAGAGAGCTATGATGAACTTCTTTATATTCAGTTGAGTGAAAAGGTATATTACCATAGCAAGCCAAAACACCAAGGTGTTATTTCTAAATAGTATAGCTATACCTATTAATAAACTGGTGTAAATAAGATAGTTAACTTTATTTTGTCTAAGGAAAATAATTGTAAAGTATATTGCCCAGATTGAAAGACATAGACCGATAATATCCCCATAAACATAAATAGTCAAAATGGTAGTTGGCAAAAATAGCATGGAAATAATAAGGGAAGTTTTTGCAGCTTTTTCGTTATATAATTCTTTAGTTATTTTAAATATACCTAGATGCGTTCCTAAAGTACAAAGTGAAATCAGTACTTGCAAAACCTTATAGTTGCTTGAGAATAGTCTTAAAAACAAAGAGAACATATAAGCCAAAGTTGCTTGATGATTATACTGATAAATGTATCCACCTTTAAAGAAGTCAATATAATTATTTTGACTAATATTTATGGCTGAATTGTAAACCGAAAGTTGATCTGCAAAAGGAGAAGTTTTAGAAAATGCTACCCAAGCCAGTAATATTAATACATCTATAGATAAGGTGAAAAATAGAAAATTAGTATTTTTAAAAAAGTCGCAAAGTTTATAAATAAGCAATATAACTAAAAATACAAATATAGTAGCTAGTATAGATAAGAATATATTATTAGGCTTAATAATTAATTTCTCTTCTAAAGTTACGGTGCATGTATAAAGTACATTTACACTAAGTACTAACAACAGAATAATGAATCCTATTAAATAGATCATTTTGGGTAAAAAAGTATGCATTTGTTTCCTCAAATTTAATCCTCCATTTTATTCAGTTACTTAAATTTTAATAAACAACATTTTTACTAACTTGCTATCATATTTTATTTTCTCCAAATATCTCTTAAACTTTCATATAATATATAGTTGTTTAATTTTTTGTAAACATGTAAGACATGATACTACACAAATGTAATAAAAATACAAAAATATTTGCATTTATTTAACGTTAAAATAATAAATTCAATAAAAATAGAAATGAATTATATGCAATTTAATGATTCAAAAATCCAGTAGATATTTTAAAATGCAAAATATGAAAAAAGTTTTTAAAATACAAATAGATGTAGTGTTATTCTTATTTTTTTATAAGAAAAATTTAGTAAGTTATCAATAAAATATATATATTTACAAAATATTTATTAAGTAATATAATATTTAATAACAATCTGTGATAAGAGAAAAATGTTAAAAAAATTTTAACGAGAAAAAAGGTTTTTCTTGATTTTCTTATCAATGAAAGTTCAAAAAACTTTTCTGTCACTTATACAGCTAACGATTAAGAAATTTACCAATTCCGTTTTATTAATTTAGCCTAGATATAGAAAGATAAAAGGCTATATTCATGTTAAGGGGGTAACTATAATTGAAGCTTTTCATAAAAATAAATTCTTCAAATTCTCGTATGTATTCGCACCCTTACATAGTTATAAATCTAAAAACAAAAGTCTTAAAAAGATCCAATTAAATTTAATATATCTCTTTTGTATATATGTAAAATAAATCTATGAAAGCGCTGACATGTAAGCTATTTAACTGTATAGGAAAATATAAAATTTTCAAATTAGCTAAGCCTAAATAATTTCAACAGATTTAAAAGTTTTTTATGACCATACAGTTAAAAATAAAACTTATTCGCCTGCCAAATTTTCCTCATATACATTCGGAAAGGCAGATGCGTTAAAAAAGCTCACTGAAGAAGATCGCTTCAGCGACTTTTTTATATTAGCTCAAGGGTGAACTAATATTCCAAATAGCTAATATTATGCAATTTATACAAAAGCAGGGTTGTATTTTAAACGTTCTTACAATTTAATTGGAATTTTAACAAAACATCTTTAGGACATGCTATATTTAACTAATAATTCTTAATCATTGGCAAGAAAAGGTGCTTAAAAGTGCTAATCTTAAAAATTTAATCTAATTATTCTATATATTTAAAAGTAATCTCATAATTGCGTTAATTTGAGCATAGTTTTTCATTATATAGATGTAGGAAAATTTAATTTTTAGAGTGGCAAAATATAAAAGTATAGCCTATTTGCTTAGGCAAAATAAAAAGTTTAGGGGGGGTACGATGAGACAGTACATTATAAGAAGACTACTTCAAATGATACCGACAATAGTTGGTATATCATTAATCATTTTCTTAATTTTCGCGTTAGCACCAGGTGATCCAATTACTGCTAATATGGACCCACATATGAGTGTTGAAAGAAAACAGGAATTAAGAGCAATGTATCACTTGGATCAATCAAAGCCTACTCAATATTATTATTGGGTAAAGGAACTTGTAACTAAGGGAAGCCTTGGTGAAAGTATGTATTATCAAAAACCTGTATCACAAGTAATGAAGGATTTTATACCAAATTCTTTTTACCTATCACTTGCTTCACTTGTGTTAGGAGTTTTAATAGCAGTTCCAATAGGAGTTGTTTCAGCCACAAAGCAGTATTCACTATTTGATAAAGTGTTTACTATTTTCGCACTCATAGGAATATCTATTCCTTCATTCTTTTTCGGATTATTACTTATAAAATGGTTTGGTGTAGATTTAAAGATACTACCATTCTCAGGTATGACAACAGCAGGAAGTCATTATACTGGCTTCGAATATTTTTTAGATGTTATAAAGCATATGCTTTTACCGCTTATAGTTTTAACACTCGGTTCAGTAGCAGGTTGGATGAGATATACTCGTTCAAGTATGCTTGAAGTTATAAGACAAGACTTTATAAGAACTGCAAGAGCAAAGGGACTTAAGGAAAAGGTTGTTATTTACAAACATGCCTTAAGAAATGCACTTATCCCTGTCATTACATTATTAGGTTTTTCAATCCCAGGTTTATTTTCTGGAGCTACACTGACAGAAAGTATATTTAACTGGCCTGGAATAGGACCTGTTCAACTTGCTGCAGTTAATTCAAGAGATTACTACCTTCTAATGGGTACAAACTTAATGCTTGCCATTTTAACACTTTTAGGAAACCTACTTGCAGACGTGGCATATGCTTTGGTTGACCCAAGAATAAGATTGAAATAGGAGGTGGAATAAATGATAAAAAAAGAACCTAAGGCTAAAGAAGTTGTTAATAAGAAAGAAAAGATTGAAAGCCCTTGGAGTTTAGCTTGGAAGAATTTAAGAAAAAACAAACTTGCAATGGCTGGTTTATATATATTGCTCGCATTAATTATCTTCTCCTATATAGGACCATGGATAGATGAGCTTATAAGAGGCGGAGGTACTACAATGCTTTGGGAAAAGTCAGATCTTCTAAATGCATTAGCAGATCCTACAGCACAACATCCACTTGGAACAGATAATCTTGGTAGAGATGTGCTTGCAAGACTTATGTATGGAGGAAGAATATCTCTTGCTGTTGGTGTTGTTGCTGTAAGTATAGAGGTTATTATAGGAACAGCACTTGGTATAATGGCTGGTTATTATGGTGGGATTATTGATTCCTTAATAATGAGATTTGTAGATATATTATTATGTTTTCCATTTTTACCGCTTTTAATAATGATCGGTGCAGTTATGATGGATATGGGAATCAACCCTAAATATAAGATATATGTTGTTATGATTGTAATAGGTGTTTTAAGCTGGCCGAGTCTTGCACGTTTAGTAAGAGGCCAAATTTTATCTCTTAGAGAACAAGAATTTATGCAAGCTGCGGAAGCTCTCGGTTTAAAAGATAGAAGAAAGATGTTTGTACACTTACTTCCAAATACATTAGCATCTATAATAGTTACTGCAACTTTAGGAATTGGTAGTGCCATTCTTACGGAATCGGCTCTAAGCTTCTTAGGTCTTGGAGTAACGCCACCAACACCTACTTGGGGAAATATGATACAAGCAGCACAGGACTCATATGCACTTCAATTTCAACCATGGCTTTGGATGCCACCTGGAATATGCATATTCTTAACGGTTATGGCAATAAACCTATTTGGTGATGGATTAAGAGACGCATTAGATCCTAAACTTAAAGTGTAGGAGGATAAAAGGATGGCTAAAAATTTAGTAGAATTTAAAAACTTAAAGACTTATTTCTACACTGGTGGTGGTATTGTTAAAGCTGTTAATGATGTTAGCTTTAATATAAGAGAAGGGGAAACTGTATGTGTTGTTGGTGAGTCAGGCTGTGGTAAATCGGTTACTGCGATGTCACTAATGAAACTAATCCCTAATCCTCCAGGAAAGATAGTTGGTGGAGAGATACTATTTAATGGAAAAGACATACTAAAGTTTACTGAAGAAGAATTAAGAAATATGAGAGGTAATGAGGTTTCGGTAATATTTCAAGAGCCTATGACATCTCTTAATCCAGTTTTTAGAATTGGAGAACAATTAACTGAGGCAATAATACTTCATCAAAAACTTTCAAAACATGAAGCTGAAGAAAAAGCAATAGAGGTTCTAAAAATCACTGGAATTCCTAGAGCTGAACAAATAATGAAATCATATCCTCATGAACTTTCAGGAGGTATGAGACAAAGAGTTATGATAGCTATGGCTGTTAGCTGTAACCCTAAACTTCTTATAGCAGATGAGCCTACTACAGCGTTAGACGTTACAATACAAGCTCAAATTCTTGATCTTATGAGAGATATAAAGAAGAAGTTAAATACTTCGATTATGCTTATAACACATGATCTTGGAGTAGTTGCTGAAATGGCTGATTATGTAGTAGTAATGTATGCAGGTAAGGTTATAGAAGAGGCACCTGTTGAAGAATTGTTTAAGAATCCACTTCATCCATATACTCAAGGATTACTTAAATCAAAACCGCTTCTAACTGAAGAAACAGGGGATAAGCTTTATTCAATACCAGGTCAAGTTCCTAATCCAATAGGAATGCCTGACAATTGTTATTTTAATTCAAGATGTGATAGATGTATGAACAAGTGTAAGGATAAGCAACCAACATTAATAAATGTAAGTCCTATACACAAGGTTTCATGCTGGCTTTATGAGGAGGGAAAATAATATGGAAGATAATACACTATTAAAAGTTGAAAATCTAAAAAAGTATTTCCCTATTAAAGCTGGAATATTACAAAAAACAGTTGGTAATGTTAAAGCTGTTGATGATGTATCCTTTGAATTAAAAAAGGGAGAAACTTTAGGTTTAGTTGGTGAGTCAGGCTGTGGTAAATCAACTACTGGAAGGACTATATTAAGACTGCTTGAAAGAACAGAAGGAAAAGTAATATTTGAAGGTAAAGATATATTTGAATTAAGTAAAAATGATTTAAGATCCATAAGACCAAAGATGCAGATGATATTCCAAGATCCTTATAGTTCTTTAAATCCAAGATTATCTGTTGGAGAGCTTGTAGGTGAATCTTTGCTTGATCATGGCATAGCAACTAAGGATCAGATTCCAGACTTAGTTGCAGAAACACTTGAGAGAAGTGGTCTTGCAGCATATCATATGAAGAGATATCCACATGAATTCTCAGGTGGACAAAGACAGAGAATAGGTATCGCAAGAGCACTTATATTAAATCCTAGTTTTATAGTTGCAGACGAGCCTGTTTCTGCACTTGATGTTTCAATACAGTCTCAGATTATAAATCTTATGACTGACTTGCAGCAAGAAAGAGGATTTTCTTATCTTTTTATATCTCATGATTTAAGTGTTGTTAAGCACATATCTCATAGAGTTGGGGTTATGTATCTTGGAAGCATGGTTGAGCTAGCTCCTAAAAAGGAATTATATGATAATCCATTGCACCCATATACAAAGGCACTTTTATCAGCAGTTCCTGTACCAGATCCAACTTTAAAGAGAGAAAGAATACTGCTTAAAGGTGATATCCCTTCACCAGCAAATCCGCCATCAGGATGTAAGTTCCACACAAGATGTCCTTATGCTATGGAAAAATGCTCTAAGCAGATTCCAGAATATAAGAATGTTGGAAATGAACACTGGGTTGCTTGTCACTTAGTTGATTAATTAAAATAAAAGTCTAAGCCAAAGCTTAGGCTTTTTTCTATTTAGGCTATTTTTACAAATTTATTATGAAGCTAAATACAATATATACTTAATATAATTATAGTAGATAAAAATGTAATGGTCTTAATGAGATAGATAATTTTTAATATATACACAAAGTACAAAGGAGCAATAAGAAATTAGAGCTTTTTACAACCTTTTTCTAAAGGTGAAAAATATTATAGAAAAGATTTCTTGTACTAGCTTATTGTGGTATAATACAAAATGATAAATTAATATGAGGTGAAATTATTGTTCAAAGTTGGGAAGAAAGAAGAGAAAATACTAAGTGAAGAAGAGCAATTTATAAAAGAAATGCAAGAACAGCAAGAACAGGACAAACCTACCTTTAAAGATCTTTTAGCTATAATGATTGCTCAATACATAATAATACTACCAATGCTAATAATCGCAATAATTATTTTTACCCTTATAATGCTATTTATTACAAGAGTGTGGTTAAGATAGACCATACGATAATATTTTTTTGTTTTTTATCGCTTGCCAGAATTTATTCACATTAGTTGTGAAAAGGCAGATGCGTAAAAAAATCACCAATAAAAAACGCATTAGCGATTTTTCAATTGCTTATAATATTAAAATATATAATATACTATTAGTCTTAAAATTTTGGAGGTAGTAATATGAAAAAGGGATTAACTTTAGACCTATCAAAGGTTGCACCTTACTTACATGAGTATGAAGTAGGATATATGGAAGACATGGTTCTTTCTGCTCATAATAAGTTACACAACAAAACAGGAGCTGGCTCAGATTTCTTAGGATGGGTTGATCTTCCTGTAAATTATGACAAAGATGAATTTGCAAGAATAAAGAAAGCTGCAGAGAAGATAAAATCTGATTCTGATGCGCTTATAGTTATAGGTATCGGTGGTTCTTACCTTGGTGCAAGAGCTGCAATTGAAATGCTTACAAATAACTTCCACAACTGTTTACCAGCTAGCAAGAGAAAAGCACCAGCTGTATTCTACGTAGGAAATAACATAAGTTCAACATATATGGCAGAATTACTTGAGGCTGTTGAAGGTCTTGATATAAGTGTAAATGTAATATCTAAATCAGGTACTACAACTGAGCCTGCAATCGCGTTCAGAGTATTTAAAGACTATATGGAAAAGAAATATGGTAAAGATGGAGCAAAGGAAAGAATATTTGCTACAACTGATAAGAGCAGAGGCGCATTAAAATCTTTAGCTGACGCTGAAGGATACGAAACTTTTGTTATTCCTGATGATGTTGGTGGTAGATTCTCAGTTTTAACAGCAGTTGGACTTCTTCCAATAGCAGCAGCTGGAATCAACATAGATGAAATAATGCAAGGAGCTGCAGATGCAAGAGAAGCTTATGCAAATACTTCTTTAGCTGATAATGATTGCTACAAATATGCAGCAGTTAGAAATGCTCTTTACAACAAAGGTAAGTCAATAGAAATACTAGTTAACTACGAACCATCAGTTCATTTCTTCAATGAATGGTGGAAACAATTATACGGAGAATCAGAAGGAAAAGACAACAAGGGAATATTCCCAGCAGCAGTTGACTTCTCAACAGATCTTCACTCTATGGGACAATATATCCAAGATGGAAGAAGAGATATATTTGAAACTGTTATAAGCGTAGAAAAAGCTAAGAAAGAAATAACTATAGAAGCTACTGAAGACAATGTAGATGGATTAAACTTCGTAGCAGGAAAAACTATGGATTTCGTAAACAAGAAAGCTTTCCAAGGTACTGTATTAGCTCACAATGATGGTGGAGTTCCAAACGTTATTGTTAATGTTCCAGAACTTTCAGCATACTACTTTGGTCAATTAGTATACTTCTTTGAAAAAGCATGTGGTATAAGTGGTCACTTATTAGGAATAAACCCATTTGATCAACCAGGTGTTGAAGCATACAAGAAAAATATGTTTGCTTTACTTGGAAAACCAGGCTTTGAAGATTTAAAGAAAGAACTTGAAGGCAGATTATAATTTTTTTAAGAAACTCAGCATTAGTGCTGAGTTTCTATTAATTTCAACAATATTCTCAAACATATTTTTATAGGGGTACCAAAAGAGTATAATGGAAGCATCTTTATTGAAATAATAATATTAAATTAAGTATGATAGTAAAGGGAATACTTAGTATAGATAGACCAATCTCAAATAGTAATTATTTCTCACTAATGGTTGGTAGAATTAATAACTGAGTTTGCATAGAAAAGATGGAGTATCTTTATATTAAGCAATTAAAAAATAAGAAGGAGAGAAGCATGAAAATAATTGTAGATGGTGATGGTTGCCCAGGGAAGGCATATATAGAAAAAGCAGCTAAGGAACATAATATAGAAGTTGATATATATTGCGATATGCATCATTTGATATCGTCAGATTATAGCAGGATTGTTATTGTGGAAAGTGGATTTCAAAGTGTGGATATGTATATAATAAACAACGCTAAAAAAGGGGATATAATAATAACTCAGGACTATGGAGTGGCAGCAATGGTTCTTGGAAGAGGATGCTACGCGTTGAACCCAAAAGGCAATATATACGATGATAAAAATATCGATAGACTGCTTTTTGAAAGACATATATCTCAAAAAGTTAGAAGAAGTGGTGGCAGAACTGGAACTCATAAGAAAAGAACTGAAGATGATGATTTAAAACTATATAACTCATTAAAGAGATTAATACAAAAAGGCTTGGAAGAATGATAAAACATCTTTCAAGCTTTTTATTATTTTGACTTTATGAAATTTAGAGGTTATGCATCCTATGCCTTAATGAGCTTACGCAAAGAATTAATATGATTTTGTCATATTCCATGGCTAAAACTGTAAACTCACTACGTTCGAACAGTACAGTTTATTAACGCTATTCCATCTGAAAAAATCATTTAATTCTAATAGCTCGCTCATATAGCATCTCCTGCATAACCTCTAAACTTAAATAGTATTTTCAAATATAGATCTTAATTTATAGATAATATTGGAATCTTTAGCTTGTTATTTGATACTCTATGTTTTATCATAAAAAGTAAGAGTTTTCTGAAATATACAATATAGATTGTAAAAATAAAACAATCATTTTACAATTAATGGGAAATATAATATAATTATTTTGATATAGTAGTTCATAAATATGGATAAAGGTATTAATGTAACCTTAGATATTAAAAAAGCTTTTACTGAAAAAAAGCATTTAACTAAATCAGTTAGAGAAAAATTAGATACCTAAGATTGGGGTATATACCAAAGGGTGAAAATAATAAACAAGAGGTGCTGAGATTTTATGGAAGAGTTAGTTCTGGTATTTGACAAAAATAGTCCTCAAGAAAAAGATGCAGCAATAAACATAAGTATAGGTAATTATTCAAGTGAAGAGTATTTTTTTAAGTTTTTAGTGGGGAAAGATGGTATATGGGATGAGATTAAAGACTTTTCAAAAGATGCTAGTTGTACTTGGATACCAAAAAATGATGGTAAGTATTTTATAATGGTACAAGTAAAAAAAGAAGGGTCAAAAAAGCCTTTTGATTTTATAGTAAGGGGCGATTTCCTTATAGGTGAAAAACCAGAAAATCTCATTAAAGATGTATATATAGAAAGTGAAGAAATAGAAATAGGAAAAAAGATAACCATTCAGGTTGAAACTAATAGTGCTCCATCTATGTATAAATATTGGATTAGTGGAAAAGATGGTTGGGAGCTTATAAAAGATTATTGCACAGAAAATACCTTGTCTTTCACTGCTACTGAAGTGGGTAAGCATGATATATTGGTTGAGTGCAAGGTTCCTGAGTCGAAAGATAATTTTGATGACTTTAAGACAGTGTCTTTTAGAGTTAAGGATATAGCAAGACCTGAGATTATAGATTTTAAATGTCTTACTAGTGATTTACTTGTTGAAGAGGAGTTAATATTTCAAGTATATACAAGGCAAGATGATACTAGAACAACTTTATATAAGTTTTTGAAGATTAATCCAGATGGAAAGACGGTTTGTATACAAGATTATTCTTCAAGAAGAATGGTAAGCTTTTGTGAAAAGATACCTGGAAGTTATAAAATATTATGTTTAGCAAGAGATATGTATTCTGAGAGAGAATACGACGATAGAGCTATAATGGTGTATGAGGTAAAGCCGTATCATGCTATAAATATAAAGAGCTTTACTACTGATCTTAATTCCCCTCAAGCAGAAGGAAGTAAGATTTTACTTAAAGCTGTAGTTGAAGGTGGAAAACACCTGCTATATAAGTTCAAGATTGATGGTAATTATGGTGAAGATTCAGGATATATAAGGACAAGCAGTTTTTTGTGGGAACCTAAGTATGAAGGACAGTACAGAATTACTTTGTTTGTTAGAGATGAATCTTTTACAGGTGAATTTGAAGATAAGAAAAGCCTAGAGTTCTTTGTGGAGAAAAAAAGACAAAAGGTTGTAAAAATAACAGATGTAGTGGTGGATCGAAATAATCACTATATAATAAATGAGCCGATAAATATAAAGGTTATAACAGAAGGTGGTATAGATCCAAAGTATAGTTTTGTGGTTTATAAAGATAAAAAAGAAAAAGAAAGAGTAAGCTATGGAAATGCTAACTGGGTTAATTTCACACCTGAGGTTTCTGGTGAATACGAACTTGAAATTAAGGTGAAAGATAAATATTCAGATAAAGAATATGATAGTCATCAATTTATATATTTTAATGTTAAAGAGTACATTGAAGGAAATATAGATTATGTTCTTCTTCCGTCTAAAGAGTATTATCTGATAGATGATGATGTTGAATTTGAGGTAATAAGCCAAAATACTAAGGATACTTTAGTAAAGTATGCAATATTAATTGATGGTCATACAGTTGAGGAAACAGATTTTATAACCAACAAAAAGTTTACTTTTAAGCCAAAAAGAGCTGGTAAGTATATAGTAGAAATGTATGCAAAAAATAAGAAGTGCATAGAAGGGTTTGATAGCAAAAAATCCATTACTATTTATGTAAATGAGGCACCACCAGTAACTGGAACTAAAATACTGTGCAATAAAACTTCTTATAAGATTAGTGATGAAATAAACATTAATGTAGAAAGTTGTGGTGGGAAAGAGGTTTGTTATGAGTTCTACCTAATGGAAAAAGGAAATTGGATATTGGTACAGAAATATTCAAGAAAGAGCTATTATACTTTGATGCCATTTATAGAAGGTTCATACAGAATATTGGTTCTTGCAAAAAGTTATTATAAGAAATGTGCGTATGAAGACTACGATGTTGTTGAATTTAAAGTTGAAGAGTAAGATTTAATCTAGGCTCCTATCATTATATTGTGATAGGAGTCTTGTTTGTTAATTACACCTAGATATTTCATCTTAAATAATTGTAGTTACCTTCATAACTATTTATAATTTTATATTCTTTTAATTATAAAAATAAAACTTTTTAGAATTAAAAGAATATAAAAATTTATAGTAAACATACAGTTCTAAACTTATATAAAGGAGTTATTAACTCTATAGCAAGAATAACTACATATTAAAAGTCAATAATATAAATGAAAGTAAAAATATTAAAATTAAGTGATGATGTTAAATATAAAAAAGTGATAATATACAAATTAATCTCTAAAGTGATAAAATAATTATAGCGATAATAAGAAAGATGGATATTTTTGTTTTTATCATAAGTTTTTTACATATAAACCGATTATATAATTAAGCTTTAGGATGTGAGTTAATGAAAATAGATAATGCAGAACAGATGTTAGGAGTTCAGATGCTTTCTACATATATGAAACAGGCAATGGGTGATTCTCCAGCCTTCGATATGGTTATGGAAAGTCTTATGAAGAATCTTACAGAAGACAACAGTAACAGTAATATATTAAGTGCATTAACTGGTGGTACTTCTGATAATGGAACTACAGTAGATCAAAATGTTTTAGCTGGAACTGATCTTAGTAAATTAGGGCAAACTTCACTTGATTCCTATGATGGAACTACGCAATTAGGTTTAAATAATTTAAATCCTTATTCAAATGCAGTTTTAAAGCTAACCTCTAAAGGTTCTAGCACAAGTGGTAGCAATATGGCTAGAATTGACAATGCTATAGCACAGGCTTCTCAAAAATATGGGGTTAATCAAGATTTGATAAGAGCAATAATAAAGCAAGAGTCTGGTTTTAACCCTTATTCTGTTTCAGGTGCTGGAGCTACAGGTATCATGCAGATTATGCCTGAAAATTTTAGTGGATTAGGAATTACAGATCCTTTTAGTGTAGAACAGAATATAGACGGTGGTACGAAACTTCTAAAAGGATATTTGGATAAATATAATGGAAATACAGAAATGGCTTTAGCTGCATATAATGGTGGTCCTGGGACAATGCAAAGAAGAGGTGTTGGTTCATCAAGTGAGATATATAAAATGCCTCGTGAAACAGTAAATTACGTAGGTAACGTAATGAATTATTTTAGAAATGGTGTATAATAAGAAGACTGTACTTTTTGGTGCAGTCTTTTATGTTAGCTAGTTGCAATATATAAAAAACAAAGGAGTGTTATTTTGGAGAGACTTGATAAAATTCTTTCAAACTTGGGATATGGCTCAAGAAAAGAGATAAAGGCATTAGTTAAAGCTGGTGGAGTAGTTGTTGATGATAAGGTTGTAAAGGACAACGGACTACAGCTAGATCCAGAAAAATCTAAGATAGTTATTAATGGTGAAGAAATATTCTATAGAAAATACATATATTTAATGATGAATAAACCGGATGGTGTAATATCTGCAACTTTTGATAATAGGGATGAGACTGTTATAGATCTTCTTTATCCAGAACATCAGGTTTTTGAACCTTTTCCTGTAGGTAGACTAGATAAGGATACGGTAGGACTTTTACTTATAACTAATGATGGTGAGCTAAATCACAAGCTTATATCCCCTAAATGGCATGTTGATAAGGTGTATTATGCTGAAATCGATAAGGCTGTCAATGAACAAGATATAAAAGCTTTTGAAAAAGGGATAGTACTTGATGATGGATATGAATGCATGAGTGCTAAGCTTGAGATAGAGGAAGCTACAGAAGAAGGGTCTAAGGTTTTAGTTACGGTTCAAGAAGGAAAGTATCATCAGGTTAAGAGAATGTTTGAAGCAGTAGGGAAAAAGGTAGTATATCTTAGAAGAATAAAGTTTGGAAACTTACCATTGGATGAAAGTTTAGAAGAAGGCGAATATAGAGAATTGACAGAAGAAGAGCTAAATGTGTTAATAAATTGCTAAAATATGAAATTTTTTCATTCATAGTAATATATTATTTACAATATTTTTTTCAAAATAGACTTGCTTTTTAAAAAGCAATTATATATAATAATTCTGCAAGGATAAATAAAAGGAATAAATAGCCCCCTTTTTATTTATTGCTTATTGCTGAAGCGCAACCTAGCCCCAAGGGTTGCGTTTTTTTATTTTTTAGTAAATTATAATTTAAAGAGATCTGCGGATAGTTATGTCAACAGTCTTAAGACATAATATAAGTTAAAGAATAAAAAAAGAAGAATATGTCGCCTGCCCAATTTTCCTCATATACATTTGGAAAAGCAGATGTGCAAAAAAATCACTGAAGAAAGTCGCTTAAGCGATTTTTTTTATTTGTCAAAAAATATATTTGCAAGAAATAAATCATGGAGCTACTGTGAAATTGCATTTTTAATATAAATTAATATATAGTATATACCATTAAACTCTCATTTATGTATAAAGAATATCTAGGAGATCCTAATAGCTTATATTGATTGACTAAGAGAGTGATTTTCGCGAACCATGAATCTTCATTTTGATAAATTTCAATAAGTAGTTTATCTATATAAATGGTATATCTTTATATACCAACAAAAGTAATAAATATGATATAATATAACCATACTTGACTATAATAAAAAGAGGAATAATATTCCTCTTTTTGCATTTATAAAAATATGATTCCCTTTTTGAAATTTATAGATTTTATTATAAGTAAAGTACTAAATGATATAGTCTTTACTGTGCAGAAAAGTTGATTTTAACATCAATTTTTAATCACATAGGATTAGAGGGTAAGATGCATAAAAAATCAAGGTGTTACAACCTAGAGGATTTTTAATATTTAAGGAGTGATTATATGGATTTGAAAAATCTTTTGAATAAGGAACAATATGAAGCAGCTACTACTGTAGATGGACAGTTACTTATACTTGCAGGTGCAGGCTCTGGAAAGACAAGAGTTTTAACTTATAGAATAGCATATATGTTAGAGGAAAGGGCTATACAACCATATAATATTTTGGCTATAACCTTTACTAACAAAGCTGCTCAAGAAATGAGAGAAAGAGTTAAATCTTTAATTGGAGATAGGGCAGATAGTATGTGGATTTCTACTTTCCACTCTTCTTGTGTAAAGATTTTAAGACGTGAGATAGAGAAACTTGGTTATAAAAAGGACTTTACAATATATGATAGTTATGATCAAAAAGCTTTAGTGAAAGAATGCATTAAGCAGCTTAATATAAATGATAAAGACATTACAGAACAAGAAATTATATCGAAGATTGGTAAAGCAAAAGATAACTTAATTACTCCAACTCAATATAAAAGACAATATGAGAGTGATTTCCGAGGAAATAAAATTGCAGATTTATATATAATGTACCAAAAAAGGCTAAAAGACAACAATGCCTTAGATTTCGATGATTTGATTTTTAAAACTGTTGAGTTATTTCAAAACAATCCTGAAGTACTTGATTTTTATCAAAATAAGTTTAAATATGTGATGATAGATGAGTATCAGGATACTAATAGATGTCAGTATGAGTTTGTGAAACTTCTAGCTTCGAAGCATAAAAATATCTGTGTAGTTGGTGATGATGACCAGTGTATTTATGCTTGGAGAGGTGCAGATATAAGAAATATACTAGACTTCGAAAAGGATTATCCAGGTGCTAAGGTTGTAAAACTAGAGCAAAACTATAGATCAAAAGCTAATATATTAGATGCTGCAAACAATGTTATTAAGTTCAACAGCAATAGAAAGTCAAAAGTACTTAGAACAGAAGCGGAAAATGGAGAAAAAATTAGAATTTACAGAGCCTTTTCTGATAATGATGAAGCGCAATTTATAGCGTCAGAAATAAAGAAGTTTATGGAAGAGAAGGACTTAACATATAAAGACTTTGCTATTCTGTATAGAACAAATGCTCAATCACGTATATTTGAAGATTGCTTTATTAAAAGAGATATTCCGTACAGAATAATTGGAGGACTTAAATTCTACGATAGAAAAGAAATTAAGGACATAATGGGTTATCTCAAAGTGATAAACAATCCAGCTGATTCAATAAGTCTTAGAAGAATAGTAAATGTACCTAAGAGAAATATAGGTGATGCAACTGTATCGAAAGTTATGGATTTTGCAAATGAATATGATGATAGTCTTTATAACTCTCTACTAGACTGTGAAAATATATCAACTTTATCACCTAGAAATATATCTTCAATAAGAAAGTTTACAGATCTTATGGAGAACCTAATGGATATGTCTGAGCAGATACCTGTATCAATGCTTATAGAATATATCTTAGATAAAAGTGGATATATGAAAGAACTTAAAGATTCTAAAGAGCCAGAAGATCAAAGTAGAGTTGAAAACTTAAAAGAATTAGTTTCAGCAGCAGTTGATTTTGAAAAGAGTAATGAAGAAGATAAATCTCTAAGTGCATTCTTAGAAAAGGTTGCATTAGTTCAAGATGTTGATAATATGGATGAAAATGCAGATACTTTAGTTATGATGACTGTTCACTCAGCTAAGGGGTTAGAGTTCCCTGTGGTATTTATGGTTGGTATGGAAAATGGAATATTCCCAGGTACAGCATCCTTTGATTCGGAAAGTGAAATGGAAGAATCAAGAAGACTATGTTATGTTGGAATAACCAGAGCAAGAAATGTACTTTATATGACTTCAGCAGAAGTTAGAAAAGTTTTCGGAAGAACTGTGGCATATCCACAATCTGATTTTATAGCAGAAATTCCTAAAGAGTTGAAGGATTTTGTAAAAGGAAATACAAGTGCAGGTCTTTCTACAAGAAGTTCTATGATGGCTTCATCAAGCTATGGTGGAAGGGATTTTAACAGAAATCCACATAGCTTAAGAAGTGATTATAATAATAACTATTCTTCAAATAGAGGTGGCTCAAAAGAAACAATGCTTGATGCAGCTAGAAAATTAAAAGAAACATTAGATAGCAGCTCAGGAGGAGTGCTTACAAAGAATGAAGCCACTATGGGAAGAAAAATAAGGCATCCAAAGTTTGGTGTAGGAACTATTATAAAGACAATAAATGAAGGTGATGATCTTAAGCTCACAATAGCTTTTGATAGTCAAGGTATAAAAACTTTATTATTAAGCTTTGCTCCTTTAGAGCTTTTATAAAAAGTTATTTAAATATGAGATGAATTTTTGATTGTAGGATATTAATTATGAACGAGAGAATCCTATAGTTTAAAGCTCAGTTAGATTGAGAGGTGCTTTCATGGATAAAATAAAGAGAATAGATGAGTTGGTAGAAGAGTTAAATAGGTATGCGTATGAATATTATACATTAAGTAACCCTTCAGTATCAGATAAAGACTATGATAAAAAATATGATGAATTAGTTACTCTTGAAAAAGAAACTTCTTATATACTTCCATATTCTCCGAGCCAAAGAGTTGGTGACACTGCTCTTGCAGAGTTTTCTAAATATACTCATAAAGCAAGATTATGGAGCCTAGATAAGGCTCAAACTGTAGAAGAACTTAGAGAGTGGCATAATAGAAATATTAAGTTTATTGATGATTATAATAGAACCCATGAGGATAAACTTCCAGCTATAAGATATATAGTTACTAAGAAATTTGATGGCCTAACCATAAACTGTACTTATGACAGTAATGGGGTACTTATAAAGGCAGCAACAAGAGGCACCGGTGAAATAGGTGAAGATGTAACTGCACAGACAAAAACCATAAAGTCTCTTCCACTTAAAATAAGCTGTAATGATGTTTTAGAGATTCATGGTGAAGCTATAATGACTAAAGAAGCTTTTGATAAGTATAACCAAGTATCAGAAGTTCCTTTAAAAAATTTAAGAAATGGTGCAGCTGGAGCGCTTAGAAACCTTAATATAAAAGAAACTGCAAAAAGAAATCTATCAGCCTTTTTCTACGATGTAGGTTATAAAGAAGGAAATCCTTTCAAGACCTACAAAGAAATGATGAGTTTTATAAAGGAAAAAGGATTTCCAATGGATGATTATATGAAGGTATGTCATAACATGGAAGAGATAGAGAATGAAATAGAATATATAAAAAATATAAGATTTGAACTTAACTATGATATAGATGGAGCCGTTGTTGCTATTGATGATATGAGGACTAGGGAATTGCTTGGCTATACAATCAAGTTTCCTAAATGGGCGATTGCTTTTAAATTCGAAGCACAAGAAGCAACAACAAAACTATTGGATGTAGAATGGAATGTTGGAAGAAGTGGAAGAGTTAGTCCTACTGCATTATTAGAACCGGTAGAGTTAGCAGGGGTTACAGTAAAGAGAGCTACACTTAATAACATGGACGATGTAAGAAGAAAAGGAGTGCGAATAGGGGCTGAAGTATTTGTTAGAAGATCCAACGACGTAATTCCTGAGATAATGGGAGTTGCTGGGGAGCTTAATGAAGATACAGAAGAAATTGTACCTCCAACAACATGTCCTGCTTGCGGCAGCCATATAGTGCTTAATGGAGCACATTATTTCTGTGATAATACTTTGTCCTGTAAACCACAAATGGTTAAAACTATAGTCCATTATGCTTCAAGAGAAGCTATGAATATTGAAGGGTTTTCAGAAAAGACTGCAGAACAATTATTTGAAAAGCTTGATATCAAATCTATAACAGATTTATATAAACTTGAAAAGGAAAGTCTGTTAACTCTTGAGAAGTTTGGGGATAAAAAGGCCCAAAATCTACTTAATGCTGTGGAAAAAAGTAAAGATTGTCAGTTACATTCATTTATATATGCATTAGGTATACCAAATGTAGGTGTTAAAACTGCAAAGGATCTTGTTAAGAGATTTAAAAACATAGAGAACATTGAAAAAGCAACTTATGAAGAACTTATAGGTGTTAGTGATATAGGTGGTATAGTTGCAAAGAGCATAATAGATTTCTTTTCAGAAGAAAAGGTCATAACAACTATAAATGAGCTGCTTACACTCGGTGTAAAACCTAAGTTTGAGGAATCAGAAGTTAAGGAAAATCCTTTTGAAGGAAAGACTGTTGTTGTTACAGGTTCACTAGCATCATATAGCAGAACAGAAATAAAAGATAAGTTGGAATCACTCGGTGCAAAAGTTTCAGGAAGCGTTAGTAAAAAGACTGACTATGTAATAGTTGGAGAAGATGCTGGTTCAAAGTATACAAAGGCTTTAGAACTTGGATTGACTATCTTATCAGAGGATGACTTTAACAGTCTTATAGGGGGGTAAAATGAAAAGAGTTATAACTATATTAAGTCCGTTGGCAGCTGTGCTTACAAGTATAAATATAATTCTTACTTTACTTACAACCTATCAGTTTATTTATATATCTGAAATTTTTAACTCGTATTACCCAATACAGATAGGTCTATGTGCCACTATGATTTTATGGGGTATTAGATTTTATCTATTTGAAAAAGGTAGCAAAAGGATAACATATCCAGTGATATGCTTTATAATAGCCTCAATCTCAATATTTTTTATGAGCATGTATGTAAGATAATAGTAATATTATCTTACATTAAGGCTATGTTTAAGACTATTGTTGAAATTAAGTGGTTATGCAGGAGATGCTATATGAGCGAGCAATTAGAATTAAATGATTTTTTCAGATGGAATGGCGTTAAAAAACTGTACTGTTCGAACGTAGTGAGTTTACAGTTTTAGCCATGGAATATGAAAAAATCATATTAATTCTTTGCGTAAGCTCATTAAAGCATTGGATGCATAGCCACTTAATTTCGTACTATGAGTTAACCAAAAAACAGATGGTTAGATTTCACCATCTGTTTTTTTGTTTTCATTTATATTATTAGTATTAGTATCGCCAATTATCTCCGATAGACTTTTGTTTTTTGTCACTAATAGATAAATATTTTGAGTAAGTTTTTCTAATAGATAGTTTTGATATTTTATTTGGCTATAAGCATATTTAGCTATTATAAATCCCCAAATTGCCACAAAAATTATAGTAACCATACATAACACACCAATTATCTCTATTGCAAGTAACATTACCAAAACCTCCGTAAATATATTATGCTATTTTTGAATATATGGATGTACCACTTCGTAATAAACTTCATATTTCTAAATTACCTAACCTCAAGCTGTGAGGGGGTTAAAAAAAGATTTTGGATTGAAGTGTTTCATCTTTAAATAACTTTATAATTAAATTTGGTACTAACTTATATGTAGACTTAGTAATCATATACATAAATTATAATACTATAATAATCTGTTTAAGAAATTTTATCAAGTTTGTAAATTTTTATTTTGATAAATTTAATTAAAATGTAGTTTGTAATGGATATGTAGCATATCCTATAATATGATAAATTAAGAATTTGGAGGCAATGTTGGGGTAATCAGTTCAATATATTATAAGCTTCATAAAGAGTCATTAGATAAAGCAATATTAAAGTTTAAAAGAGTACCGATAGATGTGGTATTTAAAAATTTGACGAAGAACTGTTGGATATATGGGATACAATACGAAGTAATTATTAAAGATAGATTAACTCTTGAAATAAAGCTTATAGGAAAAAGAGAAAAAGTTTTATTGAAGTTTAATAAAACCTTAGTAGTATTTAAAGAAGATTATAATAGTTTCATAGATTTAGTAGAGCTTATGGAAGTGGATAAAGCTTATTTTATTACTACAGGAGTTTTTCAAGCAGAAATATATAAATTGAACAATTGGAAGTTATCTTATCCTAAAGTTTTTTTAGAAGATAGCAAGGCCTTTCTGAAAAGACAAATATGGAGTAAAAAAAAGTATAATGAACATTTAAAATATGATAAATTAGATTTCAATAGATATCTGCCGGTATGATTAATATTATTAATGTTTGGACATAATTCAGATATATATTTCTTAAAGGAGAGTATATTGATGAAAAGAAAGCTTTCCAAACTATTGATATTAATTATAGTTGTTGTTACCTTGCAAGGTTGTACTAATATAATACCAAAAAATAATAATATTACTGATAGTAATTCGATAACCTATGCCGTAGAAAAGTTTCCTGATTCTATAAACATAACTAATAAATTAAGTCTTCGGGACAAGGATTTTATTTATTCAATTTTTGATGGATTAGTCAGTGAAAATGAAAATGGTGATATAGTGCCAGATCTTGCAGAGTCCTATTCAGTAAGTAAAGATGGACTAGAATATATTTTTAAACTAAGAAATAATATTTATTGGAGCAATGGTAATAGAATAACAGCAGATGATTTTTTGAAGTTTTTTAAGAGCATTACATCAAATAAAAATAAGGATGAATACGTAAGTGAGCTCTATAATGTATATGGAGTAAAAGACTATCATGAAGGAAAAGGCACTTTTGAAAAAAATGTTGCCATATCAAAAGAAGATGGAAATGTGATAAAGTTCAGAATGAATGTAAGAGATGATAGTTTCTTAAAGAAGCTGTCTGAGGGATATTTTAAACTTAGAGAGCTTGATGATAATTTAGATAACTATAAAGAAAAATTTTCCTCCATTAAATACTCGGGGGCATATGCAATAAAAAATGTAAATGAGGATAAGGAAATAGAACTAGATCTTAATGAAAAGTATTGGAACAAAAAAAGTACAAATGCAAAAAAAATAATATTAAAAGTATTCACTGGTGCTGAACTTGCATTAGCAGATTTTGAATCTAAAAAGGATGTAGATATAATATTAAACATCCCTAACAGTGAGATATCTAGGTTATCGTCTAAAAATCTAGTGGAGATATTTCCTAATGATACTATGAAGGTTATAGAATTTAATCCGGATACTAAGAATAATAAGACCAATCTGAGCATGAGAAGAGCGTTAGAGAAGTCTATTTTGAATACTATAACAGGTAATTCTTTAGTAAAAGAAGATAGATTTCAGCTAGCTCTAGGGGAGTTAGAGAGAAAAGCATTGAAATCAAATGAAAGTATTGTAAGCTCCACTATTGCAGATGATTCGAAAAACTTAGATTCAATTAAGGAACAAGTTAGTAATCTGCTTAGTAAATCAAGCTATGAGGGTGATGTTTTAAGGTTAGTATGTTTAAAAAGTGATGAGAATAAAAGTATATGTGAATTCATATCAAAAAATCTTAAAGACATATATAATATAACCGTAAAATACAATCTATTAGATAAAGATCAATTAAAGAAGGCTGTGTCCACTGGTGATTATGAATTATTGCTAGAAGATATAACGTCTAGTTCTGACACATACGGTCAGTTAGTGAATAAGTGGATTGCAAATAATAAGGGGAAAACTATAGATAATAAAGATATTAATGATATGATATCCACAAATACCTTAAAGAAAGATGAAACTGTAGATAGTAAAAATAAAAGTCTTGTGAAACTATTAAGGGATAATAACTATATAGTACCATTACTTTTTAATAATCTAATTTGTGTTAAGTCTGATAAGGTGAAAAGTATAACCTTTAGTAAAGATGGAATTTTAAATCTTAACCAATTGGAAGTTAATTCTGGTGATTAGAATATTAAATAATTATAATAATTTATAAATAAATCAATTATTTAATTATAGATATATACTATCAGTTTTGAAGCAAAAAAAGAGGAGCAAAGTTATGCTCCTCTTTAAAGTTTATTGCTAATATCATCAGTTATCTCGTCTGTAATATCTAACTCTTTATTTTCGCTATTTCCTACTTCTACTTTTTCTTTAGGGAATGTATCTTCGGTGAAGAAAAAAGATTTTAGAATAGTATCTTTGAATAGAAATATTATGTTAAAGAAGTTAGTTAAATTCTTTGCACTATCAAAAGTTATCTTAGTGGTTGTGAAGTTTTCCTTCTTTTTTGAATATGCAATTTTCTTTAAGAATATTGGGGCTGTGCCAGTGGTGTCTGGTGATGGAGTAGTACTAACTCTAAACATTGATTCGTCAATAAGATCAGCTGAGTTAAGAGTTAGATTCTTATATCTCTCATCGCTATCTAATGATGGGGCATCAGGCCAAGAAATAACAAGTCCTGAAGTGATATAAAACTGTCTAAATAGTGTAGAAATCATAGCCTTAAAATCTCTTGAAGATTCATATTCTTCATAAAGAAGCATATTTATCATATAATTATTCACTTCAGTGCAATCATATTTTATATCCTTCTTTTCCATTGGCTTCAAAAAGATTCCTGAATTATCATCAAATAATCTTTTGTGTCTCTCGCTAATTTGCAAGAAATTATCTTTAAAAGATTCAATTCCTGTATTCTTATAAGATAAATGAAGATTTATTGCCATTAAGCAAGAGTAATCTAAATTATCTAGGATGTAATTCTTCTCATTGTATTTGTCTATTAAATAATCTGTAATATCAATTAAGAATAATTTTACATCATTATTATTGGAATACTTGTAAAGAACATTGAATGCAAAACAAATCTTGCAGCATTCCTGGAAGGATAAGTCGTAAATTTCTTCCTTATAGTTTATAAACATATTTAATATGTCTAGAGAAAAATCCTTATACATTTCTCTATCCTCATCAAATGTACATATGTTCCAATAAAGGTAATATGCAACCATCATTAAAGCTTGATCAGAAAATTTAAATTTTTTGTCTTTATCGATAAGATTGAATTCGCTATTCCCTTCTGATAAATTCTTTTTATCCACAAAAACGCCATCTGTGTTTCTTAATTGTTTAGAATAAAAATCTAACTGTTGTTTAGCTAGGGCTCTATAAATCTTTGCCATTGAATAGTTGATACTAGAAGATTTCTCAAACTTTGCATAAAACTCTGAAAGTTCTAATATACTCAAAGTCATCAATGCATTTGAGGAGCTACTAATTTCTTTCTTGACACCATCCTCAGACCAACCGTGAAAATGCTTAGTTGATGCAAACTTTGGAGACCCTTTTTTATAAATACATAAAAGTGGAGAAAAATCTTTTATTATGTTAATATCATTGTTAGAAAGATACTTTTTGGAAGTTTTTGTTGAGGAAATTAGACCACAACGAGATTGTAATACGATGTGTTTCAGGGCTTCCCGTGAAAGAAAGAATAGCTGGCTTTCTATCTCCAATGAAGTCAGACTATTTATTCTAAAAAAAGGACCTATATACTTCAATGTATCCACCTCATAAAATTAATACTTATATTAATAATATGTTTGTTGCAGTGAAAAATTGCATACGTATATATATAAACAAGGAGAACATTTATGAAATCAGGAAAATTAAACTGGGATGATCTTAAAGGATTAATAAATAACAATAAATCAGTTAAGAGAGATGAAGTAAGAGTAAGAAATGGAGTAGGAGAAGATTGCTCTGTTATAGACTTTGGAGAATATGAATGTGTAATATCTACTGATCCCATAACTGGTGCAGCTGAAAACATAGGAAGACTGGCTGTTCATGTGAATTGTAATGATGTAGCATCCTGTGGAGTAGATCCTATGGCTATATTGGTTACTATACTAGCGCCAGAAAATACTACCTTTGAAGAAATAAACGATGTAATGAAGCAAATTGATGAAGAAACCTCAAAGATAAATGTGGAAATAATTGGAGGACATACTGAAATAACTTCTGCAGTAAACAGAATTGTTGTTTCATGTACCGTTCTAGGTAAATGCATTAGTGGGAAAGCAGTATCAACAGCAGGAGCTCAAATTGGTGATGATATAGTCGTAACCAAAAGTCTTGCTTTAGAAGGTACTAATATAATAGTAAATGATAAAATCGAAAAACTAAAAGATGTACTAACAAAAGAAGAGATAAACGAAGCTAAAGAATATATTAATAAAATTAGTGTTATAATGGAAGGGAAAGTAAGTGGAAAGTTCGGCGTAAATAGTATGCATGATATTACTGAAGGTGGAGTGCTAGGAGCGCTTTGGGAACTTGCTGATGCTTCTAATGTAGGATTTAAAGTATATGAAGATAGAATGCCTGTTACGGCTGTAACTAAAAAGGTATGTAAGGTATTTAATATAGATCCGCTTAAATTAATATCTTCTGGAAGCATGATTATAACTACTAAAAATGGTGAAGAGCTTGTAAAACTACTAATGAAAAATGGAATTAATTCTACTATAATTGGTAATATAACAAATGATGAAGGAATATTAGTTAAAGAATTAGAAGGAGAAGTTATAGTTCCTCAACCTGAAAGAGATGAACTTTTTTCTATATGATATTTATGAAGGAGGCAATTTTATGAGAATAGACGGAAGAAAAAATGAGGGTTTAAGACCTATAAAGCTAACAAGAAATTATACAAAGTATGCAGAAGGCTCAGTACTTATAGAAATGGGAGATACAAAGGTATTATGTAATGCATCAATAGAGGAAAAGGTGCCACCATTTTTAAAGGGTAGTGGAGAGGGATGGATTACTGCAGAATATAATATGTTACCTAGATCAACTCAATCTAGAAAACCGAGAGATATAGCTAAGCTAAAGATAGATGGTAGAACTATGGAGATACAAAGACTTATTGGAAGAGCTCTAAGATCTGTGGTAGATTTAAAAGCACTTGGAGAAAAGACTATATGGATTGATTGTGATGTTATTCAAGCCGATGGAGGAACAAGGACAGCATCAATTTCTGGCGCATTTGTAGCCCTAGTAGATGCAGTTAACAGGCTTCATAAGAATCAGCCCTTTAAAGTTTTTCCGATAAGAAGTTTTGTCGGAGCTGTAAGTGTTGGAATATTAAACGATGAAAAAATTATAGATTTATGTTATGAAGAAGATTCTAAGGCTAAAGTCGATATGAATATCGTTATGACGGATAGCGGAGAGTTCATTGAGGTACAAGGAACTGGAGAAGAAAGTCCTTTTTCAAGAAAAGATTTAGATGAGCTGCTATCATTAGGTGAAAGAGGCGTTAAACACATAATTCAAGCACAAAAAGATGTATTGAAAACAGATAGTTTATGGATAGGTACAGGGGGAAAATAAAGTGAAGTCGATTATTGTAGCAAGTAATAACGATCATAAAATAAAAGAAATAAAGCAAATATTAAGTGATGTAAATGTAGAAGTAAAATCTCTTAAAGATTGTGATATAGATATAGATGTGGTAGAGGACGGTAAGACATTTTTAGAAAACTCTTATAAGAAAGCTAGTGAAATTTATGAATATGTAAAAGAAAAAGGAATGCAGGATTTTCTTATAATGGCAGATGACTCAGGACTAGAAGTTGACTATCTAAATGGAGAACCAGGCGTGTATTCTGCAAGATACGCAGGAGAACACGGAAATAACAAAAAAAATAATGAAAAGCTATTAGAAAAATTAAAGGGCGTACCAACTGAAAAAAGGAGTGCATCTTTTGTTTGTGCTATAGTTTTAATAAATAGTGATGGGGAAACTGTAAAGGTAGAAGAAAGAGCCTATGGCGTTATAAAAGAAGAATTAGCAGGAGTAGAAGGGTTTGGCTATGATCCTCTATTTTTCGTGCCAGAATTTAATAAGACCTTTGCAGAAATGACAGCTGATGAGAAGAATTCAATAAGCCACAGGGGCAAAGCATTAGACGTTGTAAAAAAAGCATTAAAGAATCTAATTTAAATTTGGAGGCATAATAGAAATGCTCGTAGCTGTAGTTAGTGATACTCATGGTATTACAGAGTATATAGAGAAAGTAAAAAGAATGATAAATAAGAGTGATATATTGATTCATTTAGGTGATAATATAACTGATTTAGAATATATCATTAAGAATTACAATGGAAAAGTTTATGGTGTTAAAGGGAATTGTGACTTCTCCAATAATTACCCTGTAGATATGATTGTTGAAGTTTTAGATAAAAAACTTTTTATTACTCATGGACATAAATACAATGTAAAATATGATTTAAATTCCATATATTTTAAGGCAAAAGAAGTAGCTGCTGATGCTGCTTTATTTGGTCATACTCATCAATCACTTGTAACTCAACATAGCAATATATGGCTTGTAAATCCAGGCAGTGCCTCACTTCCTAGAATGAGCAAAAGAAGTATAGCCTTCATAGAAGTTGAGGAAGGAAAGCCTTTATACCCTTATTTAGTAGAACTGTAATACATATGAGTAATTAATTATATTCTGAATATTTCAATTCGTTTTAATCTTAAAACTTTTGGTTACATAAATTGGTATATCGGCGCAAAGTATTACAAATACTAGGTTTATAAAGAAAAGTGGTTCAAAAACTTTTTTCAAAAAGGGTATTGACTCTAATAATAACATCGTGTAGAATAATCTTTGTCGCCGAAAGGTTACCAAGTTGTGAAAGCAACCGGGGTGTAGCGCAGATGGGAGCGCGCGTGGTTTGGGACCATGAGGTCGCAGGTTCGATCCCTGTCACCCCGACCAGTTTATGCGGGTATCGTATATCGGTAATACTCCAGCCTTCCAAGCTGAAAAGGTGGGTTCGACTCCCACTACCCGCTCCAAAAAACATCTTGACAAAAGATGTTGGATTTAGTAAAATAATCAATGTTGTTTGATATGCGTCTTTAGCTCAGCTGGATAGAGCAACGCCCTTCTAAGGCGTGGGCCAGGGGTTCGAATCCCTTAAGACGCACCATTATGCGCCATTAGCTCAGTTGGTAGAGCACCTGACTCTTAATCAGGGTGTCTTGGGTTCGAGTCCCTGATGGCGCACCAAATATGGTGGACGTAGTTCAGTTGGTAGAGCACCAGATTGTGGCTCTGGTTGTCGTGGGTTCGAATCCCATCGTTCACCCCATATTTAATATTGGGATGTCGCCAAGCGGTAAGGCAATGGACTTTGACTCCATCATTCGTAGGTTCGAATCCTGCTATCCCAGCCAATTGGTTTACTAGCTCAGTCGGTAGAGCACATGACTTTTAATCATGGTGTCCGGGGTTCGATTCCCCGGTAAGCCACCAATTATAATTAAATGAAAAGATGCAGATGTGGCGGAATTGGCAGACGCACTAGACTTAGGATCTAGCGCCTACGGCGTGGGGGTTCGACTCCCTTCATCTGCACCAATCATGCGGAAGTGACTCAATGGTAGAGTGTCACCTTGCCAAGGTGAAGGTCGCGGGTTCGAGTCCCGTCTTCCGCTCCAAATATGCGGGTATCGTATATCGGTAATACTCCAGCCTTCCAAGCTGAAAAGGTGGGTTCGACTCCCACTACCCGCTCCATAAACATCTTAATATTAGATGTTATAATACATAGTTTTTAATATGCGTCTTTAGCTCAGCTGGATAGAGCAACGCCCTTCTAAGGCGTGGGCCAGGGGTTCGAATCCCTTAAGACGCACCATTTTAAATGGATATCGGGGTGTAGCGCAGATGGGAGCGCGCGTGGTTTGGGACCATGAGGTCGCAGGTTCGATCCCTGTCACCCCGACCAGTTTAAATATGCGGGTATCGTATATCGGTAATACTCCAGCCTTCCAAGCTGAAAAGGTGGGTTCGACTCCCACTACCCGCTCCATAAACATCTTAATATTAGATGTTATAATACATAGTTTTTAATATGCGTCTTTAGCTCAGCTGGATAGAGCAACGCCCTTCTAAGGCGTGGGCCAGGAGTTCGAATCTCTTAAGACGCACCATTATGCGCCATTAGCTCAGTTGGTAGAGCACCTGACTCTTAATCAGGGTGTCTTGGGTTCGAGTCCCTGATGGCGCACCAAATATGGTGGACGTAGTTCAGTTGGTAGAGCACCAGATTGTGGCTCTGGTTGTCGTGGGTTCGAATCCCATCGTTCACCCCATATTTAATATTGGGATGTCGCCAAGCGGTAAGGCAATGGACTTTGACTCCATCATTCGTAGGTTCGAATCCTGCTATCCCAGCCAATTGGTTTACTAGCTCAGTCGGTAGAGCACATGACTTTTAATCATGGTGTCCGGGGTTCGATTCCCCGGTAAGCCACCAATTATAATTAAATGAAAAGATGCAGATGTGGCGGAATTGGCAGACGCACTAGACTTAGGATCTAGCGCCTACGGCGTGGGGGTTCGACTCCCTTCATCTGCACCAATCATGCGGAAGTGACTCAATGGTAGAGTGTCACCTTGCCAAGGTGAAGGTCGCGGGTTCGAGTCCCGTCTTCCGCTCCAAATATGCGGGTATCGTATATCGGTAATACTCCAGCCTTCCAAGCTGAAAAGGTGGGTTCGACTCCCACTACCCGCTCCATACTAAAGACAACTTATAACTTAAGTTGTCTTTTTATATTATTTTATTCTTTAGCAATTTATATATCAATTATATCTGTGGATAATTATGCTAACAGACCTAAGACATAGTATAAGTTAAAGAATAAAAAAGAAGAATATGTCGTCTGTAAGATTCTTCACATACACTTAAGAAAAGGCAGATGGGCAAAAAAAATTACCAAAGAAGATCGCTTTAACAAATTTTTTATATAACAAGCTCCTATAGCTCAGTTGGATAGAGTGGTGGACTTCGAATCCATAGGTCGCAGGTTCGAACCCTGTTGGGAGCACCAAAGATATTGAAATAGCTAGGTTTCAGAAAATTGAAGCCTAGCTATTTTTTGTTTTCCTACATTCTTCCCACTTTAGAAAATTCAAAAGAAGAGTTGCTTGAATAAATATTAAAAGCCAAATATTTTTGATAATTTACCATAAAAAATTTACTTTAATGCTAATAAAATTAAGATATTATACGATAATTAAATTGGGAAGTTTAATTTAAAGTGTTTCACTTGGGGAATTTTATAATATAGTTAGGAGATGGAGGAAGTTATGGATATAGGAATAATTATCGGTATAGTGATAGGGTTTGGTTCGTTAATTTTTGCTTTTATTAAAGAAGGTGGAAGTCCCTTAATGCTTGTGGCTTTTTCAGCAGCGCTTATAGTTTTTGGTGGAACTATAGGTGCAGTAGCGATATCTTTTCCAACAAGTAAATTAAAAAATATAAGTAAGATAATAAAGGTTGCATTTACAAATAGACAGGTTAATACAAAAGAACAGATAGAATTTTTTAAAGAATTATCAACTAAAACAAGAAAAAATGGATTATTGAGCATAGAAGGCGATCTAGCAAATAATGAAATGGATCCATTTATAAAAAAAGGCCTTCAAATGGTTGTTGACGGTGTTGAACCAAGCACAATAAGGGGGATATTGGAGACAAAGTTAGAACAAATGTCAGAGCGTCATCATGATGGGGCTGGTATATTCGATGCAGCAGGTGGGTTTTCACCAACAATGGGTATTATAGGTACCGTTATGGGATTGGTACAGGTTCTCAGTAATTTAGATGATCCTAGTACACTTGGACCTAAGATAGCAGTGGCTTTCATTGCAACATTATACGGAGTTGGTACTGCAAATTTACTTTGGCTTCCTATAGCAAACAAATTAAAAGCACTTGATAAAGAAGAAATATTAGAAAAAGAAATGTCAATTGAAGCTATTATGCTTATCCAAGAAGGAGCCAATCCTAATACTTTAGTGGCCAAGCTAGAAGGATTTTTAACTGACAAAGAAGTAGCAGAATTAAATTCAAATAATGCTAATGATTAGAGAGGTATTATTTTATGAAAAAAAAGAGAGCAGAAAAGGAAAATAATGAACGATGGCTATTAACATATTCTGATTTGATAACTCTTCTTATGATATTTTTTGTAGTAATGTATGCGTCTAGTACTGTAGATGCCAAAAAATATTCTCAAATTGCACAATCTTTGAATTTAGCCATTGGGGGGGGAAAGAGTATTATAGGTACCTCTGATAATGCTAGTATTGATTCAAGCAAAGTAACAGTGACAGATGATCAGCTTAAGCAGATCACAGACAATAATGCCAAAGAGAAAATAGAAGAGCAGAAGTTAGAAAAGGTAAAAGAAGAAATAGATAAGATGATTGCTGGCTCAGATCTTAAAGGAAGCATTACAACGAGCCTTCAAGAAAGAGGTCTTGTAATTAGTTTTAATGACACAGTATTCTTTGACAGTAGTAAGGCTGATGTTAAAGTCGATAATCAAAAAAAATTGATTTCTTTAGCAGGAATACTTAATAAAATTGATAACTATATAAGAGTAGAAGGGCATACTGATAATGTGCCAATAAACACTACATATTTTCATTCTAATTGGCAGTTATCCTCGATTAGAGCTGCTAATGTGGTAGAATTCTTAGTAACTAGAGGGGGAATATCAGCTGATAGATTATCCTCTGTAGGCTACGGAGAATACAGACCAGTTGCATCAAATGACACAGAAGAAGGAAAAAGTAAAAATAGAAGAGTGGACATACTTTTATTGAATACTAATTTAAATGTTTCTGAGACTAAAAAATAACATTAAAAATCATTTAATTCTAATTGCTCGCTCATAGAGCATCTCCTGTATAACCAATTAGATTTAATAATAATATTAAACATAACAAGAGAAAAATATACTATAGCATCAGTGGGATTAGGGTAATATTGTTGATAATATTATCTTAATCCCACTGATGCTGTTTTTTTATAGGATAGGGAAAAAGCAAAAAAATCAATATTTACTTTAAATGCAGAAATTAAACTATACCTAACAAGTTGACTTTTGATATTAAGTGAAATAATATATTAAATGGATAGTAAACGTTAAAATAATTTTATTAATTCAAATAACCTGATTTAATCACATATTCTATTGTTTGATTAATAATCTATATAGTGATATTTTATTGTTTATATGAATAAATTACGGGGGAGGACTACTATACAAATATGGATAGATTTAAAAAATTTCTTAATTACTATGGGCCTTATAAGAAGCTTTTCTTAGCGGATATGGTCTGTGCATTGATATTATCTGGGATAGATCTTGTATTCCCAATGATAGTAAGATATTTAACTAATAACGTGTATATATTAGAAGATAAAAATACAATACTTAGGTATGTAATTTATGCAGGTTTGGCATTATTGTGCATGTATATTGTAAGATATTTTTGTCAGTATTTTATAACTTCTTGGGGACATATAATGGGAGCCAAGATGGAATCTAATATGAGAAAGGATTTATTTGATCATCTTCAAAAGCTATCATTCTCTTATTATGATAATAACAATACAGGTACCTTGCAATCAAGGATAGTGAATGATCTTTTTGATATTTCTGAGCTAGCACATCATGGTCCAGAAGATATATTTATATCTATACTTAAGTTATTAGGGTCATTCATAATACTTATGAATGTAAATGTTAAGATAACTCTAATACTTTTCTTTATAACTTTGGTTATGCTATATTTCTCAATATTCTATAACAAACATATGAACAGAGTATTTATGAAAAATAGAGAAAAGATAGCAAATGTAAATGCTATAGTACAGGACAGTCTTTCTGGTATAAGAGTTGTAAAATCATTTGCTAATGAAACGATAGAGAGCCACAAATTTGATAAGGGAAATATAGAATTTCTTAAGAGTAAGGAAGATAACTATTTTATAATGGGAAAATTCTTTAGCGGCAATGGATTTTTTCAAGGACTACTATATGTGTCAGTTATTTTGGCTGGAGGCTTATTTATAAGCAATGGTACTCTAAAAGTAGCTGATCTTATGGTCTATATACTGTATATAAATATCTTTTTAAGCCCGATAGACAAGCTTGTTAACTTCACAGAACAATTCCAAAAAGGACTTACCGGTTTTGATAGGTTTCTACAAGTTATAAATACTGAGCCGGATATAACAGATAATAAAGGTGCTATAGATATTATAAATCCAAAGGGAAATATAGAATTTAAGAATGTATCCTTTAGTTATAATGAAAAACATAACATATTAGAAAATATAAACATAAGTATAAAAGAAGGGAAGAATGTTGCGCTTGTTGGTCCTTCTGGTGGTGGAAAAACAACTTTTTGCAGCCTAATCCCAAGATTTTATGAAATAAATGAAGGCTCAATTACTGTTGATGGCATAGACATAAGAGATATAAAACTTAAATCCCTTAGAAACTCAATTGGGATAGTTCAACAGGATGTATACATGTTTACTGGAACTATAAAAGAAAATATAGCTTATGGGAAACCAGGTGCATCTGATGAGGAGATTATAGATGCAGCTAAAAAAGCTAATATACATGAATTTATTATGACTCTTAAGGATGGTTATGATACAAGTGTAGGAGAGAGAGGGGTTAAGCTTTCTGGTGGTCAGAAGCAAAGAGTGTCAATAGCAAGAGTATTCCTTAAAAATCCTCCTATATTGATACTTGATGAAGCTACATCTGCCCTTGATAATGAGAGTGAGAAGTTTATACAGAAATCCTTAGAAGATCTTTCTAAGAATAGAACTACAATAGTTATAGCTCATAGACTGAGCACTATAAGAAACGCTGATGAAATAATAGTTCTTACGGATGAAGGAATAAAAGAACGAGGAAATCATAATGAGTTAATTGATTTAGATGGAACTTATGCTTATCTATATAATATGCAGTTTGAAAATATATCATAATTCAGTTTAAGGTAAATGTATTTATTGTGTCAAAATTAAAAACTAAAATTTAATTAGATAATACATGTATATAGGGAATGTAAAATTTACTGTATACATGTATTTTTATTTTAGAGAAGATTATGAATGATTTCAGATTCTAAGATAAAGAAGCTAATTTTTATAATTTAAAGTATTTTAATGTGGAAGATTATCGATAAAGACATCATATTTTCTTGTAATCTTCAATAGTAAACATACAAGGAAAAAAAAGATATTTGAAGGTATATTTAGATTTTAGCATATAAATTTATATAATTGACTATAGAATAGTTTGAGTTTTGTTCAATAACATGGTATATTAAATATCGTTGTCTGACAAATTGATTTTAAGCAACAAAAAATAATGTTGACAAGATTCGATTGAGATGATAATATGAATAAGCAGTTAAACATTGGTCTTTGAAAATTAAACAGAGAAGATAAACAAAGTCTAAAATTAGACTTAAACTAAACCAGCAATTCTTTTGAAAAAAGACTTACTAAGTAAGTAAGCTATGATTAAACTTTAAATTGAGAGTTTGATCCTGGCTCAGGACGAACGCTGGCGGCGTGCCTAACACATGCAAGTCGAGCGGAGAAAGTTCTTCGGAACTTTCTTAGCGGCGGACGGGTGAGTAACACGTGGGTAACCTGCCTTATAGAGGGGGATAGCCTTCCGAAAGGAAGATTAATACCGCATAACATTTTCGTTTCGCATGAAATGAAAATCAAAGGAGCAATCCGCTATAAGATGGACCCGCGGCGCATTAGCTAGTTGGTGAGGTAATGGCTCACCAAGGCGACGATGCGTAGCCGACCTGAGAGGGTGATCGGCCACATTGGAACTGAGATACGGTCCAGACTCCTACGGGAGGCAGCAGTGGGGAATATTGCACAATGGGGGAAACCCTGATGCAGCAACGCCGCGTGAGTGATGAAGGCCTTCGGGTTGTAAAGCTCTGTCTTTGGGGACGATAATGACGGTACCCAAGGAGGAAGCCACGGCTAACTACGTGCCAGCAGCCGCGGTAATACGTAGGTGGCAAGCGTTGTCCGGATTTACTGGGCGTAAAGGGAGCGTAGGTGGATATTTAAGTGGGATGTGAAATACCTGAGCTTAACTTGGGTGCTGCATTCCAAACTGGATATCTAGAGTGCAGGAGAGGAAAGTGGAATTCCTAGTGTAGCGGTGAAATGCGTAGAGATTAGGAAGAACACCAGTGGCGAAGGCGACTTTCTGGACTGTAACTGACACTGAGGCTCGAAAGCGTGGGGAGCAAACAGGATTAGATACCCTGGTAGTCCACGCCGTAAACGATGGATACTAGGTGTGGGGGTTTCAACACCTCCGTGCCGCCGTTAACACAATAAGTATCCCGCCTGGGGAGTACGGTCGCAAGATTAAAACTCAAAGGAATTGACGGGGGCCCGCACAAGCAGCGGAGCATGTGGTTTAATTCGAAGCAACGCGAAGAACCTTACCTAGACTTGACATCTCCTGAATTACCCTTAACCGGGGAAGTCGGTACCTTTGGTACCGACAGGAAGACAGGTGGTGCATGGTTGTCGTCAGCTCGTGTCGTGAGATGTTGGGTTAAGTCCCGCAACGAGCGCAACCCTTATTGTTAGTTGCTACCATTTAGTTGAGCACTCTAGCGAGACTGCCCGGGTTAACCGGGAGGAAGGTGGGGATGACGTCAAATCATCATGCCCCTTATGTCTAGGGCTACACACGTGCTACAATGGCAAGTACAAAGAGACGCAAGACCGTGAGGTGGAGCAAATCTCAAAAACTTGTCCCAGTTCGGATTGTAGGCTGAAACTCGCCTACATGAAGCCGGAGTTGCTAGTAATCGCGAATCAGCATGTCGCGGTGAATACGTTCCCGGGCCTTGTACACACCGCCCGTCACACCATGAGAGTTGGCAATACCCGAAGTCTGTGAGCTAACCCGTAAGGGAGGCAGCAGCCGAAGGTAGGGTCAGCGATTGGGGTGAAGTCGTAACAAGGTAGCCGTAGGAGAACCTGCGGCTGGATCACCTCCTTTCTATGGAGAAATTATTAAGTACTGATGCATTTCAGACTTAATATATACGAATTCTGGTTAGAATCTCTCTCTGTTTAATTTTGAGATACCAAGTAATTGGCATCTTAATTTAATATACACATATGGGGGTATAGCTCAGTTGGGAGAGCACCTGCCTTGCACGCAGGGGGTCAAGAGTTCGAATCTCTTTATCTCCACCATTTGTGGGCTTATAGCTCAGCTGGTTAGAGCGCACGCCTGATAAGCGTGAGGTCGATGGTTCGAGTCCATTTAAGCCCACCATTGTTCTTTGAAAATTGCACATAAGTTAAAGTAAAGATATTTACTATTCTTTGTAATAAATTGATTACTAAAATGCACGCTAGTATTTTAGTAAATCAGCAAATTTGTAACTCAAATTTGATTTGATAGGTCAAGCTACAAAGGGCGCATGGTGAATGCCTTGGCATCAAGAGCCGAAGAAGGACGTGACAAGCTGCGATAAGCTTTGGGTAGGCGCAAATAGCCTGTGATCCAAAGATCTCCGAATGAGGAAACTCACGTAGGTAACCCTACGTATCCTATAGTGAATACATAGCTATAGGAGGGTAAACCTAGGGAACTGAAACATCTAAGTACCTAGAGGAAGAGAAAGAAAAATCGATTCCGTCAGTAGCGGCGAGCGAAATCGGAAGAGCCCAAACCAAAGATTTATCTTTGGGGTTGCGGACAGAACATAACATTGGTGGCTATTGTAATTGAAGATATCTGGAAAGATACACCGTAGAAGGTAATAGTCCTGTAAGTGAAACAAGAAGACCATAGTTCTGCTCCAGAGTACCACGAGACACGTGAAACCTTGTGGGAAGCAGGGAGGACCACCTCCCAAGGCTAAATACTACTTGATGACCGATAGTGAAGAAGTACCGTGAGGGAAAGGTGAAAAGAACCCCGGGAGGGGAGTGAAATAGAACCTGAAACCGTGTGCCTACAACCGATCATAGCACCATATGTGTGTGATGATGTGCTTTTTGTAGAACGAGCCAACGAGTTACGGTATGTAGCGAGGTTAAGTACTTAAGGTACGGAGCCGAAGGGAAACCGAGTCTGAATAGGGCGACTAGTTGCATGCCGTAGACCCGAAACCGGGTGACCTATCCATGGCCAGGTTGAAGCGAAGGTAAAACTTCGTGGAGGACCGAACCACGTTGGTGTTGAAAAACCATGGGATGAGCTGTGGATAGCGGAGAAATTCCAATCGAACTCGGAGATAGCTGGTTCTCCCCGAAATAGCTTTAGGGCTAGCGTCGGATATGACTAATGGAGGTAGAGCACTGAATGGGCTAGGGGGCATATCGCTTACCGAACCTTATCAAACTCCGAATGCCATATAGTATTAGTCCGGCAGTCAGACTGCGAATGATAAGATCCGTAGTCAAAAGGGAAACAGCCCAGATCGTCAGCTAAGGTCCCAAAGTATAAGTTAAGTGGAAAAGGATGTGGGATTTCTAAGACAACTAGGATGTTGGCTTAGAAGCAGCCACTCATTAAAAGAGTGCGTAATAGCTCACTAGTCGAGAGATCCTGCGCCGAAGATGTTCGGGGCTCAAACTTATCACCGAAGCTACGGCTAGCAGATTTATCTGCTGGGGTAGGGGAGCGTCGTAATCGGGCTGAAGTCGTACCGTAAGGAGCGGTGGACTGATTACGAGTGAGTATGTTGGCATCAGTAGCGAGAACTAGGTGAGAATCCTAGTGGCCGAAAACCTAAGGTTTCCTCAGGAAGGCTCGTCCGCTGAGGGTTAGTCGGGACCTAAGCCGAGGCCGAAAGGCGTAGGTGATGGACAATCGGTTGATATTCCGATACTACTGCAAATCGTTATTACCGATGGAGTGACGCAGGAAGATAGAGTGTGCTAGCTATTGGATGCTAGTCTAAGCACTTAGGTATACAGGTAGGCAAATCCGCCTGTATTAGCTGAGGTGTGATGGGGAAGGCCTTTTAGGCTGAAGTACTTGATTCTACGCTGCCAAGAAAAGCTTCTAGGGAGAAATGTAGTACCCGTACCGCAAACCGACACAGGTAGGTGAGGAGAGAATCCTAAGGCCGGCGGAAGAATTACAGTTAAGGAACTCGGCAAATTGACCCCGTAACTTCGGGAGAAGGGGTGCCTACGAGAGTAGGTCGCAGAGAATAGGCCCAAGCAACTGTTTAGCAAAAACACAGGTCTCTGCTAAAGCGAAAGCTGATGTATAGGGGCTGACGCCTGCCCGGTGCTGGAAGGTTAAGGGGAATCGTTAGCGGTAACGCGAAGCGGTGAACTTAAGCCCCAGTAAACGGCGGCCGTAACTATAACGGTCCTAAGGTAGCGAAATTCCTTGTCAGGTAAGTTCTGACCCGCACGAATGGCGTAATGACTTGGGCACTGTCTCAACTGTAAATCCGGCGAAGTTGTAGTGCAAGTGAAGATGCTTGCTACCCGCGATTGGACGGAAAGACCCCGTAGAGCTTTACTGTAGCTTAGCATTGAGTTTCGGTATTGTCTGTACAGGATAGGTGGGAGACTTGGAAGCATCCTCGTTAGGGGATGTGGAGTCGTCCTTGGGATACCACCCTGACAGTACTGGGATTCTAACCGGGCACCATGAAGCTGGTGACGGGACATTGTTAGGTGGGCAGTTTGACTGGGGCGGTCGCCTCCAAAAAAGTAACGGAGGCGCCCAAAGGTTCCCTCAGAACGGTCGGAAATCGTTCGTAGAGTGCAAAGGCAGAAGGGAGCCTGACTGCGACACCCACAAGTGGAGCAGGGACGAAAGTCGGGCTTAGTGATCCGGTGGTACCTCGTGGGAGGGCCATCGCTCAACGGATAAAAGCTACCTCGGGGATAACAGGCTGATCTCCCCCAAGAGTCCACATCGACGGGGAGGTTTGGCACCTCGATGTCGGCTCGTCGCATCCTGGGGCTGAAGTAGGTCCCAAGGGTTGGGCTGTTCGCCCATTAAAGCGGCACGCGAGCTGGGTTCAGAACGTCGTGAGACAGTTCGGTCCCTATCCGTCGCGGGCGTAGGAAATTTGAGAGGAGCTGTCCTTAGTACGAGAGGACCGGGATGGACTGACCTCTGGTGCACCAGTTGTTCCGCCAGGAGCATAGCTGGGTAGCTACGTCGGGAAGGGATAAACGCTGAAAGCATCTAAGCGTGAAGCCCACCTCAAGATTAGATTTCCCATAGCGTAAGCTAGTAAGACCCCTCGAAGAACACGAGGTTGATAGGTCGGAGGTGTAAGCATGGTAACATGTTCAGCTGACCGATACTAATAGGTCGAGGGCTTGACCAATACAAATTATTACAAAGTTAACTTAATGCAATTTTGAAAGAACAATCTTTCTAATTTAATAATGTTCCGCGATAGCTCAATGGTGGAGCACTCGGCTGTTAACCGATAGGTTGGAGGTTCGAGCCCTCTTCGCGGAGCCATTTGAAATTGATACATCAGTTATAATTAACTGGTGTTTTTTGTTGTATAAAAAAATATGTTAATTCCATAAATTGTAGTGTTAAAAAAGTTTTATGATATTCTTTTATTAACAAAATTATTGTATAATTAATTTATATAAACCATAATAATGTAAAACTATTATGCAAAATGGAGAATATTGGTTAAAGTATTATAGAAATGTCTTAAAAACAAAGGTGTTTTGTTATATAAAGACAACATGTTACAGGATTGTAATTTATTTTTATAAAAATGTAATTTATCACTCTGTAATATAGTTTATTATTTATGTATGAAGAGCAATCTTTATTGTTACTTTAAATCCATTATATTTGTGTAATAGAATTGTAGGAGATGGTAGTGTTGTTTAGAGGCAGTGACCTAAGGATGAAAAGGAAGAGGAAAAAACGAATGAAAATAAGAAGACGAATTAATGGAATTATATTATTTGCAGGTACAGTAGTTGTTTCTTCAATATTTATTACTGCTTATTACAGACATAATATAGTGAAGAAAGAAATTGTACAAGCAGCCGTAGTTGACGGAAATCTAAAACAGGAAAATATAGATAATTCAGCACAATCTCATGCAGCACTTACTGAGTATATAAATAAGGAATTGAAATTAGATAAAGATGCATATGATGCAGGGCCAATACAAAATTTCTTATCAAAAAACATAAAAATAAATGATGGTAAAAAAATTGTTTTCTTAACCTTTGATGATGGCCCTTCAACAACAGTGACTCCTAAGATTTTGGAAGTATTGAAAAAAAATGATATAAAAGCTACGTTTTTTATAGTAGGGAAAGAACTAGAAAAAGATCCTAGAGCAAAACAAATTCTTTTAGATACATATAAGCAGGGAAATTCTATAGGTAATCATACATATACACATATTTATAATAATTTATATCCTGGAGGCAAAGTTGATGCAGATAAATTTATGGCTGAATTAGATAAAAATAATGATGCCATAAGAAAAGTATTAGGACAAGATTTTAGAAGTAGAATAGTAAGATTTCCAGGGGGACATATGTCATGGAAGGGCGTTGATGAAACTGATAAGCGTTTCGATGATATGGGATATAAATACATAGATTGGAATGGGCTCATAGGAGATGCTGAAGGAAAGCCTAAATCTAAAGAGCAACTTCTTGATAGATATAGACAGACATTTAAGAATCAGCAGAAGCTAGTGTTACTAATGCACGATACATATGGAAAAGAAAATACAGCTGAGGTTCTCCCTGATATAATAGCAGACTTAAAAAATAAAGGATATGAGTTTAAAATATTAGAATAATGTACAAGCTATAAGTAGGGAGCACAGTATTGTGTATCTCTACTTTTCTAGTTTTAGAGATGAAACACTTCAATTGGAAATCCATTTTCAAAACTCCTCCGGGTTTGAGAGGAAAGTTTGAAAATATAAGTTTTAAAAGGAAGTAGTTTATCTATATAAATATGTTATAATCACACTAACATATATTATATTTAAATTTAACTGCATGTATTTTTATTTAAGGTTACTTATTATTTATATAGGATGGTGTAAGTATGTCAAAAATATTATTAGTAGAAGACGAAGATAGCATAAGAGGTTTTCTTAAGATAAACTTTGAAAGAAACGATTATAAGGTAATAGAAGCCAATAATGGAGAAGAGGGAATACGATTGGCTCTTTTAGAGAAGCCTGATGTAGCAATATTAGATGTTATGCTTCCAGGAATTGATGGATTTAAAGTATGTGAGCGACTTAGAAAAGAATACCCTAATATGGGGATAATTATGCTTACTGCAAAAGGGCAAGACATGGATAGAATTATGGGTTTGGAATTTGGAGCGGATGATTACGTAGTTAAGCCGTTCAATCCTATAGAAGTAACTTTAAGAGTTAAAGCACTGCTAAGAAGAATGGATGAAAAAATAGATAAGAGTGATGGAGATAAATTAATTTTAGAACCATTTGAAATGAATCTATACTCGCAAAAACTTTTTAAGGAGCAGATAGAAATTGATGTTACTCCTAAAGAGTTTTTACTTATGAAGATATTCCTTGAAAACCCAGGTAAGGCATTTAGTAGGGATGAACTTTTAAATTTAGTATGGGGTGTGAATTTTTTTGGGGATCCTAAAATAGTTGATGTAAATATAAGGAGACTTAGATCAAAAATAGAGGATTCAGCCTCTACCCCTAGATATATAGAAACAGTATGGGGCACTGGATATAGGTGGAAGAAATAGGAGATGAAATATGACTAGTATCAAAACTAAAATTACTATAAACTTTCTTGTAGCAGTTTTCGTTACAGTAACCCTTTTAGAAGTACTATTCATATTCTTTTTAAGGAAATATTATTATGATAATACTGAAGCTTTGTTATCAAATCAGGTAAAGACTTCTGCTGATTTTTACAACAAGTATTTTTCTTCTTCATCTTTAGTTGAAAATATACGTGATAATGTAGATGTTTTTTGGAAACAAACTAATGCGCAGGTTCAGATATTGGATGATGAAGGAAAACTATTAATGGACTCATTAGGAGTTAAAGAAGGAGATATAATTGATACTGCAGATGTAAGAAAAGCTATAAAAGGAGGTCAACAAGGAAGATGGATAGGAAAGGTTTATTATGATACAAATGAAGTAATGGCAGTTTCGTATCCTTTGACCTCTGGAGAAAAAGTAGTTGGAGTTCTGCGGTTTGTAACTTCGCTTAAAGAAGTGAATAAATCTATAAGAGGTATCTCTATAATTTTTATATCTATTGGAGTAATGGTGTTTTTAATAGGTGTATTTGTAAGTTATATGCTGGCTAATAGTATAGTCAATCCAATCAAGGAAGTTACTAAGGTAGCTGAAAAGATGGCTATAGGTGATTTAATGGTTAGGAGTGATAGCAAAAGATTAGATGAAATAGGTAGTTTAGCAAATACCTTAGACTATATGGCAGAAGAGCTAAAAAAGAGAGATGAGCTAAAAAATGATTTCATATCTTCTGTATCTCATGAGCTGAGAACACCTTTAACAGCCATTAAAGGATGGGCAATAGTTTTAAACAATGAGAAAACAGACAGAGCTATGCTTGATACTGGCTTTAAGATAATTGAAAAGGAAGCGGATAGGTTATCGGCTATGGTAGAAGAACTTTTAGATTTCTCAAGATTTGTGTCTGGTAAGGTGGTTTTAAATATAGAAAGTGTTGATATAAGCCAGTTAGTTGACTATGTTAATGTGTATTTAAGGCCAAGAGCAGAGAGGGAAAATATAAATTTTATCGTTGATTGTGAACAAGATTTGCCAGCAATTAATGCTGACTCAGGTAGATTAAAACAGCTACTCATCAACTTTTTAGATAATGCTTTTAAGTTTACACCTTCTTACGGGCAAGTATTATTAAGAGTATATAGAGAGGCGAACTCACTCAAGTTGTTGGTTAAAGATAACGGCTGTGGAATAAGTAAAGAAGATCTGCCTAGGGTTAAAGAAAAATTCTTTAAAGGCAAAAATTCAAAATCTCAAAATGGAATTGGGTTGTCTATTTGTGATGAGATAGTAAATATGCATGGAGGAACTTTTCAAATTAAAAGTGAAGAAGATAAAGGAACAGAGGTAATGGTTACCATTCCTTTTGAAACTTAATGGTGTATATATGAGAAGTAAGATTAAAATTTTAACAATTTTATTATTAGCGATGTCTTTAATAGGGTGTACTAGTATATCGAACTCTAATGATCAAGGGGAGATTATAGTAGCGCCTACTGTAGCTAAATTAGATATAAATGGAAGTTGGAAAGCAACTAAGTACGAGATTATGGATCCTTCTACAAATGATAAAAATGAAGCAGAAGACTTATTAACTAAACGTATATCTTTTAATTCAGAATTAGCAGCAATAGGACATAATTATCTTGGAAACCCCAAATATAAATTAAAAGTAATGAATCCAAATTATTTTTTAGTTAACGAGTATAAGTGGACTAAGACTGATTTAGGTAATAAGGATGTAGAGATTACTTCAGTTTCTGATGATAATAATGTGTTCTGTGATTTCATAAAGCTTGATAATAATAATGGTTTATTAATATATAAGGGAGTTCTATATAACTTAACTAAAACTGACGATAGTACATTGCGTCAATGGGATGTAGGAGTTAATGTACGATCAGAAGACTCAATGGGAAACCTGAACGAAAATTATAATGACCCCATAGGGGTCCTCATAGGATTAAAATCCTCAAGAGAAAAGCTGAGTACAGGACAGTATGGTCCAGCAGAATATAGAACTCTATGGGTGTCTTTTAAAGATGATAAGCTGAGTGAGCCTAAGGAGATAAAGGATTTGTTAGTACCTCGTATGAAAGGATTTTGGTCTATAAAGGTTAACCATACAGAAAATAAAGGGTATATAGATGAGGAATTTGAGGTGACTCAAACTAATGAAAAAGAGCAGATGAGTAAAGTTAAGCCAATGGCTAATGGTTATGATTTATATAGAGATATATCTTTTGTAGGCAACGATTATATTGCAACACAGTATTATAAGGGTAATAATTTTAAAAATAATTATGTCTCTGAGCAAATATTACCTGTAGATAATACCAAAACCTTAAAAGGGGTAGATATAGTCACTTTATTAGGAGAAGAAGCTCAAAAATCTTTTTATATGGCATGGAAAGATCAAGTTGGAAATTTATCAGAAGAGGCAAAAGAAAAATTGAATGTAGCAGCTCCTAATTATGAAAATTATACAATGATAAGAAAAAATGGACATTGGCTTCTTCAAGGTAAAATTAGTGCAATTGATCAAGATAATTTTAATGGTGTTTCTTTTAATATAAATTATCCACCAACTAAAAAGCTAGTAAATCATGATAAACTTTTTGTTTCATGGAATTCAATAAAGGAAGTAGTGCCAGCAGCAGTGGATGCCTATACTGCCTACAATGGAAGATTAGTATTCATTGTGACCAAAGATAAGATAGATATATATCAGATAAAGAATGGAAGTATAGTAACCAATAGTATTGGCACCATTAGCCTGAAAAATAATGAGAGCGTGGTTATGTGTGAGTGGGTTGTAACTGGGCAAAGTGTTGACAAATGGGATAAACAAGTGAATTCAATAAAAGATAGCGAAAAAAAACCATAATGCATAGCATTATGGTTTTTTCATATTCATTTGAGTTTATTTATTTTTAAAGTAATTACTCTTTATCATTTTATCTGAAAGCTCTAAAGCTTTTGTTGCTTGTTCTTTGTCTTTGTCAGTAGTGTTGCCTGTACTCTTAAATGTCTTATTAGTGAGTATTGCAAAACTCTTATCTGTATTTAGTAAGTTTCTACCTAAAGCCGAATTAATGTACTTTTTCTCGTCAATACCTAATACATAAGCTAGAGTAGGCATTATATCTACTTGACCACCATAAGTATCGAATTTTACAGGTTCTTTAAAGTTTTTCTGATATATGATAAATGGAACAGTATGATTACCATTATCCAAATACCAAGGTTCAGGATTTTTTAAAGTATTAACTTTATCATCATAATACTTATGAACTCCAGTATGGTCTCCTACTATTACAACTACTGTGTTATCAAGTAAGCCTTCCTTATCTAAATTGTCTAGGAAGATTCCTATATGTTTATCTGTATAATGAACACTTTGGAAGTAACTACCCATAATATTATCTTTTAGTTCGCCTTTGATATTAAGCTCCTTATATTTGTCAGGAAGATCAAAAGGTCCATGACTTGTTAAAGTAACAACGAAAGAGTAAAAAGGTTGTTTTAAACTTTTTATTTTAGGAACAACTTGTCTTAAATATGTTCCATCACTTAATCCTAAACCTATCTGTTCATCATCTTCATATGAGTAGTAGTCAAAGAATTTCTTGAAACCTATTCCCTTAAGTCCGGCAGCATAATTCCAAAAAGAACCTTTGTCAGCATGAATTGCTGCTGTATCGTATCCCATTTCTTCAAGTAGTTTAGGTAGTGAATAATAAGTGGTATTAGGATACTTGAAAAATGTACTTCCACTTCTTAGTGGTAACATAGATGTATTTACCATTAAATCTGAATCTGAACTTGTCCCTTCGTTAACCTGCTCAAAGGTATTAGGGAAATATATTGAGTTATTAATAAGTTTATTTAAGCTAGGGGTAATCTCCTGACCATCAATCTTCTGATTAATAACAAAGTTTTCTAGTGATTCAACTTGAATTACTAAAAGGTTTTTATTTGCAAACATGCTTTTATATTTATTATCAGGAAGGTTTTCCTTTTTATTATTAAAATAGTCTTCTATCTGTTTGTTCTCTGATGCTGTTAGCGTATATGGTTTTGAATCTTTATATACATTATAAATATCTAAAACATGATATCCTACAGGTGAAAAATATCTAGCTGAATCCATTGGGTCATAACCACTAAATATGTAACTGCCACTTACTTCTCTATGAAGAACATATAGATTAAAAGGAATATATCCTATATAAAAAACTGATATAACAAAAATTATGGCAAAAGATTTTACACTTCTTTTTACTTTCTTAAAATATTTTGATGCAAAAAATAGATATAGAGCTAATATAATAAAATCAATTAAAAATACTATATCGTATCTACTTACTAATGAAAAAATTGTGCCTGACATGTTATCTAAGTTAGCAGTTTGAGTAGTAACTAATATAGACGGAACTGTCAAAAAGCCTCTAAAGTAAAATAAGTCTACAATCATAAGTAAAGTTAAAAATATGTTTACAACAAGCATGTATACATATTTTCCTATACCCTTGAATAAAAACCCAAAGCTAAGAAATGCAGCTGTAAAAGTTAAGTAATAATTGAAAAAGGGGTGTGCTTTGTTATAACCAGCAAAAAAGTTGAAGGAATATGGATCTTTATTTTCAGTAAAGCCTAGAAAAAAAGCCCCTTTAATAGATATAGAATAAAGTATAATTATATAAAAAATTACTCTAATTATTTTATCTTTGGTAAGTCTATTAAATAATTTCTTCATGGATGAAATATTTAATTTATTTATATTCATTAAAACACCTCATTAAAATAGTATTCTTAACTCAAAAATTATATTATAAGTGAATAGATAAATCAATCGATTTAGATAATTTGTTTGATTATTATAGGTAGATTTAATGTGGAAAACTATATAAATAATCACAAAAAACAAATTAAATCCAAGGATATACATAAATTTGTTGAAGATATTACTTATTAATTATATTATATTACTTAGATAATAGCCTATATTATAGTGCAATTAAAGCTAATTAATTAAATTTGTAGAAAATAGAATAGATAATGTGTTTTTATAAGGTAAAGTAAAATATTATTACGGACTTTATTATATACTTTTAACCTTTAATATATTAATAAAAGATTATAATTGTACGATAATATAAGTAGCTAAATAATATTAATAATCATTGTACTAATTGTATGTTCAAGCACTTAATTAAATATTAAGATAGAGAGGTACTAGACTAAAATGCTTACTGCTGGAAAGATAGTTAGGTTCATAGGAGAAGTAGGTGGACTTTCTACAGAAAAGATTTTAAAAAACGTCGGAGAATACACATATAAATTAGGTCATAAAATTGAAAATGAGCAAATTGAAAGATTAGGCTCAAAAAGTCTTCGCCTAGGAGAAGTTGCTAGTGATAAGATATGTAAAGCTTCTAAAAAAGGCGAAAGGAGTATTGATGAGCTGGTAAAAAGCTCTTCACTCTTAGTGAAGGAGTTGAAACAGAACGCTTTTAATAAAAAAGTAAAGATCTATGGAGAAGCTAAAGAAATCTACGGAGCAGAAAATTTTGTTGAGGGACATTATGAAGAGAGAGACTAGAAGAAACATTACAATCGACTGTAGTACGTGTATAAAAAGAATATTTGAAGTTTTTTTGATATTAGCTAATTTGTTTTGTTTATACATGGCTATGACTTATAGAATTACATGGGTGTTAGCTGTTATAATTTTAAATGTGTTATACTACATAAATAACCTGAAAACTACTAGATATAAAGATGAAAACTATAAAATAAAAGTTTTAGAGCGAAAACTTTTAGAGGAAGAATCACATACTGTATTTAATACGCTAAATATCATTTCTTATTTTTCAAGAAATGATGATAGCTTAGCAAGAAAACTAATTGTGGAGCTAAGCACTTATCTAAGGGATGTATTAAAAAGTGATAAAGAAATTGTAAAAATTGACGAAGAAATAAAAACATTAAATTCTTATATATATATTCAAAACATAAGATTTGAGCAGGATTTGCACTTAATTACAAGTATCAGTGATGTGGAATGTGTGCCTAAGTTACTTTTGCTTAGATTGATAAAATTGTCTTATAAGATTAATACAATTAATCAAAAAGGGACAACTTCAAGTTTAGATATTTATTCAATTAATAATATCGATAATTATGTAGTAACCTGTAGGAACTTTAAAGAAGAAGAAATAAATTATGAGAACTTTAATGATGAATTTATTAAACTTTTTAAAGAGGAATTGATGATCAAATATAAGGGGAACTTGGCAATAGATATAAGCTCAGAAGAAGCTAAAATAAGTGTTTATATAAACAAATCGTACTTGGGAGAAGCTGATGTTTAAAATATTAGTGGTTGATGATGAGAGGTATAGTAGGAAATTACTTATAGAAATAATAGAAGAATTTATAGATGATATTTTTATATTTGAGGCTTATGATGCAAAAGAAGCAATTGAGTTTATAGAAAATAATACTATTGATTTATTAATTACAGATTATAAGTTAAGTGGATCGAATGGAATAGATATTTGTAAAAAGATAAAAACAGATAGTAATTACGAACATATAAAAACTATATTGTTGACTGGAATTATGTATGAGGATATTAAAGCTGATGCATGGTGCTTAGATTCATATATAGCTAAACCGTATGATGAAGATAATTTAATAAACGTGATAAATACATTAAGGGATGTAAGGGGATAGAAGAATGCTTAAAATATTAATAATAGACGATGAAAAGATCGCTATTGAAGAACTGGCATTTGTATTGTCTAAGGATGAAGATGTTGAGATAGTCGGAAAGTATACAGATGTAAAACAAGGAATCGAGAGCATAAGCGCTTTAAAACCTGATGCAGTGTTTTTAGATATATCAATGCCTGGTATAAATGGTTTTATAGCGGCAGAGGAGTTCAAGAAGATTGTAGTTGATATACAGGTTGTCTTTGTTACAGCTCATGATAAATATGCTATTAAGGCTTTTGAGTTAGATGCATCAGATTATATACTTAAGCCTTTTTCTGAGGATCGAATACTCCTAGCTATAAATAGATTAAAAGGACGAAAAGAAATTGAGAAAGATCATATTCATAAGACACTAAAAAAGCTTCCTGTGTGGAAAAAAGATTCACTTATACTTATAAATATAGAGGAAATTCTTTTTTGCTATATAAAAGAAGGAAGTGTTTATATAGTTACGGAAAATCAAATATACACTAGTGAAGAGACGCTGTCACAGGTTGAAACTAGGTTAAAACAATTTAATTTTATAAAGTGCCATAGAAATTATATAGTTAATCTAGAATCTATAACAAATATAGTTCCGTGGATAAATGGAACCTTTATATTAAAGCTTAATGGAACGGAAGAAGAGATCCCAGTTAGTAGAAATTATAATAAAGCAATTAGAGGGGTATTCAACATATAGGATAAAATTAGTGTATTATATATAAAGAGGGTGCATACCCTCTTTAATTTTATCTAAATTTTGAAATCTGTAGGGTCAAGATCTTTAGCTTTTGGCTCGCCGAATACTGACTTGGTGCTTTCTTCTCTAGGATTGTGGTTTACATGTATTTTTTTATGCTTAGTTTCATCCTTTTGATGTTGTTTAGATGCTTTAGTCATAAATAATCACTTCTCCTCTCAGATTTTAATAGTTACTAAGTAGTAGTGTACTCATTTTTCTATTTAGTATGTGTAGCATATTTATCTATAGGATTCATAACTCAACTATTAATTTATACGTGCCCGATGATTCCCAGAAGCCGGGATTATCGAACAAGTATAAATTAAGTTTCTATACATGAATCATCTCAATTTGAAAATATAAATTTTATTATGAAGTGGTACATCCATAAACTATAAATAAAAAAAGAATTATGATAAAATTAATATGTTTAAATGGATTATTCCACTCAGAAGAGGTGAATTTATATATGTATCAATATGATTTAGTTGTAGTCGGTGGTGGTACGGCAGGTATAGCTGCTGCTATTTCGGCTAGTGAAAAAGGTGTAAAAAATATATTAATTTTAGAACGAGAAGCAACACTTGGTGGTACTTTAAATATCTGTATACATAATGGTTTTGGTAAAAAGGTATTAAGTAAAGAAGTTACAGGACCAGAGTACGCTCAATTTTTAAAGGATAAAGTTGATGAATTAAAAATTGAGTATAAGCTTGATACTGTTGTGATTGATTTAAATAGGGATAAAGTACTAAGCTATGTTAATCCAAATGAAGGAGTAGTTGATATTAAAGCTAAAAGCATAATTTTAGCTACTGGAAGTAGAGAGAGGTTTACTGGCAATATAAATATACCTACTCATAAATTTGCAGGTATATATACAGTTGGAGCGGCTCATAGATTCGTAAATATAAATGGATTCTTACCAGGTAAAGAGATTGTAATTGTAGGATCTTCAGATATTACTTTAGTAATTGCAAGAAGACTACTATTGGAAGGTGCTAAGATTAAAGCCTTAGTTGAGAAAAAATCAGATGTTATTGCTAAAAGAGATAATATTAGGCGAATAGTAGATGAATTTAATATTCCACTATTACTATCTAGAGCAGTGCTTGATGTTGAAGGTAGTGATAGAATTGAATCTGTAACTATAGCTAAAGTCGATAAAAGAGGCAATATAATGTACGATGAGAAAGAAAAAATTGAATGTGATTGCTTGCTTTTATCTGTAGGCTGGATGCCTGAAAGTGAACTAGCAGAAAAAGCTATGATAAATGTTGAGTCAAAAGCAAAATATCCAGTGATAAATGAAAAATTTGAAACCTCTATAGGTGGAATATTTGCATGTGGAAACCTAATTCATTCCTATGGATATGCAGATAATACAACTATTGAAGGCTATGAAGTTGGACGACAAGTAGTAGAGTATTTAAATACATATTATAAGAATATATTTTAGTTAAAGCAGCTCATGGTTTTGGATGTAAATATTATGGATTTGCTGAAGGTCGCTTCATCAAATTTTTTAAGGGAAGGTTAAACTGACTTGCAGTTTTATTAAACACTAATGTACTTGTTTAATTTAAGGCTGAACAGCAATTAAACTTCCCTAAAATATTTTATTGCATTACTATTGCTTATCAAATTGTCTTTTAAACTCAGATAATAGTTTATTAAAGATAAGCTCGTTCCCAAGAGGTGAAAGATGAATTCCATCAATATAGTATTCTTCATACAGAGGAATTAGATTATTAATATTAAGAATAACTATATCTCTAAGGTTATTTTCGAATAAGCCCTCCATGCTATTTATCATGTCATTCACATAATTATAATCTATGGAAGAATACCAGCTTACTTCTGCCAACTCCGGTAGTGTAAGGGGAGGTATTAGTACAACAGGGATAATATTGCTATTTAAACATTCCTTAATCATATAACTAATATTATCTACAATAGTATCTATGCTTCTTCCGGTTAATAGATCATTAGTTCCAGCCATAATTACAGCAATATTTGGCTTTAAGCCTATACAATCTCTAGAAAAACGACTTAGTATACCAACAGTGGTATCTCCGTTAACACCTTTATTAATGATATTATGCTTTGTGGAAGCTCTTAAAAGATTAACCCAACCCTTAGATGGTGCTACACCATAACCATAGGTTAAACTATCTCCAATACATACTATCTTCATTCTAGAAACCTCTCCCTAAACAAGATTTACATATTATAGATGTTCCTTTATTAGCAGTTATGTAGTCATTACCTTTTATTTTTTTTCCACATATGGAGCATGAATTTACTGAGACTTCCTTTTCTTTTTTTGATGAATTATTGATTAAAGCTCTTGCTTTGTTAGATGGAGGAGAGTAAATTACCTTTTCTACAGGTATTTTTCTTTTCTCAATTTTATATTCCATATCAAACTCACTTTCACCAAAAAGCTCAAGTTCAAAGCGAGGATTGTCTTTATCATAAAATTCTTCAATTATTATACGTTTTATCTGAGCATCATTTATTATTAAACCGCTTTTTTCAATTCCATCAAATATACTCTTGGTTATATTATTAGTATCTGGGTGACGTTTAAAACTCTTATAATAAACTTTTAAAACAGCTATTACACCTTCTTCGATAACAACATTAGGATTTTGAGATCTTGCATGATAAGCTATCTCTTCCTCATACAATGCATATCTATCATGATAATGTCCACTATTGTAAGGCAATATTGCTCTACCATTGGCGTTAAAAAGTTTAAAGTTTGATTTTGATATCGGTGAACCTAGTACCATAACTTTTGCATATGAACTATTCATTATATTTAATCCCTTCTTAGTGAGTTGTAATAATGTGTGGCTAACTTCAATTATAAGTTTGAGAATGCAGAAAAATAACTTATATAATGATTTTTCAATATACACAAATCAAATTTTATCAAAAGCAGCCTATAATTTATTCTAAGCTAAAGTAGATGTTATTACAAATTAAAAAGAACGTTAGTTTGCTATTTTCAACATATTAATTAAGAATTTCTGAACAAATTCTTAATTAATAGTTTTCCAGTACTAATTCGTTGATAATCATTTGTCAATCAAGTATAATACTTAATGAATTTATTAATAAAAGAGGTAGTAAACATGAGTAGAACGTTAATTTTAGCAATAGAAAGTAGTTGTGATGAAACTTCAGCAGCGGTAGTTGCAGATGGAAGAGAAGTTCTTTCTAATATAATTTCATCACAAATCGATATACATACAAAATTTGGCGGAGTAGTGCCAGAGGTTGCATCAAGAAAACACATAGAAGTTATAAACTCAGTTGTAGAAGAAGCTTTAGAGGTTGCAAAGGTTACCCTTGAGGATATAGATGCAATAGGAGTTACCTATGGACCTGGACTTGTAGGAGCTTTGTTAGTAGGAGTTCAATATGCAAAAGGCTTGGCATACTCGTTAAATAAGCCATTGATAGGGGTAAACCATATAGAAGGACATATTTGTGCTAATTTTATAGAACATAAGGATTTGAAGCCACCTTTTGTCTGCTTGGTTGTATCAGGAGGACATACTTTTATTGTTCATGTTCAGGATTTTGGTAAGTTTGAAGTTATAGGACAAACAAGAGATGATGCTGCTGGAGAGGCTTATGATAAGGTGGCAAGAGCTATTGGTCTTGGATATCCAGGAGGTCCTAAAATAGATAAACTGGCAAAGGAAGGTAATCCACAAGCTATAAGTTTTCCAAGAGCTAATTTCCATGATAACAGCTTAGATTTTTCTTTTAGTGGAGTAAAATCGGCAGTACTTAATTATCTAAATAAGATGGATATGACAGGACAAGAGGTAAATAAGGCTGATGTAGCAGCCTCCTTCCAACAAGCTGTAATAGATGTTTTAACTGAAAATGTGATAGAAACTTGTAAAAGAAAAGATGTTGATAAGATAGCAATTGCTGGTGGAGTTGCATCTAACAGCGCCTTGAGAAGAGAACTAACAGAGAATGCTGGCAAAAAAGGAATTAAAGTTTTATTCCCTGCACCAGTTTTATGTACTGATAATGCTGCAATGATCGGGAGTGCAGCTTATTTCGAGTATATTAAAGGAAATATTTCAGCTATGGATTTAAATGCAAAACCAAACCTCAAACTTGGTGAAAGGTAATCAGGTGGTCTTACATGAGTTTTATTCCGTATTCGAACAGTTTTCACAAGATAAATTTAAAGGATCCTATAAAACCGTTTAAAGTATTTAAAATATTTGTTTATTTGCTTTTGGCTGTGTTACTTTTTGGGTTCATATATAAAACAATCGATACAAAAGTAATGGATTCTAAAATAAAGCCTAAAGGAAAGTATGCAAGAATAGATGGTGAAAAGTTTAGTTACGATGTTTATGGCAGCGGGGATTATACCGTTATTTTAGATGGAGATGTAGGACTTGGCATGTCACAATGGAGAAATGTCATTAATGGATTAAACGATGGATTTGATGGAAGTATATTTATGTATGATAGAGAAGGGTATGGATTTAATGATTCAAGTTCTAAAAAGACCATAGAAGATCAAGCAAGGGATCTTAAATTAGTTTTAAAGAAGGCAGGTGTAAGTGGCCCATACATATTAGTAGGAGAAGGATACGGAAGCCTTGTTATGACTAATTTTGCAAAGATTTTTCCACAAAATATAGCTGGGATGGTGTTAATAGATCCAATTAATGAAAAGACTCTTTCAGATGAAAAAAATATTAAAAAATATAGTAGCCTTCTTACAAAAGAGAAGATTTTGCATGTAGGTTCATATATCGGACTAACTGATCTTTTAGAAAAATTTAATTTGCTAAAAGATAATAAGAGTTTTTTGGACGAGCTAAGTGGTTATGATAAGGATGAATTTGCATATCATAGATTGGGACGTAATTATAATGGTGCCTATGAAAATGAACTAAATAATCTTGTGAATGGAAAAAGTAATTCCCAGGATCAGGGGCTTATACAAGATAAGCCTCTTTCACTGATAGTCAATGAAAGTAGTGATGTAAATATGCAAAAAGAATTGTCAAAGTTATCAAAGCTTGACTTGATTGATCTAAAAACTGTTAATAATAAGGATAAGGTAACTTCTCAAGCTGATAGTGAAATAGTAATAAATCAGATAAAGGCTGTAGCAAAAAAGTATAAACAAATAAAGAAACTTCAAGATCAAAATAGTAAAAAATAAAAAAAATTATAGTTGTCATTAAATTGTCACAGAAAGGCCTTATTATAAAAACATAGAGATGAGATAAATTTACATCAGGAGGGATAATAGATGGATAACTTTAATGATGATTTCAATAATGAAAACAAGAACAAGTTCACAGATGACTTAAATAATACTAGTAGTTATAATAACTTTGATAATAACTCAAATAACACATATGATAACAGCTATAATAATACAAATGAGCAAAGTTTTGTATTTGTAAACAACGATGATCAAAACCAAATCAATAAGCCTGTTACAAATTGGCAGACAGTAGAATATACTCAACCTTTGAATGACAATGCACCAAAGAAGAGAAAAGGAAGAGGAAAAGTAGTAGCCTTGGTTGCAGGAGCATTGGTTTGTGCAGTATTAGGTGGTGGGGTAGGTGCAGGAACTCTTTATTACTTAGAAAAAGGAAATGGTGGTTCAATCGCTTCAGCTAGCGGAAGTACTACTATAAAAAATGTAACATATGATCCACCTAAGTTTTCAACTTCAACTACAGCAATGAGTGTTACAGATGTAGTAAAGAAGGTATCTCCTGCGGTTGTAACAGTATCTACTAAGAGTGTAGTAAGCTCTCAAAACTTTTTTGGGCAGCAACAACAACAGCAACAAGAGGGTGTTGGTACTGGTTTTATAATCAATGAACAAGGTTATATATTAACTAACTATCATGTTGTATCCGGTGCTACACAAGTTAAGGTAACGCTTAGTGATGGGAAAGAGCTAAATGCAAAAGTGTTAAATTATGATGCAAATCAAGATTTAGCTGTCGTTAAGGTTACAGATAGCTTTAAAGTACCTGCAGTTGCAGAACTTGGAGATTCAGATGCTCTTCAATCTGGTGAAGAAGTTATAGCTATAGGAAACCCATTAGGAAAAGAATTTGTTGGAACAGTTACAAAGGGAATTGTAAGCTCTACAGCAAGAACTATTGATATTAATGGTACTAAGGCAACTTATATCCAAACAGATGCAGCTATAAATCCTGGTAATAGCGGAGGACCATTAATAAACTCTAAAGGACAAGTAATTGGAATAAATACAGCAAAAACATCAGAAGAAGGTGTTGAAGGTATAGGCTTTGCAATTCCTATAAATCATGCTAAAGATAGTCTAGACTCTCTTTCTAAACCAAAGATAGTTATAGGAATAGGAGTTAAAAATGTAACTGACGAAGATTCAAAAGCTTATAATCTTCCAGTAGGTGTTTATGTTACTAGTATTTCTGATTTCTCCTCTGCAGAAAAAGCAGGAATACAAACTGGTGATGTTATAACAAAGTTTGAAGGAAAACAAGTTAAAACAATAGATGAACTTAATAAATTAAGAGATGCTCATAAAGCTGGAGACAAGGTTAGTATTACTGTAGTTAGAGACGGAAAAGAAGTAAATCTACAGCTAACATTGCAAACTCAATAATTATTTGAGGGTAAAGTCTTTATACAGTAATGTGAGATAATAAGAACAAAGAATTAGATTTTATGACAGACAATAGACTAAGTTAAATATATTTAAATAGAAGCACTGATACTATTAAATCCCCCCCTTTTTAATAGTATCAGTGCTTTATTTTCTAAATAAGAAAATAATTCATGATAACAATTACATATAAAGTATTGCTAAAGTGATTTTAGAAATATATCATATAAGTAAGAGAATTTTTATACAATAGTTTTTAATTCAAACTGGTACATACATCTATACAGGTATTTATAATAGATAAAGTTTATTTGAGTTAAGGGGGAGTGAGTTTATGAAGTATGTTATTGGAGTTGATGGAGGAGGCACTAAAACAGAAGCTATTGCCTTCGATATGCAAGGAAATATGATAAAGTCGTCAACAAAGGGCTTCGGTAACCTTTTAAATGGCAAAGAACAAGCTTTGAACAATATAGAAGCCTCAATTAAAGATATAACAGATGCTTTGGGTACTGAAGATTTGGCATATATATATTTGGGACTAGCTGGTTCTGAATTTGGCAATAATGCAAAGTTTGTAGAGAAGGTACTAGAAAATAGCTTCAAGGTTCCATGTGAAGTTATGAATGACGGTGAGTTAGCTTTAAAAGCATTATTAAAAGGGGAAGACGGGATTTTAACTATAGCTGGTACTGGCTCCATATGCTTTGGAATAAATAATAAGATAAGCGAAAGAGCTGGAGGTTGGGGAAACCTGTTAGGTGATGAAGGAAGTGCTTATAAAATCGCTATAGAAGCGCTTAAGCTTATGATTATCGAAAGAGATTATAAATTGCCATTCAGCGATTTAAGCATAAGTATTTTAAAGTATTTAAATATAAATGAAGCAGAACAAATAGTAGAATTTGTATATTCCAAAACCAAAGATGAAATTGCTGCACTTGCTGCTGTGGTTTCAGAAGAAGCTGAAAAAGGAAATGAAGCAGCTATAAATATACTAGTAACTGAAGGAATAAGCCTTGCAAGAACAACAGAATGTGTATACAAAAAACTTAACTTTGATAGTTGCAGCATTGGTCTTGTAGGTGGAGCTATAAGAAAGTCAAAGATACTAAGAAATGCCTTTGAAGAATATTTAAAACAAAGATTAAACATTATAAGCTTTATTGATGAGGATATGTCACCTGCAAAAGGTGCTTATTATATATATAGAAAATCATTTGAATAAAGGAGAAAAATAAAATGAAAAGATTAGGCATATCAGTTTATCCAGGTCATCAAAGCACTGAAGAAATAATAGAGTATATAAATTTAGCTGGTAAATACGGTTATAAAAGAATTTTTACATGTCTTATCTCAACAGATAAAGAGATAGATGAGACAGTAAGTGAATTTAAACAAGTGCTAGCAGCTGCTAAAAATAATGATATGGAAGTAATTGCAGATTTAGATCCAACTGTATTTAAAAGATTAAACGCTACAATACATGACTTAGGAATATTTAAAGAAATGGGACTTGACGGCATAAGACTAGACATGGGCTTTAGCGGTATGGAAGAAACCTTAATGACCTACAACAAATATGGTCTTAAAATTGAACTAAATATGAGTAGTGGTACTAAATATGTTGATAATATAATGTCTTATAAACCTAATTTAGAAAATTTATATGGATGTCATAATTTCTATCCACATGTTTACACAGGATTATCCTATGAGCATTTCTTAAAATGCTCTATACAATTTAGAGAGTTTGGGCTTAAAACAGCAGCCTTTGTAAACTCTGAAACTGCAGACCATGGTCCATGGCCAGTATCTGAAGGACTTTGCACATTAGAAGAACATAGAACACTTCCAATAACAGTACAAGCGAAGCACTTATTTGCTACTGGACTTATAGATGATGTTATAATAGCAAATGCTTTTGCTTCAGAGGAAGAATTAAAAGCTTTAAGTGAAGTTAATAAAGAAATGCTAGAATTTGATGTTGAGCTTGAAGAAAATATATCTGATATTGAAAAGAAAATAGTTTTAGAGGAATATCACTTTAACCGTGGAGATGTATCAGAATATATGGTGAGAAGTACTCAAAGTAGAGTAAAGTATAAAGGACATGGGTTCCCTCCATACAATACTCCAGATATGAAAAAAGGAGATATACTAATAGACTCAGATCTTTATACAAGATATGCAGGCGAACTTCAAGTTGCCTTAAAGCCTATGAAAAACTATGGCAAAACTAATGTTGTAGGACATATTGTAGAAGAAGAGTTATTCTTACTTGACTACCTAGAGCCATGGAGAACCTTTGGATTTAGATTAAAGAAGTAATAAAATTAAATTTAATAAAAATTAATTAATATTAAAGAACTACTTTACTGTAAGATAGCTGTAAGAGACTCTAAGATGGATTAGAGTCTAAGGACTATTTCTTATTAGGAAAGTAGTTCTTTTTGTAATTAAACCTCATAGTTCTAAAACTAAAGTATATTGCATACATATAAAAAAAGGGCTTAATGGAGGGAATTATGCCTTTACTTGCACGTTTTAAATTAAATAATGTTGAGAATGTATTTAACGACTTTATAGAGCTGGAAACAGAAGATTATAAGTTAAGAAAGCTTAGTAAAATGGATGCTAGAGACATTGTAGATATATACGAGAATAAAGATATAATGACATACGATAGAGCTCTATTCATAAAAAATGAGAGTAGTGCAAAAAAATTTATTGAACAGCTAAATGATATGTATGAGGAAAGAGAAAGAATAGATTGGGCTATAGAAGATAAAAAGCTAGGCAAAGTAATAGGCCTTATTGCACTTTTTAATATAAGTGTATTGGATTCTAGAGCTGAAGTAGGATACGTACTTAATAAAGATTATACAAACAAAGGTATAATGCAGTATATTCTAAAATGGATGGTGGATTTCTCTTTTAATTATCTTGGCATACACAAGTTAGAGGCCAACGTCAATGCACAGAATACTCCATCTATAAAGCTGTGTGAGAAGATAGGTTTTGAAAGAGAAGGACATAGAAAAAAGCAGGACTTTGATAGAAGAACTGGTGAATATAATGATAATTATACTTATGGACTCATTAATGATAAATGGGAAATCATTTTAGAAAAAATAGAATAAAACCAATATTTTGTATAAAATTGAAAAAATATTGTTGCAAAAATAAGAAAAAGTGGTACAATATAACTTGTACCTGGCCCGTTGGTCAAGTGGCTAAGACGCCACCCTCTCACGGTGGAATCAGGGGTTCGATCCCCCTACGGGCTACCAAATGAGATAAATCTAAGGTTTACATTATTGTGAACCTTAGATTTTTTTTGTTAGAGAAACAAATTTAAACTGAATTGTAAAAGCCATGCTTTAGTTGAAGTATATAGATATAAAGATATTATTATATTTATATTTATTATCATAACCAATAGACTTTTTAGGACATTTATACACACATGAAATTTCTACTTGTTAATAATCATGCAGGATATTACCTAGGTGATGTAGACGGATTAATATATATTAATGTAAATGAATTAAGAGAAAAGCTTAATACATTAGATAAAAATAAGGAATATTGGATACATTGTGCAGTTGGAATAAGAGCATACGTGGCTGAGAGGATATTAAAACAAAACGGATTTAAATGCAAAAATATAACTGGTGGGTTTAAGAGCATTTTAGCTATGAACTATACTCCAAAAGGGTTAGAAAAGTAGAAGTCACAATTAAATAATTTCAAATCAAAAGATGCCTAAAGGAAAGCATCTTTTTGTTTCATTTAACAATTCTAAATAAGAATTTATAGATGAGTAGAAAAACCAGTAACCTATCAAAGTAATTTTCAGTTTTATCTCTTTAAGGTTTTATATAAGCATATCCTTCCATCTGTAATTTAACTAATTTTGTAATAGCAGACGGTACCACTTCAGCGTATTCAGGAAGAGTAGTGTCATTAATATCAAATCCAATAAGAGAATTTTTGCATAAGTTTATTTTCACTCCTATTGTAGACAATCTGGATATTTCATCTATTTCAATATTTCTTTTAATTTGATCAGAAGTGCCGAAAATTTGTACTGCAGCACCGTTTGCTACGATTTCGACATTAACATTCTCTTTGCCTATATCTTTTATAAAATTATTTGTATTTGTTAATACAGTTTTCCATTTATCAATTTCATTAATATGAAATACGACTTTCATAAGTTCCATCTAAACTTCACCTCTCGTTATTATAAATATAGTTAAATTGTACTACAATAAGAGGTTCCTTTAAATACTTATTTTCAGAATGGAAAAAAGGTTGTATAATAGAGTAAAGGAGGTTTGGTTATGATAAATGCATATAATGTTCTGGATAATCTTGATATTAGAAGTATTGAACTTTTAAAGATTATACAAAAAAATGGTCCGATGACTAAAAGTAAGTTAGAGGATATGACCAAATTGAAAAAAAGTACTTTGAATCGTGAGCTTGAAACCTTATGTGAAAGCTCAATAATAACTGAAATTATATCTGAAGAATCAACTGGTGGAAGAAAGCCTTCATTATTTGATATGAATGATACTATGTATTATCTTATAGGGGTAGACATTTCGAGAACATATATACAAATAGTAATAACTAATTTAAGGATGACTATTTTAGATGAAAAAACAATATATGGGTGGTTTTCTATAAAGGAACAAGAGGAAATAATAACTGAAAATATCAAAGAATTACTTGAAAAAGGCAGTATTCCTTTTTCTAAGGTAATTGGCATAGGAATGGGTGTGGTAGTTCAAATCCACGAAAAAGAAGAATTTAATAAGAATAATGAATTAAAGAAAGAAATAGAAAAGAATCTAAACTTACCTGTTTTCATAGATAATGGGGCAAATACTGCTTTAATTGCAGAGGCTAACTTTGGAGTTGGAAGAGGGAAAGATAATTTATCGTACGTTCACTGTGGAGTGGGAATTAGATCTGCAGTAATTTCAAATGGCAATATTGTAAGAACTATAAACAATAGTGAAGATGCATTTGGCCATATGACAGTAGAAATTGGGGGTGAACTATGCTCCTGTGGAAATTATGGTTGTGTTGAAGGTTATGCTTCTATATTGAAAATTACATCTAAATTTATAAATGAAGTTAAAAAAGGGAAGATGACTAAGATAGAAAAGGCTATAGAAGAAGTTGATTATATTGATATATGCAACCTTGCAGAAAATGGTGATGAAACAGCCAAGGCTGTTATTATTGATGCAGCAGTATATTTTGGCACTGGTCTTGCCAATTTTATTAAGATATTGGCACCACAGATGATAATACTGAGTGGCCCTTTAATAGAACATTCAAAAATTTTTTATGAGAATACCAAAATTGTCGCATTAAGAAAATGTTATTCTACAAACAGTAATTATATTGAATTTTATAAAGGCGGATTTTTTGAAAACAAATCTATAGCGATAGGAGCAGCCTACTTAGCATTCGATGAAACATTAAAAAATAATTTTAGGAAGTGAGAATATGTATCCAGTTGCATTTCATTTTTTAGGTTTTGATTTTAGGTGGTATGGAATAATAGCATGGTTTGTATTTCTCACTTTAAGTAGAAGTAAGAGATTTAATAGTGAGTTTTAATATGGAGGAGTTTGAATGATATTACTTGTAATTAAAATACTAGTTATCTCTATATTAGCTGGTGTATTTGGCTCAATTCTAGGACTTGGAGGAGGTATTATAATAACTCCTGTACTAACGTTGATGTTTGGAATTGATATAAAATATGCAATTGGAGCAAGTATTGTTTCTGTAATAGCAACTTCAAGTGGTGCAGCAGTTGCATATGTAAAGGATAAAATTACCAATATTAGAATAGGAATGTTTTTAGAAATAGCTACAACCATAGGTGCTATAACTGGGGCATTCATTAGTGGGTTTGTTAATCCTAAATACTTGTATATGGTTTTTGGATTTCTATTATTATATTCTGCCTTGGCAATGCTAAAGAAAAGAGGGCAAGAATTACCTCATGATGTGATTTCTCATCCTATGGCAGTGAAATTGAAGCTAAATGGTGAGTATCATGATAAAGCATTAAATAAGGACATAAGTTATAATGTTGCAGGTGTATATGGCGGTTTCGGAATGATGTACGTTGCTGGAGTAATTTCAGGTCTTCTTGGGATTGGCAGTGGAATATTTAAAGTAATGGCTATGGATCTATTTATGAAACTACCTTTAAAAGTATCCAGTGCAACAAGTAATTTTATGATTGGTGTAACTGCAGCAGCAAGTGCAGGTGTATACTTACTTAGAGGAGATATCGATCCTAAAATAGCTGCACCGGTAGCACTGGGAGTATTAATAGGTGCTACTATAGGTACTAAAGTAATGCAAAATCTAAAAAGTAAGACAATAAGGATGATATTTATACCTGTCCTTGCTTATGTTTCTATAGAGATGATAGTTAAAGGTTTTGGAATGTAAAGTGTAAGGAGGGGGATATTTGCATTATGAAAGAAAATTCTAAAATAGATGAAATGGAAGTTGTAATCAGCAGACTTTTAAGAATTGGAGTAGTATTAAGTGCAATTATAATTTTTGCGGGATTAATGTTGTTTTTAATCACCGGCAAAAGTGGGTATACAGATGATAGGTTTCCAATTACGATATCTGAGATATTTAGTGGAGCTATAGTTCTGAAGTCTTATGCAATAATTATGGTAGGAATGATAATACTAATTTTAACCCCAGTATTTCGAGTTGGAGTATCTATTATAGTTTTTGTAAAGGAAAAAGACTATTTATACACTAAGATTACCTTAGCAGTGTTCATTATACTTATCATAAGTTTTGTCCTAGGTAAGGTTGAATAATAGATAGATAATAAGGGTTACTATTTAACGGGGATAGTAGTGTAGATAAACTTAGCAAACCTTTTGGAATTATAAACCATGTAGACAAGTAGGGAAATTCATGTTAATATTGTTTTAGAAAATTTATGGGCGATGGAGTTCGCCATTAAACGCGTAAAGCTAATGACTCCTACAAGATGACAATAGATAAAATTGTTATTTTGTAGGAGTATTTTTGTTGTCTTTAGGAGGTGAAATTATTAGCAATTTCTTTACTGTTTTAAATGAAATATATAAAGCTTATATGTACTAAGAAACGAAGAAAGGGATACTATAAATGAAAAATATTAGAAAGAAATTTAAAGATATGCTGATTTTTTTAGGTAAAAAGAATAGCAGTGTTGCATTAGGGATAACTCTTATTAAATGGATTATACTTGGATCCATAGTTGGAATAGTTACTGGTTCTGCTGCAGCGCTATTCCTAAAGAGCTTAGAACTTGCTACCAATCTACGTATGCAAAATTCATGGTTACTACTTCTCCTACCTATAGGTGGAGCTTTTGTGAGCTTTCTATATTCAAGATATGGAAAGAATTCTTCAAAGGGTAATAATTTAATTCTAGAAAAAATTAATGAAAATAGTGGAAGAATATCTATGCGTATGGCACCTTTAGTTTTCATAGGAACTGTTATCACCCATCTTTTTGGAGGTTCTGCAGGAAGAGAAGGTACAGGTGTACAAATAGGTTCTACAATTGCAGAAGGTGTTGGACGTTTCTTTAAACTAGACAAAATTGATACTAGAATAATCCTTATGAGTGGTATAAGCAGTGGTTTTGCATCAGTATTTGGTACTCCACTAGCAGGTACAGTGTTTGGATTAGAGGTAGCAACTTTAGGAATTATGAGTTATGAGGCTATGATACCTTGTTTTACAGCTAGTATTGTAGGGGATATAATATCTAAAGCTTGGGGAATTCAACATATTCATTATAAAATCCTTGAAGTACCAGAATTAACTTCAATGACTGTAGTTAAGATTGTTTTTGCAGCTATTCTTTTTGGACTAACTAGTAGGTTATTTAGTGAATTGACACACAAACTTAAGGAAGTATTTACTGAGGCTTTTAAAAATCCAGTGATAAAAAGTTTTATAGGTGGTATTTTAGTAATTATATTAGTTTATGTTGTAGGAACTAGGGATTACTTAGGACTTAGTATACCCTTAATATCAGATTCCTTTACTAGCAAAGTTCATCCATTAGCTTTTCTAGGTAAGATTGCATTTACTTCATTAACCTTAGGAGCAGGCTTTCAAGGAGGAGAGGTTACACCTTTATTTGTAATAGGTTCAACTTTAGGAAATTCTTTATCGAATATTTTACATATGTCACCATCATTTTTAGCTGCACTTGGTCTTATAGGAGTATTTACAGGTGCAACAAATACACCTATTGCATCATTTTTTCTTGGCATTGAAATGTTTGGGGCACAGGGGATTGAGCTTATGTTTATGACTTGTGTCATCAGTTACATATTCTCTGGACATACTGGAATATATACTTCTCAAAAAATAGGTAGAAGTAAGAGTAAAATAATTGAAGTTCCACATAATGCTTCTCTTTCTTACTATAGAAAGAAGGTATCAAATAAGGAAAATTTAGTTTCTGGGGTGGGAAGCTCTTTTTAGAGCATCCCACCTTTTTTGTTTTGTAAAATATTACTATGTGATAACGAATAAAAAAAAGATATTTAGATAACCATTAATCTAAATCCATTATTAAGCACATAGCTACTATATTTGAAGGGAGAAGTAATATGGAAAATAAAATTCACCATAAAATACTAAATCCATTTTTATACTTTTTTAAAAATGAATCATCAAGTGGATTGATACTTTTATTCTGTGCCATTACAGCAATGATAATTGCAAATTCTGGTTTGGCTAAATCCTATGAACATATATTACATACATATATTACTATTGGCTATCACAAATTTTCGTTATCAATGTCAGTGCTACATTGGATAAATGATGGATTAATGACTATGTTTTTCTTGGTGGTAGGTATGGAAATAAAACGAGAATTGGTGATTGGAGAACTTAAATCTATCAAGAAGACAATACTACCAATCTCTGCTGCCATAGGAGGTATGATTGTTCCGGCAATTATATATGCCTTATTTAATTACAAACAATCAACTATAACAGGATGGGGAATCCCAATGGCCACAGACATAGCGTTTGCATTAGGAATACTTTCAATGGTAGCTAAAAAAGCACCTAAAGGAATAGTATTATTCTTAACGGTATTAGCTATTGTTGATGACTTAGGTGCAATTGTTGTAATAGCTATATTTTACACTAGCAAAATTTTGTGGGTAGCTTTAATTTTAGGATTAGTAGTTTTTAGTGCCCTTTTGATAGCTAATAAGGTTGGAGTAAAATATAAAGCGGTGTTTATTATTGGAGGACTGCTGCTATGGATTAGTTTCTTAAAGTCTGGGATACATGCAACAATTGCTGGTGTTTTACTTGCAATGACACTTCCAGTAGGGAAAAATGAAGATGAGTTTAAAACATCTATGCTGCAAAGTTTTGAACATATATTAACTCCATGGTCTGCTTTTGCGGTTATGCCAGTTTTTGCTTTAGCTAACTCAGGTATAACTTTGGATATAAAAAATTTTTTAACACTTATATTTGGTCCTGTGAGCTTAGGAATTATATTTGGTCTTTTTATTGGAAAGCAACTAGGTATATTTGGAGTTTCATGGATACTGATAAAATTAAAAATTGCTAAACTGCCATCTAAAGTAGAGATGAAGCATCTATATGGTGCAAGTGTTCTTGGTGGTATTGGATTTACAATGTCATTATTTGTTTCCTCTCTTTCATTCTCAGATGATACCATTTTATCTACTGCCAAAATAAGTATTATGAGTGCTTCAATTTTAGCTGCAATATGTGGCACAATAATTTTTAAATTAATAGAACGTAAAACTGAAAATAAGCATATTGAATGATTGGTAGAAGTGCTTGATTTCATATCCTTTTCAAGATAAGTCGATTAGGTATTAATAGGAAAGTTAGTTAATTTTAATTACTGTTTATCAAAATTATAATGGTTTTATAATAATGTAAGTGATAAATTAATTAAAAGGGGGCAAGTAGTAAAATGGAAAAATTGGATAAGTTAGTTCGTTCAAAATGGTTTTCAATTATATATGTTATAGGGGCTATTGGATTACTGTTATATCTTAGGTATGATTTTCCTAAGATAGTCTTTCAATATATAGCATTTTTTCTAGCTATCAGATTACTAGCTAATAAAAAATGGATACAGTTAACAGTATTGATACTATTGATTATAGCAGTTACGGTTGGAGTCGCATATTTAAAATTAAGGAAATGACTTTTATGAAGAAAGGCGTATGAGTGTGTATTTATGAAGTGTTAACTTCTAAAGTATCTACCTATAAGCCTATTATCCTTTAAGTTATTATCCTTGGTATATATGTTCTATTAAATTCACTTCATCAATTAATCGTCTAAAAGTGTTATTCCTTTAATATTTTTATGATTGAAAACTATTTTCTACTACAAAAATCCCTTAACTTACGTTCAGAAAAGACTGATGTGTAAAAAACTCACTGAAGAAGCCAGATATGACCATGTTATATAAACAGTTTTATTATTTTAACTGTCTACTATAAAGTAAGCATAATAGAAGGGCGCTTCAGTGAGTTTTTATAGTATGCAACTATTTGTTAAATAAATGTTGGTAATGATTAAAAACATGAAACTGTGGCAAGCATTAAGAGGATAGCTCAATTATTAAGTTTTTTTAGAGAGGTGTTCCTTTTGCTACAGCACGATGTTGAATTGAAAAAATTTGCTCTACATACTAATGATGTTCTAAAAAGAGATTTTTATAAAAATAGAGTTGTAGAATCTTGTCCGCTTTGTGGGTCAACTTGGCATATTAAATACGGTTTTTATAATGGAATTCAAAGATACAAATGCAAAGTGTGTGATAAAACTTTTTCACGCACAACTAATTCATTATGGAGTTATTCAAAAAAGAATACAAGAACTTGGCTGGAGTTTACTGAATTAATGACAGAAAATAAAACTTTGAAATTTTGCGCAGAAAAGCTAAATATAAGTATTGGCACAGCTTTTTATTGGAGACATAAAATACTTAAGGCGCTAAGTATAGACTCAATTCCAGATAGTCTATCAGGAATTGTACATATAGGAAAAGTCATTATAAAAGAAAACTTTAAAGGGTGTAGAGATGCAGAAATACTAGCCGAAGCAACTCCAAGAGAGAACATTTGGGTTATTGGTGCAAAAGGACAAGAAGACACTATGTTTATAAAGCCAATATTTAAGCATCATTGGAATAAAGTGGCTTTCAATGAGAAAGTTTATTCTAAAATAGAAAATAACTCATACATCGCTGCATACGGAGACAGCAATATAAATTCAGTAGCGATGAGACATAATAAAAATAAAATTGTTAAGGTAGAAAAAGAGTATAGAATAAAATACATTTGGCCAAATTTGAAAAAATGGCTATCAATCTTCCATGGGGTGGCCTCAAAGTATCTTCAAAGATACATTAGCTTCTTCATAATTATGAACTTGGATAAGGTTATGGATTATATGGATTTGATATATGATAGATTATTCGAAGGAAATAGATTTATAAGAACTGAAGAAATAAGAATTAGAAGTTCACTTTTTTAAAGAAAATGTAATTTAATATTACTCTGAAGTAATTGCAAAGAGATGATGTTCTGTAAGAAAACTTCCATAAGACGGTACTAGGCTCCGAGAGGAAGCTTTAAAAATATAAAGTTAACCCTAGGCCTGTCTATCTGCTTATAAATATTTAACAACATTTAATTAACAAATAACTATATAAAGAAAAAATATACTGTTAGTATAGTGCTTGCGATAATAGTAGTACAGTTGCTACAAAAATACATTATTATAAGTATTTATATTAGTAGATTTTTTAACATTATTACATCTACAAGTGCAAAGGTGCATTGTAGCAAGCATATAACCAACAAAAAAGGTAAATACTAGCTTTAGTTAAAGAAAAATTAAAGACATAATTTTTCTTTCAACATGATACTTTAAGGAGATATTATGATAATAGGAACTGCAGAAGTAACAATAAGAATACCATGGGCTAAATCTTTAAAAGAAAAAAGAATGGTAGCTAAAAGCTTAATACAAAGGGTGAAAAATAAATTTAATGTTTCAATAAGTGAAGTAGAGCATCAGGACAATCATAAGCTCTTAGTTTTAGGAATAGCAACTGTAAGTAATAGCTCTAGTCATGCCAATAATTCTCTAAATGAGGTTGTGGACTTTATATATGATAATACTGAAGCTGAGGTAGAAGATATTAATATTGAGATACTTTAAAAAAATATACCACCTCAATTTGAAAAATATTTTCAGAATCTCCATGACTTTCAATGGGAGAGCTTGAAGGTATATTTTCAATATGAAGTGGCACGTTTTTATTTTATAAGCGCTTAAATATAATATTTTTTAAAAGAACAGTTTATTATTATAATGAATACATACTCAATAACTGTTCATCACTAGAATATAAAGGTGTGCTGAATTTAGCTACTATCTGATTTTTATAAGAGGAGTTGTCATTCATACCTTGTATAAAATCAGCTATAGCAATTACTTCATCATAACCCGCATAAACAACGCACTTATTTAGAACTTTTAAGTTAACAGGAGTCTTATTACATATAACAACAGATTTACAGTTGCATGCTTCCACAATTGAAAGTGGGTAGCTATTATAATTAGAAAAATCAACTACACATAAAGCTCCGCTGTAGAATATTGGGAGATGAGTGTATTTAACGAGTCCTAAGAAAATAACATCATTATCTAATCCGTACTTATTTATAAGTTTTTTTAATTTGTTCAAGTACTCAGATCTCTTGCCAGAACCATCACCGGCTATCACAAGCTTTATGTTATTTTCTTTTGCTTTAACCTGTTTCAAAATTTCAATTATAAGTTCTAAGTTCTTTCTTTCTGTTATGCTTCCAACATAGAGCATATAAGGGTAATCAATCTTATAATTTCTCTTTAGAAAGTTTTTGCATAAGACTTTCTCCATAGGTTTAAATATTTCACTACACTTAGGATATACAACCTTAATCTTCTCTTTATCCACCTCAAAATAATTAATTAATTCATCTTTAGTAAACTCAGAGTTAACTATTATTGAGTCACTTATGGATAAGGCTGATGGAACCATTTTAATAAACTTACTTAAATATTTTTCATCTATGTTTTTCTTGTCTGCAATTGGATAAAGTGTGTGTATAGTTGTTATATATTTGCAAACTTTTTTTTCAGGTATGCTAAAACCATTATTAGGTGAATGATAGATACTTATATCATTTTCTGTAAGAAAATCTACTAATTTAGAGTAATCATTTTTTGTTCTATCAATAGTAAGTGGAACAAAGTCTATGTTTTTTAGTCTTTCCCAATAAAAGCTTAAGGGAAAGCTATCCCAAATTGCATGCATTTCATCAAAGGTAGTTGAAGAGTTAAGTAGACTTATAATCTCTCTAGAATAAGAAAACATATCTGTTCCTTGCATCTTAGATGCAGCTAATCCATCTATACAATAATTCATACTGTGCCTCCTATAAAAATTCTTCTTCTATATCAAATTTACTGCTATCGATAACTATATTTTCTTCTGGGATACTTATTTTACTTGCTATCTTCTCTGGCGAAGGTACTTCTACATTTTCTTCAAATGATTGTTTTGGCTCAACCTTAATACTTGTAGAATTTACAGGATTATTATTAATAATAATTGGAGGAACCTCAGATATTCCATCACCATCAAAAGCTAGTAAGTATGATGTTTGCGCTAATACTACCTCTTGATTCAGCATTTGAAGGGTAGCATCTATGATGTATAAGCTAATATTTTTATATGTTGAGTTAGCAGACTGTAAAAGTATAGCCTTAGTAAAAGGCAAGTTTCTTGTTATAACTGACCGTCTTTTCCTATCATCTCTGTATTCCAAAGTAAATTGTTTTATTCCTTGGATAAGTAATAAGGATTTGTTTTTTAATTCTAATTTTTCGTTATTAGATATGTCTACTGCTAAATTCGTTGATATTAGCTGATTTAAAGGATGCTTTCGCCTATTTATATATATATAATCAGAGTGAGAAAAGGTTATTATATGTTCACAAGCAATTCTGCTAAGTTGGTCTGTATCACATATACCAGTTATATTAACTCCATTTTTTATCATATTCTTCCTCAAAAAAATTACTTCATAAGATTATATGCTAAGGATATTGAATTCTTGATATTAATTATATATTTTTATCTAATGATGTACCGGTTCTTAATAAAACTTGTATTTTCAACACAGAGCTTGAACAACCCATAAGTAGAACTTAATGGAAATAATGGTTTTAGTTCCGAAATTGTAATTGTATATGATATAATGTATTAGAATCAAATATTAGAAAAAATTTTAAGATTTCCTTAACTAGTATATAGCACATAAGGTTTATTTAAACTTTAAGTATAGGAAATGTTGTGGATAGTTTATTTGAGGTGAAATTATGCGAAGATACATTGGAATACTAATGGTTATTTTATATACAAGTTTCTTATTGTCCGGATGTAAGCAAGATTCAAAAGTAAAAGATGTTAGTGAAGCAAGTTATGAATACAACATCTGGAGCTATGCTCCATATAGCGATTACTTAAAGAGTCAAGTTATAGAATTTAATAAAAAATATCCTAAAGTAAGGATTAATGTAAATGATATAAAGCAAGATTCTTATATGAAAAGTGTTAATAATAATATAACAACTGTGGACAAAAGGCCAGATTTGGTGCTTTTAACTGGTCAGGAGTTGAACGATATGTTGCTTTCTAATAAGGACGTATTTACCGCAATAACTAGTGATGTAAGTTCTAGAGTAAAGAGTTATTCTCAAGGGAGAATAGATGAAATAACTGTAAATAACCAGATATATGGATTTCCATGGGATACAAAACCTATAGTGATGTTTTGTAATAGTGAGCTATTACATAAATTTAATGTGAATTTAGATGATGTAAATACTTGGAGCATGCTAATAGATGCCGGGAAAAAGTATTATGAAGCCAGCGGAAAAAAAGAAAATATTATGGTAATGAATGAAGAAAGTGAAAAGTCATTAGTAAAAATGCTATTATATCAACTTGGAGTACCTTCAGAGAACCTAGATATGACCTCAGGAAACAAAAATCTCACTAAGGTAATTGACTTGATATCAGATTTAAAGAAAAATAATGTACTTAGGATAGACAATAATTTTGATAGCTTCAAATCCCCAATATTATTTGGCTCCAGTAATACTTATATGAACTTAGAAAAAGTATATAAAGAAGGAAATTTATTTGTTAAGGATTTGCCAGCTTTTGAACCAGGTGGAAATACCTCTGTGATTATGGAAGGGGTTAATGCTGTATTTTTGAATAATAAGAAAGATATAGAGCTATTAAAGCAATTTATAGCTGGTGCCCTCACAGATAAAGAAAACCTTATAAAGTATATGTCAACTAATGGAGTCTTTCCAAGTTATATAGACAGCTATGCTAATTCAGAGATTGATAAGAAGATACAGTTTTTAGATTACGATAGATTATGGGCGAGGATGTCCATCATCGAAACAAATTCAAAGAGAAAAAAATATTACTATGATATGAGTAAGATGATAGATTCTTACATAGAGCAAAGTAATAAGCTTGATGTGCAAGTAAATGGAAGTGTAGTGCACTAAAATATAATAAAAAAATGAACCAGCACATTTATGATTCTAAATGGTGCTGGTTTTGTTTTTGATTAGCTTTGTAATAAAATTTTATTATAAGCCTCTAGAGTATCTTCAGAGGTCTTTTTCCAGTTAAATAATTTACTTCTTTCATATCCTTTTAAGGCTAGTTCATCTCTAAGCTGTTTTGAAGATATAAGCTTTGACATTGCGTTGTAAAGTTCATCAGAACTTAATGGATCTATAAGTAGTGCTGTATCTGAAACTACTTCAGGAATAGAAGTAGCATTTGAGGTTATGACAGGTGTCCTGCAGCTCATTGCCTCCAGTGGCGGAAGTCCAAAACCTTCATATAATGAAGGATATACAAAAATTTCACAGCCGTTGTAGAGTATTGGCAGAAATTCATCTTCTACGAAATTAGTAAATACTACTCTTTTATCTAAATTTAGCTCTTTACATATATCCATCAGTTTGATACCTTCATCTTTTAAAGAGCCTACAATTACTAAACTAAGATCAGTATCAAGCTTCATTTTATTAAATGCCTGTATGATACCTAAAACATTTTTTCTAGAACTAAAGCCACCGATATACAAAATAAAATTCTTAGTGAAATTGAATCTTTTATTAACCATAGCTGTACATTCTGCTTTATCTAAAGGCTTGAAAGAAGTATCTGCAGCTAAAGGCGTAACAAAAATTTTATCTTCATCTATAGTTGGGAAGAACTTTAAGATATCTTTCTTTGAATACTCAGAAACTGTGAGAATTCCATCACAATTATCAATTATTTTAGGCATATCAGTTAAAAATCTTTTCAAATATCCCTTGCCAACTGTCTCAGGCATAATATATGGAATTAAATCATGTATGGTAACTACTTTTTTGCAGTTTATCTGGTCGTTCAGGCCTATCCCATTTTGTGGAACATGATATAAATCCACTTTTTTGTCGTACAAATAGTTTGGGAAATATATATTTTCGAAAAATCGCTGATGTCTTCTAGAGGCCATAATAACTTCAGTTTTTTCATCAGTGAATTCTTTAGAAATAGGGCCAGACCAAAAGAGGCTGTACTTATCTTCTAAATCTATATTCAGTAAGTTTTTTAAGACATTATAGGTATAAGTACCAATCCCAGTTCCTTTATACCAATTGATACCTCTGGCATCAACAGCAATCCTCATATAAATCTCTCCTAAAATTCCTATAATATATAGATATTCTACAAAAGTATTTTGGTGCATTGTTATATCCATATATTGGAACAACGTCTAAGTATAGTACATATAATAATATGAAATATTTGCTGGAGGTTTCATTGTGGATATAGATGAAATAAAAGCTAGTATAAAAGAGCAATACGGCATAGATGTAACAGAATGTATTAAGATTAAAAATATATACAAATTAAAATCAAACCATGGGGAGTATTGTTTGAAATTAATTAAATATCAATATCCTCATTTTTATTTTATCTTGTCGGCTATATTACATCTTCAAAAGCAAGGCTTTAATAAGGTGCCAGAGATAATAGGTACAGTGAAAGGTGAAAAATATATAAAGCTAGGGGATCTACATGCTTACCTTACACCTTGGGTTATTTCTAGAGAAAGCAATTATGATAATCCAATAGATCTCATGAGAGCGGCAGAGAAGCTATCTGAATTACATGTATGTAGCGAAGGATTTACATTAACAAAGGAAATGAAACCAAGAATAGGGTGGTTTACTTGGACAAATGTATTTAGTACAAGAATAGATGAAATAATGGATTTCAAAAAAAGGATTGGACAAAAAGCAGTAAAATCTGAGTTTGATAAATTATATATTTCATTAATAGAAGATGAGGTAAGACGAGCTGTAGCTTCTATTGAAAATCTTAAGGACAGTAATTATGCTGAAATAATGGAGAAAGAAGTTCTAAAAAGGGGGTTCTGCCACCATGACTATGCACATCATAATGTATTAGTTGAAGCGAGTAGTGATATAGCAATAATAGATTTTGATTACTGCATATTAGATACTCATTTGCATGACCTCAGCTCTCTTATGATAAGAGCTATGAAAGACGGAAAATGGGATGTAGAAAAGGCAGATTTTATAATAAAGTCCTATGAAGCTAACAAAAAAGTGTTACCAGAAGAAATAGCTATTATTGCTGCTTTTATTGAATTTCCTCAGCAATTTTGGCAGATAGGACTTCAATATTATTGGGAGCAACAGCCTTGGGGTGAGGAGTTTTTTATGAAAAAATTAACTAAGTATAGTGAAGATAGAAGGGAAAGACAGGAGTTTGTTGATGATCTGAGAATTTATCTATAGAAAAACACACATCACTTGTTTTAGGAGGAAAGAACATGGATTCCTTAAAAGATTACCTGGAGAAAAGAAATATAATTATTTCTCCTAATCAAACGGAAAGAATTCTACAAACAAATTATAATGAATACAATATTTTAGAACAGATAGATTTAATATGTAATTTTCATAACCGAGTTAAAGATGGAGAGGGAATATATTTATTGAGACTCCAAAGTAATATCGGTAAAGAAATGGAAGAATGTAAAGTAAATATAAAAAGGCTAAGAAAGATGCTTTTAGATATAGAAAAAGAAGGCATAAAAGATGCTTTTGAAAGTGAATTATTAAGTAGTGGACACCAAATACTGCTTAAAGCAGAAGCTTGTGTCAAATATATAGGAGAAACTGAATATATAGAACTTATAAAAAGAAGTATGAGAAGTAATGAACTAAGCCTTGTAAGCTGTGAAAACACAAACCTATGGAGACGGGAAAATTATATTTGTATTTCTGATACATCAAAGCTTTGCTTTAACATGGTCGAATGGGATTGCATAACATACCTAAGTAAAATCAAAAGAAGAGGGATACACATAGATTACGGAAAAGTTATTGAAAGCTTTGTTCAGAAATCAGCTCTTGATAAGATCAGTGAAGCTTATATAAAAGCTATGGTTTCTTATCCTTATGATTATATGAAGGTATGTTCAAGAAAAAGGGAAGGTAAGAAGAAATGGAGCGCAGAAGAATATGGAGAAAAATTATCTGCTGCAAAATTGAAAGATGGATATTGTTTAATATAACATCTATATAACTATCAATTTATACAATGCAGAAAAATTTCTATAGATGTACCACTTCAATCTGAAAACTATTTTCAAAACTCCTCTGGGTTTCGAGAGGAGAGCTTGAAAATATAAATTTTATTATGAAGTGGTACATCCATGGATGCAGAGTTTTCAAGCATATATAAATTAAGTTTTAGTAAAGTAATTTATAAAGGGTGAAAAGGATGTTAAAGTTAAAGTATGGAGATAAAAAATATCTTTGCGAATATGATCTTAACATTGAACTTTTTAATAAGTTCTCTATTGAGGTTGAGGATTTAGTTCCTGTAAGAAGTGTATTTATACTAGAAACTTCTAAAGGTAAAAAGATATTAAAGAAAATTGATTACTCAATTGATAGGCTAAACTTTATTTCACAAAGCTTAGATTTTATAAAGAATACATTCCACAGAGCACTTACTATAGACATAGCTGGAGATGGCAATAGATATGTTCTATGGGATGGGGGAGTATATACCTTATTAGACCTCATTGAAGGTAGAGAATGTGCATTCTCAAATATAGTAGATTTATCTATTTCGGCAAGAGATTTGGCTGTGATGCATAAAAGTTCAATAGGTATAATTAAGAACATTAATGGAAAAGTTAATACTAGCTATTCTTTAGATCAAAAAGATATTACGCTAGGGAATATGGAGGGATATTTTAAGTATTCTCTTTCAGATATGAAAAAACTAAAAGAGCAAGTTATAAGTTACAGGCACAAGAATGAATTCGATAAACTGTTTTTAAATGAAGTTGATTATTATATAGATGAAGTAAAAGAATGTGTAGAGCTGTTAAGAAATTCGAAATACAATGATATATGTAAAGAAGAAGATAAAGTAGTATTATGCCATGGAGATTTAGCACATCATAATATTTTAATTAAAGATGAAGAGGCGTATTTTATAGATTTTGATTATTGTAGTATAGACTTAAGGGTTAAGGATATAGCTCAACTTATAACAAAGGCTATAAAAAATTTTGCTTATGATGTGGATAAGTTTAATACTATAATTGATGCTTACACAAGTGTGCTTAATTTAAGTAATGAGGAATATAACCTACTATATATTCTATTAAAATTTCCTTCTGATTTCTATACTTCTGTATCAGACTATTATTATAAAAATAAAGATTGGGATGAAGATGTATTTCTTGCAAGATTTATAAATAAGCTGGAGTTTAGAGATGATAGGGAAGAATTTTTAAAAGAGTTTAATAATGAAAAGCTATAAAGTGGCAACTTTATAATATAAGGACACTAATATTCAGTAAATATTAGTGTCCTTTTTGTGATTATCTCTATATATCATTTTCACCCTGAAATTTATATTGATATACAAATTGCTGATTTTACAAAGCTCTATATGCATCTAATGTATCATATGCAGTCTTCTTCCAATTGAAGGTAGCAGAATGGACAAGTCCTTTTGTTATTAAAGTCTTCAGTAGATCATTATCATCTAGAATTGAAAGTATTTTTAGACAAATATCTTCAGTACTTGAAGGATTACTTAATAATGCTGAATCACCACAAATTTCAGGTATAGAAGTTTCAGTTGAAGCCACCACAGGAGTTCCACAAGCCATAGCTTCTAGAGGAGGTAGCCCAAAGCCTTCATAATAAGAAGGATAAACAAAAATCTTCGCACCGTTATAGAATATAGGCATATCTTCTAAAGGAATAAAATCTGTAAATAAAACCTTTGAGCTTATTCCGAGCTTTTGAGCTTTATCCCTATACATGTCATAAGATATCCCTTTCTTTCCTGTTATGACTAAAGATAAATCCTTGTTATATTTATGAAGCAAAAGTTCATAAGCTTCCATAAGGCCTATTATATTCTTTCTAGGACTAAAGCCGCCAACGTATAGAAGAAAATCACCTTCAATTCCATACTTTTTACTTAAGTAAGATTTGCATTGCTTTTTGTTTAGAGGTTTGTAAATATCTTCTGCAGCAAGATGAGTTACAAAAATCTTTTCTTTTGGAAAATTGAATTCTTTATATATATCTTCTTTAGAAAAGTTAGAAACCGTAATTATACCATCACATTTTTCGATTATCCCTGGCATATCTTCATTAAATATCTTAAGATACCTTTCGCTACAGGTTTCAGGCATTCTTAAAGGGATGATATCATGCAAGGTTATTACTTTTTTACAATCAATATTACTGGAGAGACCAACGCCATTTTGAGGTATATGATATAAATCAATATCATTTTCATTCAAAACATTTGGAACTCTAATCTCCTCCCAAAAATTAAATAATTCATTTTGTTTAGCTATGCCAGTTTTAAAGTTGCTTCTGAATTCTTTTTCAAAATGAAATTCTTCAGGTAAGAAGATTAAATAATTATTTAAAAAATCTATTTGATTTAAATTATTTATAAGTTGATAGGTATAAGTGCCAATACCAGTTCCTCTATACCAATTAGCTGCTCTTCCGTCTATAGCTATCTTCATATATAAGTCCTTTCACATTTCTATATTTTATTATATTAAGCAATTATAAAAAGTGTTAATAAAAGGATACGCCTGTACATATAAATATATAGGAGGTGAGCACTATGATGAGGGAATTTGAAATTGAAAGACAGTTTGATATAAAAATTGAGACACTAAGGCCGAATAAAGGGATATACTATTTAAAATCTAATAAGGGAGACAAATGCTTAAAAAGGATAAACTATGGTGCACAAAAGCTATTGTTTGTATATGGTGCCAAGGAACATCTTATAAAAAATGGCTTTGACAAGGTTGATAGGTACGAGCTGAATATGGATGGAGAACCTTTTGCCTTAGTAAATGAAGACTTATACACTCTCTCACAGTGGATACCGGGAAGAGAGTGCGACTTCCACAATTTAGACGAGGTTAAGATAGCGGCAAAGACCCTTGCATTGCTCCATGAAGCTACAAAAGGATACGATCCTCCAGAAAACTCTAAACTGAAAAGTGATCTAGGAAGATGGCCACATCTAATGGAAAAACGAATGAAATCTCTAGATAAAATGAGAGATATGACTAGAAAAAAATCTCAGAAAAGCGACTTCGATTTAAATTATATTAAATCAATGGAGTTCTATAAGGAACTATCTAAGAGAGCACATAATGTGATGCAAACCTCTTCTTACCTTGATTTATGTGAGATTGCAGAAAACGATAAATCTTTTTGTCATCATGACTTTACCTACCATAATATAATATTAGGTGATGATAATGAAGTTTATGTAATAGACTTTGATTACTGCAAACGAGAGATTAGGGCATACGACATAGCTAATTTTATGATAAAAGTGCTGAAAAGAGTAGATTGGAACATAGAATATGCTAAAGCTATATTAGAATCATATAGCTCAGTTGGAAATCTCAAGGATGAAGAATATAGAGTTATATTTGCATTTTTGCTATTTCCTCAAAGATACTGGAGACTTGCTAATAGATACTATTATAACGAAGTCAACTGGGGACAGAACACCTTTAACAATAAGCTAGAGGGAATTATCAATGAAAAACAGATATATCTAAAATTCATTGATGAATTTAAGGAAATGTATGACCAAAAGGAATAGGAAGAAAAAATTTAAGCTACCAATAATGGTGGCTTATTTTTGTTTTAGTTATAACTGTGTTGAAATTAAGGAGGCGCTACATCCGATACTTGATGAACTTCGCAAAGAATTAATATGATTTTCTCAGATTTCATAGCTAAAACTGTAAACTCACTACGTTCGAACAGTACAGTTTTACTTTTTAAAATTCTATGAATTCTATAAATATTTTATATTTTAAATTTAATAAAATAAAAATGCTATATGATTAAAAAGTAAAAATATATCGCCTGCCAGAATTTCTTCACATACGTTCAGAAAAGGCAGATGCGCAAAAAAATCACTAATGAAGAGCAATTAGCGATTTTTTGAAGCCATTCCATCTTCGAAAATCATTTAATTCTAATAGCTTGTTCATATAGTATCTCCATAGCACCTCCTTAATTTCAATAGTATTAATAAACATAACAGTTGTTAATAATTGGAATTCAGACACATCCGATGCTTTAATGAGCTTCGCAGAGAATTAATATGATTTATTTCGATGAGATAACTAAAACTGTATAACTAACTTTGATTATAGAAACTAGAAGAAAATTTATTACAAGCTTTAACAAAAGGGGCTTTGTTACATAGTATATAATGTGAAATCATAGCTACGAGGAGAAGTTTATGAAAGTCGGTGACTTAGTTGTAAGAAAGTCATATAGTAAGGATATAACCTTTAAGATTATAGATATAAGAGAAGATGATGATGGAGTTTATTATGTTTTAAAAGGTATTAATATAAGAATAATAGCAGATGCAAAAATAGATGATCTAGAAGAGGTTGATGAGCAATTTATAGCAGAGAAGGATAAAATCTTTAATGCTAGAGTAAATGAAACTATTAAAAGAGTAATGGTATCAAGAGAGGTGGTTGGACATAAAAATATAACGAGAATAACCAAGTCTCCCAAGATCATACCGGAAAAAGAGTTAACCTTTGGGCGACCTGGTAGAATACTTCATGTTGATGGAGACCCACAATACTTAGATGCTTGTATGAAGGTTTATAAGCAACTTAATCTTAATGCTACGGGAAAAGCTATAGTAGAAAAGGACCAACCTACACAGATTGTTGATTTAGTGAAGGAAATTAAACCAGATATAGTAGTACTTACTGGACATGATGGATTAATTAAGAATGCGACAAATTACCTTGATCTTAATAATTACAGAAACTCAAAGTATTTTATTCAATCAGTTCAGAATCTAAGAAATTATAATTCCAGTTACGATGAACTAGTGATTTTTGCCGGAGCATGTCAGTCTTGTTATGAGGATATATTGGATGCTGGTGGATATAGAACTCAGGTGCAACATTTTCCTAGAATGTGGCAGCTTGGAGTTCATTTTTTTTTATCCTCCTCGCTACCAACAAAATCAACTACAAAATCTTGAGTTGTTCCATTCCAGGTTATCTTTTCTACTAGACCTTTCACAAGTTCTTTTACCTCATCATTAGAAAGGGTATCAATTAAAGAACATCTATCTAAGAGCATTTCTAAAAAAGAAAGGTTAACTTCTTCCTCATCAAATTCAGAGTTTAAGTTTTTTTGTTTTTCGAGTTCTGTATGTAAGCTGCTGATTTCTGTCTTTAAGGATTTTATCTTTGAAACTAGGATATCTTCAATATCATTATCCATAGAAAGTTTAGTTACTAGGTTATTCATTTGTTTTTTCTTTTCTTCAATTTGGTTTTCTAAAGCATAGATCTTACTTGGAGAATCACTTTGGGATCTAGTGGCTTTATTTTTGCTTTTAATTTTCTCTATCAATGATTTTTTGTTGATACCAAGTTCCTTTAAGGAATTCTTTACTACAGTATCAAGTTGATCTACTCGTACGTTTTTGTTATTACATCTAACACCTTTTGAATGATATTTTAAGGTGCATTTATAATAGTAAATATTAGTACCATTTTTATCAGTATGGCCTCGGGATATTCTCATAGAAGATCCACAAATAGCACATCTTATGATTCCTGTAAGAATAGCGTTGTGTGCCTTTGGAGATGTAATATACCTATCTTTATTCTGAAGCAGTATTTGCTGAGCTTGTAGCCAGTCAGAAGCTTCAATTATACCTTTATGAGAGCTTACTGCAGCTATCCAGTCACTTGTATCTCTATATACTCTTACTATCTTACCATTGTCATTAGATACACCTTTTTGTTTGTTATAGCTTAGTAGACCATGGACTCCATCTGGTTCACCGCAAGTAGTAATATCTAGACTTTCCAGATAGTCAAGGACTTCTTTCGTGGCTTTTACATACACAGTATTGGATAATATTATTCTAAGGTTGTTTTTAGAAAAGTTATTACCACGTTTAGTTTTGATATTGCTTTGAAGGAGATATGTCTCAACCTTATTTAAGGCCTTGAACTCCAAGTACTTATCAAAGATAAGCTTAACTGTTTTTAGCTCTTCAGGGACCTGTTTTAGCTTTACCATGGAGCGTTCATTCATGCTTTCATCAAAATACTTTACTTGATCAGCTTCATAGCCTAAAGGAGCTATACCACCAAGCCATCTTCCAGTTTTCGCAAGCTCAAGCATATTATCACGAACTCTTTCTGCTATGGTTTCTCTTTCAAGCTGAGCAAATACACTTGCAATATAAATCATGGCACGACCCATTGGTGAAGAAGTATCGAATTGTTCTCTGATGCTTACAAAATCAATATCATACTTTTGTAAGGTTTCTAGGGTAGTAGAGAAGTCGGCTACATTTCTTGATATACGGTCTAATCTATAACAGATTAGAACTTCAAACTTCTTAGCTCTTGCATCTTCTAATAACCTTCGAAACTCAGGTCTATTTGTATTTCCACCAGAGAAACCTTCATCCTCATATATGAGAAATTCATCAATTTTCTTATGACTTAAATGCATTGAGGCATAGTCCTTACACATCTGCACCTGATTCTCGATACTTTCGCCTTTTCCAGTAAATTTTGATTTTCTACTGTAAATTGCTGCTTTCAAAGTCATCACCTCACTATATTGTATTAAAAGATTAATTGGTAAATGATTAGATTACCAATTAGTATAGTGTAACCATGATGGGGGAGTGGTATTAATAAAAAATCATATTTATTGATCTACCTCATCCTTTATTTCGGCTATTTCAAGCTGGATATATTTAAATTTATCATCTTTTAGAATATTAATAGCATCTCTAAGATACTGTGATGATACTTCCCTTAATATTTTAATAGCAACCATTCTTAGGTAATCATCTTCATCTCTTAGCTTTGATATTGCTACTTTTTCGGCTTTTTCTGGTGAAATTCTAGCTAGTGAAAGTAGAGCTCTTCTTTGAACATATTTATTACTATCATTAATAAACAATAAAAGATATTTTATAAAGCTGTCATTAGTTCTTCTTCCAATTAATTCTGCTATCTGCCAACGTGCGTTAAATAAAGGAAAATGTAGACTACATTCAGCCAAATATTGAAGCTCAGTATCAGCCAATTCAGCTTCGCATAAATCTAGTGTAACTTCATCCTCATTGTCGATAGCAATAGATTCTAGTATTAATGCAGTAAGTTCTTTAGATCTTTGTCCATTCTTCAAATGTATTATTGCTTCAAATACTAGATCTTGTAGTAGACTCCAATTCGGATAATCAAGCTCATCTGAGTGAAGAATTTCACCATTGTTTTCATATTCTTCAATGGTTAATCCTGACCATTGCCAAAAGCTATTTAGTTCCGTTCTTAATCTTTCAACTAGGGATTTCATATCTTTTCACTTCTCTTTACTTTTAATATATTTTTTCAATATATTTGATGGCTATTTTATCGTAGCCTTCTGCAGATTCAAAAAATGAGGGATTATTTGTAACTCTTTCTAGTTCATCTTTTAATAAATGTAGTTGTTTGTTAGATAGTAGTGGAAGCATAAAGTAATAAATAGAGTATTCTCTTAAACCATTTGGATTTTGGATTAAATCTATTACATAGGGTATTATCATTTCATCAAATCCAGCCAATATTTTGACTAATTCAGGAGCAATAGGCCAGTTAATGTCTTCTATCCACTGAAAAATTTGAGGCAGGATATCTTGAATGTTCTCAGGATCAGTAAGTCTAATTCTCTCAACTGTTTCAAAATCGTACTTACTTTTAGGTATATATAAATCTTTATCCATGGAAACCTCCTAATAGCCTTTTTGTGTTCATTTGCTAGAATACCCAACATTATTTATGAAGGATTTCAATGAAACATATGAATTTAACAACTAAATTTATTTCATTCTTTTTATTAATAAGACAAATTGGAATTTGTGATAGTTAGCCCTCCCTGTACTGTTTTACAATTTCGCTAAGATTCTCAATTAAATATTCGTAAGCACGCATTTGAATTATATCTTCATCTGAAGGGATGTTGTAGAAATTATTTTCGTAAAGTTCTTTCTTCTTAAGATCTATATTGTTCTTAGTGTTAAACAATATATTATCAAGAGTGGTTTCGACTAGTTCGGGATATGAATCGATTTTCCCTTGCTTATATGCTTCTTGAAGTTTTTCCTCTAAAACATCTTGCGTTATTTCTCCCCATTGACTAAGTAGCCAGCTAGAAATTTCCTTTATTTTGTTCGTCATTGTACTACCTCCTAATATAATTTTCAATCCCTTGATTACTAAATTCTTACTTGTCGTTATTCCAATCAGCCTAATAATTTATTATTTATCGACCTTTAATTACGAATATAATCCCATCTTTGTTGTCATATTAGATGGACCTGAATTATATATGTCATGTAAATGATCTATATTTGAGGCTAAGTAAAGTTTCCCACTAATGGCTGCAAATTTACTCCAATAAGCACCAGAACTTGATTTCTCTAAATATTCTTTTTGCTTTAATGTATCTGTTTCAGATAAGGCAATTCGTAATGTATTTAATGTATCTTCAAAATGCGATTTTATAATTTTACTAAAATCATAAGAAGTAATATTATCGCTAAAAGCTAAAATGTGTGCAAACCCTTCATCAAAAGTAATATATTTTAATTTATTTATATATCCATTCTCAGTAAATGGATAAGTTTTATGAATGCAAATATGTGTAAACTCATGTGTAATCATACCTCTAATTAAAGATATAATATCATTACTATCTTTTTCGTAACTTATAAATCTTATTAAATCGAAAATAACATATTCTACACCATCATATTCACGAACCATAGCATCATAAGGTGGTGGACATCCTACGGCGAGTATAATATTTATATCTTCAATTAATTCTATCCAATTGGGAAATAATTTTGAAAATATAGAGGCATTATAAGGTGTAAATTTACTTAAGCTAATATATATTTTTTCATATATCTCATTCACTTTATCTTTATATTCTTTATTTGGGTTAGGTTTATCAAATGTATATTCTCCATTATCTAGGATATTGTAAAAAAGCCAATGGTTTACATAGTCATCTTCATCTGCTAAATAATTCTTAATCATTGAATCATTAATATTCATTTTTATCACCACACAATATAAATTTCTAACTATATTACAAACATTCTTTATCTCTAAATTAAACTAGTTTTATAGTATATATACAATTAATGAGGTTGTACCTGTTACATTTGCTGATATTGTAGATCTTATATATTAATTACCTCATTTTAAATACTATTTTTTCTATAATGTGCATATTATCAATAAGTTTTTTTATTTTTAATACGTTGATTGAACCTATAGAATATTAAAAGTAGTGGAGTTATAATAATAAAAATTGTAGCAAGTATAACCAGTATTTTTGCCAATAGCTTAAGTGTTGTTTGTGATAGTGCAGAATACAAGCAAGCTACTGAAAGAGCAAATAATAAAAATTCCATAAGGTTTGTCTTTTTGCGAATCATCTTATATATATTAATCCACCTCATTTAATCTTGAACATTATAGGTTTTAATTAGAGAATATATTTCTTCTTAGAAAATCTTCACCTTCATTTAAACTTACAGAAACTATAGATATACGCTCCATAATAGCAGCCTAAATCAATATTAATAGGGGATTATTACTTAGTACCTTTTTACTTATGCTTTTTAGCAAAGTTATTTTGTTTGATCTGACAAATTGAAATTTATCTGCAATGTATTATAAACATAATGTGAAGTTGGAGTGCCTCAATGGTTCACAGTTTATTTAACTATAAAAGTACAAGTAAAGCTGATTATTTTAGAGTTCCTAAATCTGTTGACTTTATATAATAGTACAGAATAGGAGCACTTTCAAAAGCATTGCCATATCGGTATTCTAGGAGTTTGCCTGTCTTGTTTTTCTCTTCTATCTCAGCAATTTTTGTACTTAATGCTTGTACTTCGTTGTAACCAAATATTTGAGAGGCCTTAGATAAGTACTCCAACGATTTTAGTTTAATCGCAAAAGTACGCATCATAGCATTTTCATGGCCCCCGTAAACATAGGTTATCGGAAACCAATACCAATCATGGTGATAATCTTTCCCCAAAACTGCATAGTTGAAGCATAGCAAATCTGCAAAAACAAATTCATTTTTAGAACAAGCTTCTGTGTCAATGTTTTCTATCCAAAACTGAGCAGTTCCAGAATAATAATTTTTGTTATCACGCTTACTCACCGCATTATTCATATTCTGGTTGTTAAAATAGAAAATATTAAAGTTATTGGCATGATTTCCAGAGTAATCATCAGTGAAATATGTTTTTCCGAGTGTATAAGCCAATCCATCGTAGTTCTGATTCTTATAGTAAATAGCAATCGAATATATAAAAAGTTCGTGTAAAAGAGTTAACTTAATTTCATTTAATAACCCGTTCTCACGGTTTACAATATTCCTAGTTTCCTCAAGCATATTACAAACATAATGTTCGCCATTCTTAATATATGAAACATATTTCATCAATTGTAGAAACTCATCGCGTATAGTTCTTGTATTTGCATATGCTGATATATATTTATCAAAATCGACTCCGCTTAAGCTTTCGTCTCTCATAAATCTAATTATCTTTTCTTTTATCTGAGAAAGAAATGAAATGAACTGCTCAATTTGGGCTCGATCTGGCAAATTTGTCTTTAACACACTGTAAGTGCTTCTAGTTTTTGTGCTTACTACCGGTGTTGCATCTATCCATGAAGGTCTTTTCCCCAATTCAGGCTTTTGATAAATCTCAATACCATATAACCTCTTTACAAGCCTTTGATACTCATCATCATATTGCTCGCTAATTGATAGATCAAAGTGAAGTAAACCTTTGAGATAAGCTGGCTTGTGTACCTCACCATTTGCTCCACGCTCAAATAAAACTGGAATGAATTTTTCTTGTTTTACTTTGTTGTAGATTTCTGGAGAAATAATCTGTGTTTCTGTTCCCACGCCACCACTGCGCGAATTAGCTTTCATTTCATACTGCGCATCAAGAAGTAATAGGACATTAGTAATGCTTACATCTGCAACACTTTGTTCCATAAAAGCATAGGTATCATTGCCCTCCTTTAGTGACCACTTATCAAGTTGTACATCAATCCCATCGCTTACCAAATCCGTGGCAAACGACAAAACTTTCGCTTGGTATTCATCTGAACTCCAAGCATAAGAAATAAATACTTTTGGCTGTTCAATAGTTGGCTTACTCAAAATGTTGCCTCCTTTGTAAAAATTATTATATATTTTTCCATTGCTAGAATAGTAACTTAACCTAATGTTAAATTACTATTTATCTAAAATATTTAGCTTCTTGCATAAGAGTATTTCGCAAACACTATTATCTGTAATATAGTTATTCACGCACAAAAATATCCTTAGCCAATCATTATTGTTGGGACAGTATCTTCGTTCCTTGTCCTATTCATAAATAACTCTTTTTCATCTTTAACTTCCTTTCTGTAATTACCACTTATACATTTATTAATCTCAAACACCTTATAAGTATTACATTAATAAACTCAAAAAAAGTTTATTGAGTTAAATGTAATTCTACATCAATTTTACAAATTGGAATTTGTAAATCTCATGGTATGCTAAAATACTCTAGGGGCAATTAGAAGCTTGTCTAATAAATAAACTGAATCGTACACTACCTATTGATATCTATCATCATCAATATCTTCAAATAGATACCATTGATCCTCTTTAGGGATTAGTTTTTTCATTTGTTCCTCTCTGTGTTTCCAATATTTAATTGCTAGTTCACAGTATTTTTTTCTCGTATCCATTTTATTTTCTATGGTATCTTTTCCGTTTTGAATTAAAGATTCTACCAGATTTTCATCAATTAAATACATTTTCTTGCAGTAATCTTTAGCATCAATAAATATATTCAAAAAAGCTTCTAGAATTTTTTTATACTTGATTTTGTTTTCTTCTTTTATATTTCCAAACCACATTAGCAATTCTATGTCTTTGGTATTATAATACTTATCAACATAGTAAATAAATTTATCAAATCTATCTCTACGAGATCCTTTTTTGTTATTCATTCCCCCCAACACTGGCATTAGCGAGAAATTTGGGAACATATGCATTTTTTTATATGCATCTTTTATATTTTCTTTGCAAAAAATTGTTTTCATTCCAAAGTCAGCATCTCCTGAAAGTGGAAAATAATTCTCGTTTCTTTTACATTCAGTTAAAAAATTACTGATTTTTGAACTACTATTTATTTCAACATTTTTTTTCAAATTAATCTGATATCCAATTCTATTTGCTTTCAAGCTTTCATCTAAATTATAAAAATCATATAATTCACAAATAGGCCATCTTTCTTTACTGCCGTATATATGTTTATATAAATTCAACCATGTAATTTTTTTTCTGTCGGCATCCATAACTGTATCTCCTCGATAAATTACTATTTATCTGTATAAATACATATAATCTTTAGCCATCACAAAATACCATAGAGTATATTGGAATGTTCCAAATAACTCTAAGAGAATTAGGTGATAACATCATATTAATGTTATGAATTCACTTGTAATCTCAATTCTAACAGCTCCCTAGGAACCCGTAACTTACATGAGATTTCATCAATTGTTTGTCCGTAAAATATATCTTTATCAACTTCAGGGATTAATAGTAGGGCAGAAAAGATATTTGCTTCTCTTTCGTATTTGCTTAGATTTGTATATGTGTAGTTTTTTAAGAAGGTACAGTTTAATTTTTTATGTAGGATAGCATGTCCTAGTTCGTGACCACAGATAGCCTTCTTTTCTTCTTCTGATAGATTTGAGTTTATATATATGAATTTATTTCTTTGAACATACTGATATAGACCATTTATTTCAGCATGTAGATCCATGACTATGCAATGTATATTTTCTAAATCGCATAATTCAAATGGATCTCTAGTTTTATTCTTTTTTACTAATTTATTTATCTCTCTCTCAATAAAGTGCAAAGCTTTTATTCCCCCTAATACCATATCTATCTATGTAATAAGAATATCTATATATTTAAGCTTCACCATTTGTTAACTGAAAAAGTAAGTTATGAACAAATTGCTCATTATTTTATTAAAATAATGTGGACAATTTGCTCAAGTTACTCTTTATATTTATTTGGAGTATATTTTTTATTAATAATCTTTGCTTGCCTTATGCCGAAGGCTAGGGCTTCTACTATGCTGTCTATTGCTTCAGGAGATACTGGATCACCAGATAGCATTAGGCCACCAGTATTATTTAATAAATCTTCTCTTAAGCTTTGTATCTTTTTCTCTATTTCCATTTCATCTTTTGGGGATAGTACGTTTTTAGAATTATCTTCACTTGAAGTATTTAATACAATATGACCAGCAGCTTTCATAAGATCTTCATAAGTAACGCCATTATGTGCATGGCTTGCAATCTTTCTAAGAGTCTCTGGTTTAGGTGCTTGGGCATTCTTGTTGTTTACAATTCTAGATAGATTACCTGGATCAATGCCACAGTTTTTTGCAAATTGGTTTAATGAACGGTCTCCTTGAGCCTGCTTTATTAATTCGATTAGCAAATCTGAATTAAACATTTTATTTCACTCCTTACTATTCATACATATATTGTAATGTGGTTTATTGCATGTATGCAATAGGCGAAAAGAAAATTATTTAAAATGTATTGCATAATTGCAATGAATAGAGATATAATAATTGCATAAAAGCAATGATATTTTGTGTAGAGGAGGTGTGGTTATGAATATTAATGTAAATACTTTTCAAAAACTGATTGAAGATAACTTCTATGGAAGCTACAATAAATGCGCTAAAGCATTGAATGTTGCCCCAAGTACAATATGTAGAGTAGTTAATGGCAATAACAATGCTGGTGTTAAACTACTTAGCAGTCTTATGCAATATTGCAATGATAATAATCTAAGATATGAGGATTATATTTTTTTACAGTAAGCATTGCAATAAAGCAATAAAAATAAAACTATCTATAGTATGGGCATTTTTATGAGAAAAAATCACTATAATTTAATGAAGAGTTGTAAGAGTTTAGGTTCATATATATTAGGTGTGTTAACAGAATAAAGAAGCTTTTCATAAGATAGATTAATAGTGTTCTGAAGGGATGGTAGGGGGAGAGTGGATATTAATGTCACTATAAACTATCCAAAAGATCTTGATGCACTTACAGATAAGGCCATTGATATTATGTCAGATATTCTTATAAAGAAACTGAACATAAAGGAAGTTGAAAAGCTTATAGATATATTGAAGGATGATTCGCTTAAGATAAGCTTATGAAAAGTAAGAACATAGAGTATGAACCTAAGAGAAGTGAAAGGCTTAAAAAGCCTTTTATAAAAGCATTGATGGAAAAAGCATATACTTCCACATTGTATGATATGCAGTGATTAGAAAATAAATGACAGTATTATAACATCTAATTCGAAATTTATTTAAAAGAAAGGAAGAGTTATATGGGAAGAAAATCTAGAGAGTATGAATTTAACATAACAGTGAATCCACCAACTGAAGAAAATAGAGAAGCCTATGACCTAAGAGTTGGTAAAGCTGCAGCAAAGATATTAACAGAAATACTGACAATAGATCAAATTGATGAATTTATAGAAGCATACAAGAGAGAACATAAGAGATAAAAAACTGTTTATAAAAAGTATTTTACTTAATGAGGTATATCCTTAAAAACATGATATGGGTTAATAAGAAAATATGATAGGAGGAAAGCAATGAATTTAAAGGTTATTGAGAATAAAGGAATAAGAGTACTAACAACCCAGCAGTTAGCTGATAGCTATGAAACTAGTGTAAAAAGAATATCAGAAAATTATAGCTTCAATAGAGATAGGTATATTGAAGGAAAGCATTATTATTATCTTCAAGGAGAGGACTTAAAGGAGTTTTTGCAATACGGAAATTACGGAACGCAAAATTCAAGTAAAGTAAGAAGTCTTTATCTATGGACAGAAAAAGGAGCATTGCTTCATGCAAAGAGTTTAAATACAGATAGAGCCTGGGAAGTATATGACTATCTAATAGATAATTATTTCAAAACTAATAAAGAGATAAAGATTAGTAAGAATGATGAATTTAAAGCCATATCATTAATACATTCAGAAGTTGGTGAGCTTATAGCAGCTACTCTTAAGATTAAAGATAGAGTTGAGAACTTAGAGCAGAATATGACTATAGATTATGGACAGCAGCTTGTTATTCAGGAGATAGCTAAGTATGTTGCTATAAAAGCTTTAGGTGGGAAAGATAGTACTGCATATAAAGATAAGAGTGTAAGAAGCAGCGTATTTTCAGCAGTATGGAGAGACTACAAGGATTATTTCCAGATAAACTCCTATAGGAATACCCCTGCATTAGAGTTTGAAAGAGCTAAAGAATACTTAAGTCAGTGGAAAGCTCAAGGAAAGATTCTAAGAGATATAGAGATAGCAAATGGGCTTTTAGTAGAGGAAGAGCTATGAATAAAAGATAAAAATAAAAATACCCTCTGCAAAAGGGTACTTTAATAAGTTGAAACTATGATAAGAGCTCTGCAAAGCTCTTATCTTTAATATAACATATTGTGAAGTTTAGTAGAAGTTTAAAACTGTATATATGTGAGGTGCTTTATGAACATAAAAATACTCAAAGCGTATTTGAAAAACTGCAAGGTGATGAAGCTGACTCCAACATTTAAAGGACTAAATAATTTCAAATTATTTTATTAGTATAATTTAGAGAGGTGTATTGATATGGCATATAGATTAATTTATGAAGAATTTTGGACAGATCCAAGAACACTGGAGGAAATGTCACCTGAGGATAAGTATTTTTATCTATATCTTTTAACTAATCCTTCAACTACAAGTATAGGGATTTATGTAATAACCAAAAAGAAAATGGCTTTTGAGCTTGGATATAGTATTGAAACAATAGATAGCCTTATGGAACGTTTTATTAACCATCATAAGATAATAACCTATAATAAGGAGACAAGAGAGCTTGCCATTAAAAACTGGGGGAAGTACAACCTAGCAAGAGGAGGCAAGCCTGTAATGGACTGCTTGACTAAAGAGTTGAGGCAAGTTAAGGACAAGTCACTTATAGTGTATGTTGCCGAGAGTATATTAAATCAACCAATAAAAGAGCTTTATCTAAGTTTTTGCGATACGCTAATGAATCGTGGGAAAGTAAATAAAGGAGTCGCTACACGAAAGGACGGCAATACAGAGAAAGATACAGATACAGATACAGAACCATATACAAATACAGTTACAGATACAGAGAAAGAGAAATATACAGAAGCAGATAACGAAGCATTAAAGTATAACAATCAAAATCAATGTACACAATCAAGCCTAAAGCTTAATAAAAGTACATGTAATAACCAATCTACAGCAGCAGAGCAAAACAGCATTTCATCACAAAATCTATATTTATCTCAAACTAAGGATAATCAAACACAGTCAAATTCATATTTCCAAGGTAATACTCTTTCTATTGAATCACAGTCTGATCAATCTCTTATTCTCTTAAAGTACTTTGAGACAGCAACAGGGTTTGAGTATACTGTTAATTTAGGTGCGCTTAAAGTTGCTATAACTCAGCATACTGCTGAATATGTAAAGAAAGCTATGGATAAGGCTATAGAAGTAGGTAAGCCTACTATGAGTTATATAAATGGCATATTAAAGAATTGGGCTAAGGAAGGTTATCCAAAGGATGATGAAGCTAATAAGTCAACCAAGGCTAATAGCAATAAGGGGAATCTTAGGTTTAATGATTATGAGCAAAGAACATATGATTATGATGATTTGGAACAAAAACTGCTTTATGGAGTTGGTAAGGAAGGGGGAAGAGGGAATGACTAGGTTTGAGGAATATCAGCTCTTGTTTTATCAGAAGGAAGTGGAGAAGAAGCTACTTAGGTGAATTAGAAGTTAACTGAGAAATTAATCATCAAGAATTGAAAGGTGGAGAAAGAATGAAAGAGGATGTTGATAGAGAACTTCATGATTTAAGAAAAAGTCTAGTAGAAAAGGAAGAACACATTAAAAGGTTAGTTGGAGAGAATATCACTTTGGTTGCTGAGAATATGAAGCTTGCTTATGAGTCTAAGCAGCTAAGAAAGAGAGTAGAATTCTTAGAGCTTTACGGTAAGGGATATATGCTTAATGGGATGGTGGAGAGTAAGGAAGACTACATTGTGGTACTTATAAAGAAAGGGAAGTTTTCAGGAATAAATTAACATGTACTCTTTTGTTTATGTATAAAAGATTCAGTATCTTATGTAATAGTAGGATAGTTGGTGGAGTGGGAACCACTTTTACCACATTTAATAATGCTTGTAATTCTGCAAGGTGAACTGAATCACAAATAACGTAGACTTTTTGTATAGAAATATGCAAAAGGATAAAGATTGTACTGTTAAAACTTACGTTACTTTATTGTATGATTTAACGTAATATGGATAGTGCATCACTCTGTTTTTGTTGTATATGAATTTGGATTTTTTTGATATAAAAAAGTGACTCTCAAGCATTGATATTACAAAAACTTAAGTATTGTGTAAAAAAGGTGTCAGATACAAAATTATTAGTTAGCTTTGCAGTTGAAAATTGTTGCTTAAGCAATTTTAATGAAATATAATATAATTAAAATGGGATATATAGAAAAATTAAGAATAAGAGTGATTTTATGGAGGTACATATGGGAAAAGGCGAGAATTCAATTTTTATTGAACCATTTGACATAAAATATATTAAACGACCACACGATATATTGTTAAATAAAGCTCAAATAATTGAAAGTTTAATATTATATGACAAGATATACTTATCCTTATACGGAAGAGAAAAAACTATAAGTGAATTAATATCAATGTTAGGAGAAGATATATTTAAACAATGTATTAAGAATAAGATTATTGTATTTGTAAATAGTGATTTCAGTTTAGGAGTAAGAAATAAGGATAATCTAGGAATGCAAATTGGTACACCATTTATTGAAGCCACAAGAGATGATGAAGTTGAAGAAAAGATAGATATAATAGTTAAAAGAACGCTCCAAGAATGTTGGTCAACAAAAGGACAAAGTAAAAAAATAACAAGGCTAATACTTGATAATATGGAGAGTGTTAAATATAAAGATTTTGATAATAAAATGCTAAGGAACAATTTACTAAATGAATTGAGAGATAAGGAGTTATGTAAAAGAAATAATAATAGTGCATTATTAGATATACTAGGACAAAGTTTATTGGAAACTGCAGAGTATGATATTGGTTTAAAAGATGATAAATTGATTATAGAAACAAATTTAAAAGACGAGGATGATAAAAGAAGACTCTTTGGAATTTTATCAGGATATATGTTTAATATTTTATATGCTAATACTGCTATATTTACATCCAGTTTTGTAAACTCTAACACATTATGGACACGCAGTAGTACAACAGATATCATTGAATCTAGGTTTAGTAAAATTTATAAAAACTTAGATAATCAATCAAAAAACTTTGAATATCTATGTCAGATTGATAATGTTCCAGATATTAAAAAGTTAAGTAATGAAGGGAAAATTGATATTAAAGATGCTTTAAAAATAAGAGAAAAGTCTGGTAAACTTAGAGAATTTATTTTTAACTTAAAGTCAGATAATAAGGAAGAATTAGTGTATGAGTATTTAAATCTTATTGATACTCAAAAACCAAAATATGATAACATACCAATCAAAACTATAAGATTTATTCTGGGGTGCATATTCCCAGCTGCAGCCGCTGCTGATATGTTTATTTTACCTAAGTTTGAGAAAAGATTCACCAATAACGTAAGGGTTAAGGATTTATTTGATAAGGATATAAATAATATTTAACATAGTTAAATATATCGGTTTTAAAAATAAATGTGTAAGATGATAGTAGGTATTAGTTATGTTCTAATACCTTTACTAAAATTGGTTTGCAAATTTACGTGAAGTGTAAGAATATCCGTAATGATGGGGAGCCTCGTTTATTTACAATAAATCTTTAAATGAAGCTTATAAGTAATTAGAAAAACTTTTATAGTTTTAAAGGTAAAATAAAAAAATTGATAATATTAATTATATAGAAATAATATTAGGATGAAAAATTTGAAAGAGAAGTGGATGGAGCTAATGCAGATGTAGTAATCCTGACGGTACGAAATATTTATGAAAATACGGTTAATTTATTTGAATGGTATAAAATCAGAGGATATTTTATTGAAAAAGTATCCTCTGATTTTATTTTGTTTACAGATATGAATTAAGTTATAAAATAATTAAAACCGTAATTAGGAGTTAATATGTTAATAATTTGTAACTGAAACTGATTTATTCCAGTCTTGTCCGTCTTTAGTTTTCAAAATAGTTAAGGCAATCATTTTGTTATCATCCTCCATCAAATACGCAGATATGATAATTAATTGTGCTAATTCTTGTGCTTGTTGTTTTTTAATAAAATTGCTAAAGAATTATCAGTAGGACAAATGTGCTCGTAGGATACACTTACACGTACCTTTCCATTTTCGGCTTCTACTCTATTTTTCATATTGGTGTTAATAGTATTGGCTCCCATCTTTTTTGTCTCCTTATACTTGATATTTCAAAAAATCCTTAATATAAAATTTTATGATATATATTGATGTTAAGTAATAAAGATAAAAAGTCTACGTTATACCCGTTACGGTGAACCATAATATAAATAGTGGCAAAAAGTTGTTTTTATATTGAGCCTCAGCTGATAGCCGAAGCTTAGTAAATCTAAAATTTCTTTTTATGCTGCGTTCTTAATTTTTATATATTGGATTTAATTAGATTACTTCTACAAGCTTAAACAAGATAAACTGCCAGATTATTTAAAACATTTAGTTGATATTTGAAAATACTTTTCTATAAAGAAAGCCTTTGGTTTTAATAAGATACCTTTGTATATCGAAAAATATAATAACTTCACAAACAAATAAAAACGTACTGAATTTTTTCAGTACGCTTTTCATAGCTAGGCTACTACAGATCAAACTTAGTAGTCTGTCTTTGAGTCAGCTGAGCACCATACTTTGAAGCTAAAGAAATACCTTTGTTTTCAAATACATCCTTAGCTATGATGGTATCCATAAGGCTGTTTACTTCATCTTTAGTTATATCAGGCTTAACACCTGCTATGCTTAGGGATACCTTGTCCCCAGCAGTGTTAACAAAAGTTAAAGATAATGTATATTCCATGATTTTTCTCCTTTCACTTAATTAGATTTAGTAGTTAAGAATTACTAAGCATTTACTATCTTTGATGCTTCATTTAAGTAGTAGTCTCTAGTACCAGCACTTAAAACAGCTTTTATAGCATCAGCTACAGCATATACATTTTCAGGAGTTGCACTGTTCTTTACTCCAGAAAAAGTCTTCTTTCTGTAGATCTTTGCACCGGTCTTATCTGTGCCGCTTTCAACCTCGATTGCAAATGAAGTTGTGTCTAAAACTTTATTTACTGCCATAATGTTTTCCTCCCTTTAGAATTTAGTTTTGAAGCTTAAAGCTCTCTGTCTTTAGCTTTCAATTAGTATATATGCCTTAGTTAAAAAGTTTTGGGAAATTTATAGTTATTTTTTCTTTGGAGTGTTTAGATGCCTTTAATAATTGTGTTTAGGCACTTTTATTTTCATCTGAATAATCTACAACAACTCCAAGTTTAGTTGATATTATGGTATTGAGTTTATTGATTGATGCACTTAATCCAACTATCTGTTTTTCAAGTCTTATAAGAAGATATCCGCTTATAACAACTGGAAAACCGGTATTCGAGATCAAATTTACTAAATCATTAACCTCCATATTGAAATCACCTCCATTCATAAGATATATATGCCTGTGAATGAAAGATTAAAGAAAAGTTCCACCTTCTTTGAAAATATAATCATGATACTTTCTTATAGCAGTATCTATTATGGTACTTAGATAAGCATTTGGATCAGGATGAGTTGCCTTGATTTCATTTAGAAGTCTTGCTGTAGATACTCTAAATTTAAAAGTACGAGTTATTACAAAAGCTTCTCCATCAATAGGAGGGGTTACTCCATTCGGTTGGGACTTTAAGGTTCTGTTATCTATAATAGTGTTAGTATTATTTACATTATAAGAATTGGTCTTTGTTACGTTGGAATTAGTAATATTTAAATCAATTTTATTAGTACTGTTATCTTTATTGGTAGAATCAAGTTGGCTATTAGCTGGTGGAGCACTAGAAGCCTCTTCACAAAAATTAAAAGTAGCAACAGGTGTACCAACAACCGTATCTTCAATAAAACCATTCATCTCTACCTCTTCTTCATAAGCTAAATCATCTTTATCTATAGTAAAACTCTTTGATTTCTTTCTAGCCATTTATAAATCCTCCATTTTATATCTCGTGTACTAGCTTGTACAACGACTTATTTTATTTGTTTTATATAGATTCTTATATGCCTGAAGTATATAAATTTTAGAAAAATAAGTGACTGAAAATGAAGTTGAAACCTCTAAACCCGCATGTTTCCTATATATTTATATGATTTATTAAATATTTAATTTTATGTTTATATGAATTTTTAAATATATCTTTATATGAAGATATATTTTTTTGATTAAATAATTATTTAAATAAACCCTAAAAATCAGACTTTGAGGCATATAAGCTAATTAGAAGAGTAATAAATTGCTCAATTAAATAGCAAGGGAAGGAATGATTTTATGATTAAAGATTCTATTTCAATTAATTCAGAAGAGGTACTGAGCTTTGATAAGATGCAGATAGCTTTGGCAATAAGAGACTCTACCTATGGAGATGAACTTAGCTGCTCACTATTAGAGAATGAAGTAATAAAAAATTGTGAAGGATGCTCTTTAAAATATATCTGTGGCAGACTTGATGAATTGGCTGATGACTATACCGAAAGAACCACAAAGGTTGTAAATAGTTTTAGCTTTGAAGAAGAATTTGGTGAGGCAGAGTAGACCCTAAAAGGTAGGAGAGTATCTAAAGCTTTGAACACTAAAAGCTATGAGAGGAGGTGACAAGGATGGCAACAGCAATATTAAGCGGTAACGCAATGATCTTAAAGTATAAGACTGGAACAAATGACAAAGGAGACGATACCTTCAGCAGCCAAAGGTTTTCTAATATAAGACTAGACTTAACCGATGATGATTTATATTCAGTAGGAAAAGCTCTAGAAGGTTTAATGAGCTCAGATATAGTTTATATAAGAAAGCAGCAGGATTATCTAGTAGAGGATATATAAATTATAAAGAAAATAGCAAATTTAATTACAACTTCGCAGAAAGGAGGAAGTGAGAATGGAAACAAAATATTTGGTCCTTACATTTAAGAATGAAAGTGGAGATAAAATCAATCTATCGATAAAAGGTGTCAAGGATACTTTAACTGCAGCTGAAATATCAACTGCAATGGATGTAATAATAAGTAAAGATGCATTCTTTAGTTCTGGTGGAAAGCTTATTCAGAAATCTGGAGCTCAAATAATAACTAAGAATGTTGATGAATATAAGGTGGGATAGAAGCAAAGCAGTCTGAGATATGACTGCTTTTATTCTATGAGATACAATTTAAATTTATAAGTTTAAAAGTTAGTAATATTCATTGTTGGTTTTATATACATATTTTCCCTGAATTGAGTACTAAAAAATACCGCATATTCATTTTGGATAATACGGCATTTTCATTAATTTAATATTTAAATATATCTTAGTAATATTAAAAAATTAGTTATTTAGTTTAATAGATTAGATGAATTTTGTTATAAAACATCAGCATAAAACTTACCATTATCTTCTATAAAAACAACTTCTGCCGGAAACATATTCATTCCCATATTAGCTAGTCCTACTACAGACATTGACCATTCGCTTAAATCTTTAGGCAATCTATAACAATAATTTCCTTTAGCTTCTGAAATAGTAGCCAATGGAATACCTTCTCTGCTAAATCCAATTGAAAGAACACTACATTTGCAATGTCCATTCGTGAACTTCAATAACGGTTGACGTCGTACATCAAAAAACACTTTTGCGCCTCTTTTATTGAAAAAATAGTTCTTTGCATCTGATGATATTGGATTAAGTGGAAGTTTATTTCTCATTCTGTCAAAGTAATCTTCAAGGTACTCACATGCATATGAGTTAAAATACTCGCCCTGCATATCAACATTCTGTTTTCTTATTTCTTCCGTCGAGGAAAAATGATTCATATAATTTAAAAACGCAATCAACATTATTAAGTCATCAGAGTACTTACCTGAAAAGGTTTTATACCAAGCATTATTTAATTTACAGACGATTATATACAACTTCTTGTACAATTCTAATTGGTCTTGGCTAAGCAAAAACCATTCCTTGCTTAGAATTTTCTTTTGAAGTTGTTCATCAGAAGAATTATACCTCAATGAATTATGCAATGATTTAAGTAATTTGGAAAGCAAACCAGCCAACATATCAGAAATACGGACTCCTATTGAGCATTTTGAATCAACTTCTATCGCAGTACTAAAACCGACCTTTTTAGCTGCATTTAGTGTATTGCTGCTTTCGCCCTCTTTATCTATTACCAATATAAAATCATTTATTGCTCGCTCTGTTATGTATTTTTTAAACCCCAAAAAAGCTATATCATAATTCCATTCGATAGTACTTACATCGTGAATATCATATAAAATCTCTAAAATTTCTTCAAAGGCTTTAGTTTCTCTTTGTTTTAACGATAAATTCACCTTGTTTTGTTGAATTCTATCTTTAAAAAAAGCTTTCAAAGTTGCTACAAGTTCTTCTGTATTTTCAAATATACCCTCAATTATTTCTTTTGGTTGATACATTAAAATCGCTTTTACAATTGAATACTTCATAGCATCAATATCACAGAAAAAGCTATTATTATAACCATAAAAGAGCTGAGAAATAATAAATTCGATCTTACTTATTACAGAAAAGTAGACTTCAATATCACTATCGAATACTAAAAGGAAATCAGTAAGAAAGCAAACATTACTTTTATTCATAGAAGCAAATCCGTTCTTAAATTGGCTCTGATTAAGTGTCTGACTTTTTAATTCTCCTTTTGATTTACGATCAGTGTACTTTTCTTCGAAAGCAGCATACTTCTCAAAGACCGACTTTTCGCTTTCGATTTTCCAACCAACAATAACAGCTATAAAATTATCATAGTAATTCGTAGCATTTACCGTATTAAGATTGATTTTTCTGCTATGCTCTGATTCGTCATAATAGAATCGGTATTGTACCATGTTTTTATCCTCCCCTACAGTAAATAATAATTCATCTTTACATATTCTAATTTATAGAGCAGTTTAATATCGAACTAACTCATATTATATACCAAATAAACTATAATTTACATGTGTTTTAAATACCGTATTATTCAACTTTTAATGAACGATTTCCTATCCTTTACTTATGTCGGGATCTTTACTATTAGTATTCTTTTATAACCTGAAAACTTTAAAATTGGTACTAAGCCAAATAATAAGCTAGTTTATGACATTATTATAGAAATGAATAAGGACACTTTTTTCTATGACAATCCTCATGACATCCAAACAGCTCCTAACCTAAAACTCACCCCTAAAAAAATAATCTAAATCTCAACTTCCCATTGTAAGATTATTTTTTTACAAGTGAGCGCTTCTAACTGCGTATGCACTTAAACTAAATTGTCCTACAAAAAAGTCTTAATCTAATATCCACTCCCTATATTATAAGTCAACAACCTACCTATGCTGTCCCTCCCTTATTGCTTACAATTTCATAAATTTATAGATGTATTGCTCCAGAAACTATCACTGGGTTTTAAGCTTGCACACTTCGCCAAACATGCTGTTTTGTAGCAATGACATAGGACAGGCGCTTTTAAGAAGGAATATTGGGTCAATGCCTATCCTATTTACAAGCTACTATTAAGCATTCCTTTTGGGTCACAGCTTGCACACTGCACAAAACAATGTTTAGCGGCTACGCCCAAATGTACAAGCTTTTAGTGTTTATTTTATAGAACCTTGTTTTGATGACTCGATTTTGAAAAATCGTGTTATAATTATATATAACAAATAAATCAAAAATAGGGAGAATTATTACAAATGAGTATAAGTTTCAACATAAATGAAAAAGCAAATTTGATATGGGCAATAGCTGATAAATTAACAGGAGTATATAAGCCACATGAATATGGTGAAGTTATTCTTCCACTTACTGTTATCAGACGTTTTGACTGTATATTAGCAGATACTAAAGAAGCGGTTTTTAAAAAGAATGAATCAGTAGGCCATCTTCCTATGAAGGATGTATTTTTAACTAGAGAATCAGGATATTCATTTTATAACACAAGTAAATATGATTTTGAAAAGTTACTTAGTGATCCTGATGGGATTGAAGCTAATTTTAGATCTTATTTAAATGGATATTCTTCAAATGTTCGCAGCATAATTGAAAAGTTTAATTTTGATGGTCAGATAACAAGGCTTGCAGAAAAGAATCTTTTATATATAGTTATTCAAGAGTTTACAACTCCTAAGGCTGATTTGCATCCAGATAAAATATCTAACCTCGAGATGGGATATATATTTGAAGAAATCATACGTAAATTCTCAGAAGCACATAACGAGGATGCTGGACAGCACTATACTCCAAGAGAAGTTATTGAGCTTATGGTTAATATTCTTTTTGATCATGATAGTGATCTATTAACTGGAGGTATAGCTAAGACAATTTATGACCCTGCCTGCGGAACTGGTGGTATGCTTTCTGTTGCAGATGATTATTTGAAAAAGCTTAATAATAACGCTGAACTTATAAGCTTTGGCCAAGAAATAAATGATCAAACCTTTGCTATCTGTAAAGCAGATATTCTTATTAAAGGTGGAAATGCAGATAATATAAAGAATGGAAATACATTATCTGATGATCAATTTAAAGAAGATAAGTTTGACTATATCCTTTCCAACCCTCCCTTTGGACGTGAATGGAAAAATGATAAAGCTGCAGTTGAAAAAGAAGCTAAGCTAGGTTTTGCAGGACGCTTTGGAGCAGGACTACCAGCAGTAGGGGATGGGCAAATGCTATTCTTACAAACTGCTATTTCAAAGATGAAACCTCAAGGCTCAAAGGTTGCTATTATTCATAATGGTTCTCCATTATTTACAGGAGATGCTGGTAGTGGACCTTCTGAAATAAGAAGATATTTATTAGAAAATGACTTGTTAGAAGCTATTGTAGCCTTGCCAAATGATATTTTCTATAACACAGGAATAGCTACTTATATATGGATAATATCAAACAAGAAGCCATCCTATCGTAAGGGAAAAGTGCAGCTTATTAATGCAAGTGAACTTTATGAAAAACGCAGAAAGTCCCTAGGAAATAAGAGAAATGATATTCCTAAGCATTATATAGATGAGATAACAAAACTATATGGCGAGTTTAAAGAAACAGAAATAAGCAAAGTATTTGATAATGAAGATTTTGGCTATGCAAAGATTGTTGTAGAAAGACCTCAGCTTGATGAAAATGGAGAAATTGTACTTAAAAAAGGAAAACCAGTAGCTGACACATCCCTTCGTGATACAGAAAATGTACCACTAAAAGAACATATAGATGAATACTTTAAAAGAGAAGTGCTACCTTTTGCACCAGATGCATGGATAGATAAAAGCAAGACAAAGATAGGCTATGAAATACCATTTACACGTTACTTCTATAAATACACTCCACCAAAGCCAGCTATGGAGTTAATGGCTGAGATAATGGAAATAGAGATGGAACTATCAGGAGCTTTGGAGGAAATATTCAATGACTAGGAAGATGAAGGACAGTGGGATTGAATGGATTGGAGAGATACCTGAGGATTGGACTATTATGAAGTTAAAGTCAGTTGTTGAAACAACAAAAGGATATGCATTTAAATCAGAAATGTTTTCAGATAATGGAGTTCCAGTTGTAAAAGCAAGTGACTTGAAAAAACAAACAGTTGTAAAGAGTGAAGCTTTTATTAGAGAAGAAATAGCAAATGATTATGTAAATGTCAAGCTATCAACTAATGATATTCTGATGTCAACTGTTGGAAGTACACCGGATGTAGTAAATTCAGCTGTGGGTCAATTAGCACTTTTACCTAAGGAGTTAGATAACTCGTTATTGAATCAAAATGTAGTAAGATGGATGCCTAAAAAAAGAGTCGATAATTTATTTCTTTTCTACTATTTATCTACCCATGCTTTTAGAAAGTATCTTGATTTAATTGCGCATGGTACAGCAAATCAAGCTAGCTTAACATTGAAAGAGATGTTAGATTATAGTGTTCCAATTCCAACAGATAAGGAGCAACTGAAAATAAGGAATTATTTGAATACTAAGTGTTCTAAAATAGACGAAACTATAGAAAAACAAAAACAGGTAATTGAAAAGCTAAAAGCATATAAGCAATCAGTTATTACAGAAGCAGTGACAAAGGGATTAAAGCCTGATGTACCAATGAAATATAGTGGAATTGAATGGATTGGGGAAATTCCTGAACATTGGAATTATTTTAGAATAAAGTATAATACTTATTTAAAAGGCAGAATAGGTTGGCAAGGATTAAAGGCATCTGAATTTATTGATGATGGTCCGTACTTAGTTACAGGAACTGACTTTGAAGGGGGAAGTGTTAACTGGAATAAATGTTATCATATTTCAAAAGAAAGATATGATGAAGCACCAGATATTCATATAAAGATTGGCGACTTAATTATAACTAAGGATGGAACTGTTGGAAAATTGGCGTACATAGATAGCTTACCAGGATTAGCGTCACTAAATAGTCATTTGCTAGTAGTGAGGCCTACAACAGAATATTATACAAATAAGTACTTATTTTGGGTTTTGAGTAGTTCAATCTTTAAGATGTACACTGGATTATCTCAGGATGGATCAATAATGTCATCGCTATCTCAAGAAAAAATAAATAATTTTAGTTTTCCGATACCTACAATTGAGGAGCAAACTAGCATAATTTGCTATCTAGAGAAAAAATGCAGTGAAATTGATAGATATATACTACAAAAAGACGTATTAATCCAAAAACTAACCGAATACAAAAAAAGCCTAATCTACGAATGTGTCACTGGTAAAAGAGAAGTATAGATGGCATATAAGATAAATCTAAGATATATACACTGCTATATATTTAAGTACATATAGTGGTGTATAAGCTTTACTTAATGCTAAAATTGTAGTTTTGGTGCAGAATATATAGTAAGTTAGCATCATTAGATAATCATGATTTTATAAAAAATATTAATTTTAAGAAGGTGTTGAGAGCTTTGATGAGTGAGTTAAATAGGGAAGAACAGATAATAGAGTTTGTTTCTTTTTGTATAGAAAATTTTAAAGTGAAGCACAACATGAAGGGAAAGGATGTAGCTAACCTATTTAAGGATAGTAATGCAATTCATTTTTTAGCTGAAAACTATGATATATTACACACACAGGGTAAGGATTATATAATTCAGGAAATTGAGATATTCCTAAGAAATAGGGGATATAACTTTTAATAATTGCTGTGTGCTTAAAAGAATGCAGGAGGGATAAATATTGATACTATACCATGGTAGTAATGTTAAGGTTGAGAAGCCTGCCATATTAAAAGCCAATAGAACTCTAGATTTCGGAAATGGCTTTTACACTACTTCAAATAAAGAGCAAGCCTATAAATGGGCAAAGATAAAGCAGGCTAGAGAAAATTCTACTCAAGGTTTTATAAGTATATATAAATTTGATGAAGATATTTTTAATGATAAAGCTATAAAGACTATAGTTTTTGATGAAGCAAATGAGCAGTGGCTTAATTTTGTAATAGATAATAGGATGAATGCTGGGTATACTCATGACTACGATATTATAAAAGGACCGGTAGCGGATGACAGAGTTTACGCTTGTCTTAATGCTTTTGAAAACAAGTTTATGGATATTGAAACTGCAATAAAAGAACTTAGAACATATAAACTAGCAGATCAAATATCTTTCCATTCTATAAAGGCCCTTAGCTTTTTAGATTTTATTGAATGCGAGGTGATTTAGTATGCCATTACCAGAGATAACACAGGACAATGTTCATATATTCATTCCATTAAAAGTTGCAAAGGTAACTGAGATGTTGTCAAAGGACAAAAAGATAACTTGGGAAGAGGCCTTACTAGAAGTCTATAATTCTAAGGTATATAGTGTGCTAGAGAAAGAAGATACTAAGCTGTGGTATGAAGGCCCTACTTATTTATATAAAGAGCTTGAAGATGAGATAGAATCATAGCCACCAGTAAGATTTAATATAATTCACTTTGTGTTTTTAACTAAGATATTATCTAAAGAATTATTTGAAGAGAAATTATCTAAGGCAGCAGAAATAGCTAGAGTTAACTTTACATTAAAAGAGTTAGAGTAGTAGGGGATGGTATAAAAGATGACGGATGAATTGATTAAGGAAAAGAATTTTGAAGAGGCTATTGAAGAATATCTTATAACAAAGGGTGGGTATGAAAAAGGTAATCCTAAAAGTTTTGATAGAGAGTTAGCTTTAGACAAAGAAACTCTTATTAACTTTATAAAATCAACCCAACCTAAAAAGTGGGAGAGATATTGTACTGTTTATGGAACTTCTGCAGAGGATAGCTTTATTAAGAGATTTTGCAAAGAAGTTAGCACTAATGGACTTTTAAAGATATTAAGAAAAGGTTTTAAGGATAGGGGCATTGAGTTTAAGGTTTGTTATTTTAAGCCTGAGACTTCGATGAATTATGAGACTGTAGAACAGTACAATAAGAATATACTTCATTGTACAAGACAGCTTCATTACTCTCTCTTAAATGAAAATAGTATTGATATAGTATTATTTTTGAATGGTATTCCAGTGGTATCTATGGAGCTTAAATGCCAGTTTACAGGGCAGACAATATCTAATGCTATTGACCAGTATAAGCTTGATAGATCAGGCAAAGAGGCTATATTTGAGTTTAGAAATAGAGTATTAGTTCATTTTGCTGTGGACTTATATGAAGTGTATATGGCCACAAGATTAAGTGGTAAAAACACTTATTTCCTTCCATTCAATCAAGGTTCTAACGGTGCTGGCAATGTAGGGGGAGCGGGAAATCCTCTTAATCCGGATGGTTATCAAACAGCATATCTTTGGGAAAAGGTACTTTGTAAAGATAGATTAATGGAGATACTTCATAAATATCTTCATCTTAAAAAGGAAGAAAAAGAAGATAAGGAAGGAAAGAAGTATACTGAAGAAAGTCTAATATTTCCTCGTTATCATCAGTTAGATGTAGTAACTAAGCTTCTTTCAGATGTTAAAGAAAATGGCGCTGGAAGGAATTATTTGATTCAACATAGTGCAGGAAGTGGTAAGTCTAACTCTATAGCTTGGCTTGCTCATAGACTTGCTGGTATTCATAATGATGAAGATGAAAAAATATTTCAATCAATCATAGTTGTTACAGACAGAAGAGTACTAGATAGTCAGCTTCAAGAAACAATCTATCAATTTGACCATGTACTTGGAGTAGTTGAATGTATTGATAATAAAAAGCGTGCTATTGATTTAAGAGATGCTATAAATACAGCAAAGAGAATCATAATTACTACACTGCAAAAATTCCCTGTGATCTACGATCAGGTAAAAAAAGATGGAAGTAACTTTGCTATTATCGTAGACGAAGCTCATTCAAGTCAAACTGGAGAAGCTGCAAAAAAATTAAAGAAAGCATTAGGCAATACTGAAGATGTATTAGAAGAGTATAGACAGATGGAAAGTGAGTCAGAGGAAAATACTTCTGATTTCCAGGATGAATTAGTTGATGAACTTTTATCCCATGGAAGATTAAACAATCTATCTTTCTTCGCCTTTACTGCAACTCCAAAGGAAAAGACCTTACAGATGTTTGGAGAAAAACAAACAGATGGAACTTTTAGAGCTTTTCATATTTATTCTATGAGGCAAGCTATTGAAGAGCATTTTATCTTAGATGTATTGAAAAATTACACTACCTATAAAATGTATTATAAGATTGCTAAGAAGGTAGCTGATGATCCAAGCATTGATAGCAGCAAGGCAAGTAAGGAAATCTCAAAGTATGAGTCCTTGCATCCACATAATTTGGCACAAAAAACTGCAATTATGGTAGAGCATTTTAGAAGTATAACAAAGAATAAAATAGATGGACATGCTAAAGCAATGATAGTTACTTCTTCTCGTCTTCATGCAGTAAGATATCTATTAGAGTTTAGAAGATATATAAAGGAACAAGGCTATACTAATTTAGATGTATTAGTTGCATTTTCAGGTACTGTTAAAGATGATGATGAAGACTTTACAGAGGAAAAGCTAAATCATGATAAGGATGGAAAAAACATTAAAGAAAATCAACTTAAATCTCAATTCCATACTGATGCTTTTAATATGCTAATAGTTGCTGAAAAGTATCAAACAGGCTTTGATGAACCATTACTACACACTATGTTTGTGGATAAAAAATTGTCAGGGGTAAAAGCTGTACAGACACTCTCAAGACTTAATAGAACCATGAGAGGAAAGGAAGATACATTTGTTCTTGATTTTGTAAATTCAGCAGAGGAAATACAGAACTCCTTCCAGCCTTATTATGAAGCGACTGTATTAGAAGAAGAAACAGATCCTAATGTTATTTATGATTTGAAAAATAAGTTAGATGAGTATCAAATATATCAGCAATTAGAAGTAGAAAGATTTGCAGAAGCATATTATTCAAAGAGTGATAAGAATGTACAATCTACTCTTACAGCATGCATTAAACCAGCCTTAGATCGTTATAAGGCTAAAGAAGATCATGAGAGAGATGATTTTAAATCATACTTAGCAAGGTTCATACGTATTTACTCCTTCATCATACAAGTATGCCGTATGTACGATAAGGATATGCAGAAGTTTTTTGTATATGCAAAACTCTTAGCTAAATGTCTGCCTCCATCTGGGGAAGATGGACCAGTAGAAATTTCAGATAAAATCATGCTGGAATACTATAAGCTATCTAAGACCTTTGATGGAAGTATTGCTATGGAAAGCACAGATGACTATCTACCTAATATAAAAGGCGGAGTAGGTGGAAGAGAAAAGAAGAATGATCCACTATCGGTGATTATTAATAAGATGAATGAACGATTTGGAACAGAATTCTCAGAACAAGATAAGGTTCTAGAGCAAATGAAGCTAGACTTTGCTAAAGATGAAAAGATTGTTAATGCAGCAAAAGCAAATGATAAATCCCTATTTAAATATCTATATGAACAAAAGTTCAAAGATGTAGCTGTTAATCGCTATGAAGAAAATGATAACTTCTTTATGAGCCTCTTTAGTGATGAAGCTAAAATGAAGTTTATCATGGATATGATGGCTGAGGTTATATTTAAGGAATTAAAAGGGTAAAATCTGTAATTTATAATTATGGTAGATATATTATTGAAAGGGGAATACAAGGTATGTCAGTTAATAGCTATTTACAAGACTTAGGAAGTTCACTAGTATTGAACTCGAATGAAAAAAGTAGTATAACAACATCTATTGATACGCTCAAGACGAGATTAACATCTTATTTTGGGGATGAGATTATAGATAAAGTAATTTTTGGATCTTACACTCGTGAAACTATATTACCTAGAAAAGCAGATGAAGGATCAGATATTGATTTAATGGTAGTGTTTAAAAATCCTAACAGTTATAAGCCACAGTCATTTCTAAATAGACTCAAGAATTTTGCAGAGGCAAGATATAGCACATCGGAAATTTATCAATCTAGCCCAACTATTGTATTGGAACTAAACCATATAAAATTTGAACTTGTACCTGCATATGTATACTTTAGCATGTACTATATCCCTAAAAATAGTAGTGAGTGGATGTACACAAATCCAAATGATTTCAATAACAAACTTGTAGAGTGTAATAAAAATAATTCTTATAAAATAAAACCAGTTGTAAGGTTGTTAAAACATTGGAATATACAAAAGAATTATCGTGGTTTATATTCATATGAGTTAGAAGGCAAAATTGCTAATGAAATGACTTATGCATATATAAATTGTACAAGTTATACTGATTTCCTAAAAAGTTCATTATATAAGCTTAGAACATATTATAATGCTGATAAAATAGATAATGCAATTTCTAAGATTGATGAAGCATTGCAAAATGAAAAAAATGGATATCCATATACAGCCATGAATAAAATAAAAGAAGTTTTCCCGGAGCTTTGAAATGGCAAGACGCGATGATGTTAATCAATTGTATTTGTGGCCAAATAGAATAGAAAGTATTATTAAATGGTTGTTTTGGATTAATGTAGCTTGTTCTTTAGCTGGCTGTATAATTAAAATCAGCACAGTTGCTAACATTTTATTAGTAGTTCAGATTTTAGCATCTGTTTTTTATGTTGTTTTGAAAATAATAGATGATAATTTTTTTTGGTACAATGCAGAGAGTGTTCGTAGAGAAACTGCTATAGAAAATGGGCTTGGAATTGATATTACAGAATATGAAACAAATGAATACTACAACAATGACCTGCCTAATAATTTTATGAAGTTTTCTGTAAATGCTTTTGAAAGCATAATGTTTAGTAAGACAACTGCAGGGCGAATGATGTTGAATGAAAGTGCCAGAATCACAGCTGCTCTTTTGGCTTTTGTTTCTACATGTTTAGTTTATAAAGATTATGGCATTATGTTGGTAATATCTCAAACAGTATTTTCTGCTTACTTTGTTGAGGAATTTGTTACACTTGTTGTTTATAAGGTAAGATTAGAAAAACTATATGATTCCTTTTATAAAGAATTAATTACAATCGGTATAAAGTCTGAGGAACAAAAAAGTTTATTACTTGCTTACGCTATTGAGTATGAGGCGATAAAAGCTCATTATAAGATTAGATTATCACAAAAGGAGTTTTGGAAGCATAATACTGAATCTAGCTTGAAGTGGAATCAGATTTGTAAAAAAATAAAAGTGTACTGATTTATTGGATTGTAGTTATTATTTTAATTTATGATAATATACTTTGGCTAAAAGATTAATGAATCAATAGATATAGTATAGCAATCGTTAAGTATACTATTATCGAATAATGTAAGTATAGCTTAATAATAAATAAAAAAGAAAAGAATATTAAAAACTTATCTAATTATGTGAGTAGAAACATGAGATAATAGGTTTTGCTAAGATAATAATGAATTTTATCATGGACATGATGGCTGAGGTTATATTTAAGGAATTAAAATGAGACATAAGTTTTAATAGTAAAACCTATGTCTCATTACATTTTTGGTATGGCTATAAGATGTTTCTTTAAATTATACTTGAAGAGAGTTTGTGGAGCAATGACCTAATTTATGAGTATATGTTGCTTTTCTACTCTAAAGGCGAGCTTGAGTTTATTAAGTATATTAGTTTTCAAATCAACTACCTTGAAATAAGGAATCATCTTAAAATCAGAGTACTTTTTCATAGAGTAACCTTTAAAGAAAATATATCTTATAAGCTCTTTCTCTTCTTGAGTTAGAGTATTAATAATAGAGTTTACATGAGATTTTACTTGATTGCGGTAAATGATATCCTCAGCAGAAATCAAATCGTAACAAGTTATGTTTTCCAAGGTAGTATCTAACATTACTACCTTAGAACCATCAGTTTTCTGTCTCCTTACAGATTTTCTTATAAGACAATTTACTGAATTCTTAATGGCATTAGTAGAGTAAGCCACAAACCTATGTTTTTCAGGTTGATAAAGCTTTATGCAATTAAATAAGGTTTTATAGCATTCATTTCTTATATCTTCAAATTCATATCCACTTACAAAAGACTTCTTACATAGATTTATTATAAAAGGGTTAAACTCTGAAACTAATGTTTCTTTAGCCTCTTCATTATCTGCCTTACAAAGCAGTACTAGATTTTCAATATGTTTATAATCCATAAAATATCACCTCTTAACTAAAATATATGCCAGTCGGCATATATCTAAGGAAAAGGAGGTAGATATTCATGAAAATATCAAAACTAGCTATAGATATAGGCCACAATGTTCAATTTGATGGGGGAGCAGTAGGTATAAGATCAGAAAATGAGCTTAATTATGAAGTAGGAATAAAGCTTATAGAAAAATGCAGAGCTGCAGGCTTGACTGTTATTAACTGTACTCCAAGGAGTGCAACTAGTCTTTATGACTCTCTAAATCAAAGAGTTGAAGCTGCAAATAATAACAATGCTGATTTCTTTATTTCTATTCATCATAATCTATGTACTGGAGGTCATGGATCGGAGATATTATGTATTCCAGGAGGAAGAGCTGAAGAAGCTGCTAAAATAATACTACCTGAGATTGCAAAGTTAGGACTTACTAATAGGGGAGTAAAAGCAAGAAATGATTTGTTTGTACTAAAAAACACTAATATGTCTGCAATACTTATAGAATGTGCTTTTTGTGATAGTCCTATTGACATGAATAATTATAATCCAGAGAATATGGCAGAGGCAATATTTAAAGGTATATGTAGGGCATTTGAGCTGAATGTATCAGGACATAATGGGCCTACTGAGCAAGTTAATTATTATACAGTAGCAAGAGGAGATACATTATGTTCAATATCTAAAAGATATGGAACTACAATTGAAAAAATAGCTTCACTGAATAATATTGCTAATGATGACATTATCTATGTAGGGCAGAAAATTTTAATCAAATAGAACGTTTTAAATATATATTATATAAGTAAGTGCCGTAATATAAATAGATAATATCGGTTGCTATTAAACAAGCCCTTATATGATTCGATTTTAATTGTAGCTTATGAGGGCTTAATTATTTGAGAAAGAAAAAAACAGTTCTTTGGAAAATTGTTATCTAATTAAGAGGAATGTGAATAACTTCTGCTTTAGAAGTAGCAATTACTATTGAGTATACAAATATCCTTATTACTAAAAATATATTAATCTCATCAGAAAGGAAAGTGATTTTAATGAAAAAGTTCTTATTAATAATATTCTTTATGCCAACTCTTCTATGCGTACCTTCTTATTTTACTGCTAGTGCCTCTGAGCAAATAAATCTAGTAGAAAAATATAATTATAATTTACAAGAAGAATCAAAGGAGGTTTTATATAATGACATTATCATGGCAATGCTTAGTCCTTATATAGATAGTGCAGTTGAAAAATACTATGGAACTCATTATCTAGTAGCTCCATGGGCTAATAAAATAATAAGCATAGAAAGACCTAACTGAGATAGAACATCTTATTTCATCATGGAAATTGAGATAATGCCATACACTGGTCCTCATAATTCAGTAGGTATTGATCGTATAACAATAAGTATAGATTCAAGTGAAATTAAAGTTTTAAAATTTAAACATCTTCAGTCATTCTGAGCAAGATAAAGGATGATATTAAAAGAGTTTGTGCAAGCTTTTGGAGCCTATAATAATCGGACCAGTGAGTAGTGCTTAAAAGAGATTATCAAAGGCTATTGAAGCTTGTACAAACTTTCCTATTTGGCTTAAATGAAAATATAAAGTTTAATATGTGTCAGCAATAGGAGAAGCTGGACCAGCTAAGCAATGCTTGTACTTGATAAATGGACATGCATTGCTGCTAGTATGGCTTCTCCTTTTGCTGATTTTGTTTATAAGAAATTGAAGTTATTAGAATATGCCTTCAGCATCTTATATCATATTAAGTTAGTAGGAGGAACGGGAGGGAAAGCAAAAAAAATTAAAGAACAAATGAGACTGGTAGGGGAGTCGCAGTATCATCTGTACCTATAGTACATATGCTTGTCCATTTGGGCGTAGCCGCTAAACGTTCTTTTGTGAAGTGTACAAGCAAGGACCACAGAGGAATGCTTAAAAGCTTGCTTGTAAATAGGACTGGCGTTGACCTTAGATAACTGCTTAAGAGTTGCCTGTCCTATGTCATTTTCACAAAAGAGGGTGTTTAGCGAAGTGGACAAGCTAAATGTAGTTTTAGAATTAGTTATTATACAATAAGTTAACATGGAATATAAGGAATAATAAGGAATTAAGTTTCAATTTGTAGTATAATGGAATTAGATGGCAAGTGAGCAAGAAATATAATTTTATTAATTTATGAAGATAAATATTATTATATTTCTGGATAAGCTCATTATGTCTATAATGGGAAGTTAATAAGGAATTTTGACTTCAATCTACATTATGGCTAATAAGAAAGGAAGTATAATAAATGGGGACATGTAGTAATTATAAGAGCAACGGTAATGAGATGATTGAAATTGAAATAGAAGATAAGATGATTTCAGATGAAGAAAATCATGATTTATACATATTACAAAAAATAATCGCAAGTATGTTTAAGAAATATAAGGAAGATTTATCAAGTAAGGAGCTTGACTATGAACAGAAGGATATTATTTCTAAATTTGAAAGGGTGATAAAATGTATAAGATATCAAGTAATAGATATCAAAGATTTATATAAAAAATTTGACGATAATCTAGAGTTATTGCTTGAGTTAAGTGAGGTTGTTTCAATTAGACAATCAATTCAGGATCTACTAGATGAATATTTTACAATTTATAAGATTAATAAACTTCAAATTAAATTTAGTGTAGATAAAGATGATGTTATAGAAAAAATGAAAAATTATTTCGACTGTAATAAAATAGAGATAGTTTATAAGGAGGCTTAATAAGCTTTGAAAACTCTGAAGATAGATAAAAATTGCGTATATAAAATTAAAATTGAAAAGCTAGATGAATTTGAAGATTCATTCTTTTCTGATGTTTATTATAAAGCTACAAAATCTTTAATTGATATAATTGAGAGTAACGATAAAATTAGATCATCTAGTTGTAAAAATTCTAAAAATAAAGAAGATGACTTTAACAATATCATTTCTTTTGTAGGAGAAAGAGGATCTGGCAAAACGTCAGCAATGATAAGTTTTAAGAATAGTTTAGATCAATTAAATGGTATAAGTAAAATAAAGCAAGATAATGTGTTGCAAGAAAATTATAATAATATAGCTAAATATAAATTTTGTGGGTTAGATACAATAGATCCTTCTGTTTTTAATGATAAAGATTCCATTATTGAAATTGTTGTAGCTGAAATGTTTAAAAAGTTCAAAGATAAAGAAAGTCAGGATTACATTAAAAAGCAAGAGCTTGTTAAAAAATTTGAGATTGTATATAAAGATTTAAGAGCATTAAATAAAGACAGGAATAATATGTTTAATGAAAATTCAGATAGTCTTGAGGTTTTAATGGATCTATCAACGGCAATATCTCTAAAAAGCGATATGACAAAATTAGTGAGTTCATATCTTGAATATATGCAAGAAGATAAAGATTATGTGAATATGAGTTTTTTAATAATTACTATTGATGATTTGGACATGAATATAGCTGCTGGAGAAAAAATGATTGAAGATATAAGAAAATATTTAATTATTCCTTCAGTTATAATAATGATGGCAGTAAAATTTGAACAGTTGGAAGAGGTTGTAAAGCAAAAGAATATAAATGATTTAAAGGTTTTATGTAATTATTATAAAAACGTTGATGAAATTACTGAAAAGAGAAAACAAGACCAAGAACAGGAGCAGGAATATTTGACAAAATCCTTAGATGAGGAATTGAATAATAAGACTAATAAGTATTTAGAGAAGACTATTCCATACAATAAGCGGATATATATGCCAAACGTATATGCTAGTGATGCAAAAATAGAAGTTCATTTGGATAATTTTGATTATAAAGAAAATGGGTCTATAGAAATATTTATTATCAAAAATTTTTATAAATATTTAAGATATAGTATAGTAACAAAAAATCATTATACTGCTATAATACCTAAGAATTTAAGGGGCCTTGTAGATTTAATATTCTTATTTTCAACTTTTCAAAATGTAGAACCATATTATGGGGGCATTATAAATAATGATAGCATTGTACATAATTTAAAAGCTATAAGCCAATATTTTCATATCATGATAATTGATAAAATCAATAATCATGATATGATAAGTTTTCTTGAAGATTTATTAAAATGTCCAATTCAACATATTAATAAGAGTATATTATTACATTTAAATACAAAATTATATAATACAAATAAGAATGTTGATAATCATATATTAAATTATTTAAATGAACTACATAAACTTCGAAGAAATGTAATAGATGAGAGCGTTTCACTTGGAGATGTAGTATCATGGATGAAACTATATGAAGATAGTGCTATTTTACATGAGGAAAAGCAATTCTTAGAATTGCTAAAGGCAGTATATTCAATTAGATTAATAACTGAACTTTATATTGGATCCGAAGAACTTGTACATATTGTAGGTAAAGATGTAGTTGGCAAATATTTTGAATTTGTTCGTAACAAGCATGCCAATAAACTTGAGGTTGATGTTGAAATTCATGGCTTTAATTTAAATAGTTTGAAGTATTCAATTTCAAATAAGTCTGAATTACCGGAATATGTTAAGGGATATATTGATATGGAAAGTGTAGAAGAACTTGATGGAAATAAATTTTATAGATATAAGAACGAATTAATCACAATAAAAGAAATAAATACATGGTCAGATAAAGCAGAGTACGAGGAAATTATACAAAAAATTAATATGTATTACTCATTGCTAGAGCCTCAATATACAGAGCAGAGCACTCAAAAATTAGCAAAACTTTATAGTAATCAGTCTAATACAGTTGATGAAAAAAATGATTTAATTAAATTTTATTTTAAGCCTTTAAGCATTTTAGGAGTAAATGATGATATCTATGAAAAATTAAACTTATCAATTGATAAAGAAATAATATCAGAAGATGTTGAAAAATGGAATCATTATTTAGAAAACGATAATTATATTTTATTTTTGAATATAGATTTTTATATGAAAGCACTAAAGGAAATAAATAAAAAATTACATAAAGCTAGGTTTGACAAGAAAGACAATTCTGGAGCAATTATTGATGAAGTATATAAAATAGTGGAAGATAAATTTTCTGAGCTACTAGATGTCCTTAAACATATTGAAATAACTAATCCAATATCTGATAAAGTACAAAGTAAAAAAATTGATTTAGAATTTATAACAAATAATATTATTATAAAAAGACCAACTGTTATAAAAAATCAATATACAGAAGAAGAAAAAAAGCCTCAAGTAGATAAGTTTAATAGATTGAAAAAATACCTTAGGGACTTACAGAAAAAGTATAATGAACTTAATAAGACAACGAAGGATACATTCTCACAGTTTGAGTCCACAATCAAAAAAAATTATACGACTCAGATTACAATACTAAATAATGAAATTCCTATATTAAATATCAAAGATATTAATAAGTTATTTGAGAAGTTATTAGGTATAGTAGATATACGTAAACAGGATATGAATGAAGAAAAAGAGAAAGCTAGGATTGACTATATAATTAATGATAGTATACAAGAAATAGATAATATGATAATAGAACTAAAAAAGTAGGTGGTGTAAAATGGATATATTAAAAACACCTCTAATTGCAATATTTAAAGAACAAAATCCATATAGGATACTAGCAAACTACTTTAGATTTGATAACTTTAAGGGTAATAACTATGGAAGTTTGAATAAAAATGTTTTTATGGATTTATGTCAGCAAATAGATGCCCAATATTCAAAAGATGATGTGGAAAATATTTATTATATCACTGAAGATGCCCTTCAAAAAAATGTTCAAGGTCATGATTTTGGTAAATCAGCTTTTAATTTACTTATAAATTATTCGGAAAAAATGCTCGAGAATCATGGAAATAATGTGAAATGCACATATAAAGATTTGCTAAAATGGAGAATGGTATCACTCAAGTTAGATCAGGATTTGCTTATAACTTCTTTCTTGGCTTTTAAGGATTTGTTAATGCACGTAAAAAGGGAATATTTTGATTGGGACACTATAATTAAAAGTAATAATATTAGGTTACACAATATGCTTTCCAATGGAATGGCAGAGAATCATTTTCATCTTAAAGGTTCTGCTCCAAATTTTAAATTAAGCTGGGTAGCACTAATGAATGATATTAGTAATAGGAAGTTGTGTAAGCTAGATGGGGAGAGTAATAGGCTTGAAAAGGACTTAGAGGGTATCATTAATATAGAAGATTCTATAGTCATTGCAGCTCTTATTAGAACTATTTTATTTATGGAGATTAATAAGGATTTGTTATTATCTGAAGATAATAAACAAGGAAATTCTCAAAGGGAAATGATGACTATATTAAAAACTATAATAAGTTCAAATGGAGAAATCAATAAAGAGTTTATCTCAGTTTATTCAAGTGACATTCAGTCTGAAATAAATACATTAAAATTTATATTTGGCTCAGATTTAAGATATAAGAATAATTATGTTAAAGTGGATTATTCGCTTACAAATGATATAAAAACACAGGATAAAGCTACAAGATTATTTCAAGGCGAGAGAGCTTTTATGTATAAGTGTTTTCAGAAAATTTATAATGGGGATAAAGAATTCAGTAAGAAGGCTGACTTGTTCTATGTGTATATTATAATTAAAAACAAGGTAAGAGGTGAACTTATTCAGCAAAATAATAGAGTAGGTTTCGCTAACTTTGCGGATTATCAAGATAGAAAAACGGGGTATTTAAAGAATAATACCATATTAAAAGATGCTGTGGAGCCTTTAGCTATTTTGACATCTATAAAAAATCAAAATGTTTTATCAATTGAAGCTAGAGTGATTCCATCAGAGATGAAACAGATAAATATAACCAATATTAAAAATACAGATAAATTAATTTGTAATCAGATTTATAATGATGGAGATAATTTTTGGAGAAAACAATATGAGAATTTGAATGAACCCAAAAATGAATATTCAATTTCAGAGAGAGAAATTTTTGCTGACAAAGAAGAAAAAAATGATGTTAAAAAATTACTTGATAATTATTTTTATGTATTTCATTTTCCAAAGATTAAGGATCCTTTAGAAATAAAAACAGAAAAAGATCTTAACTTTTTGAATAGATGTAGACATTATAAATATAGAAAACAATTAAAAAGTTGGGGGATAGCTATTTATAAAATGAGAGAAGAAAATCAAGAAATAGCTAGTAGAGTACTTGGAATAGACGCATGTTCAAATGAATTGTATATTAGGCCAGAGGTTTATGGACAAGTATTTAGGTTTTTAAAAGGACATTTAGCAATTAATGATTATCAAAGACAATTTATTAAAGGTAAAAGCATTTCTAAACTTAGGGCTACATATCATGTTGGAGAAGATTTCTTGGATGTTATTGATGGATTAAGAGCTATAGATGAGGCTAAAACATTTTTAAACTTAACTCATGGTGATAGATTGGGCCATGCTATTGCTTTAGGAATTGATGTACAGGAATGGTACCGAAAAAAATGCTATAGAGTTTACTTGAGTAAACAGGAGATACTAGATAATATTGCGTGGTTAATAATAAAGATAAAAAACTTTAATATTCAAAGTTGTTCTGACATAATTGATAAGCTTACTGCAATTTACAACAAATATTATATAGAGATTTATACTGATAAGCAAGATGGCATATTTGAATATAATTCACAAGTTACTGGGGATTCAGAAACTAGTAAAACGGTGATACCTGTTGATACTTATATGGAGTCATGGAAATTAAGAGGTGATAATCCACAATACTATGTTAATAATACTGTGAGACTAGGTGTAAGCTATTGGGATAGATGTGCCAAAAGAAGTAATGGCAATATTATTAGTAATAACAAAGTTATAGAGGAATTATATGTTAGATATCATTATGATGCAAAAGTAAAAGCAAATGGATATAAAAAAGAGGTATTTAAAATTGAACCATATATGATATATGCAGTAAAAGAGGTTCAAAGATGTATGCAAGTGAGTATTAGAGAGTGTGGTATAGGTATTGAAAGTAATCCCTCATCTAATGTTTTAATAAGTACCTTCAAAAGATATGATAAACATCCAATTCTGAATATGTACAATCTTGGATTAAAAATTGATGAAAACAAAGCAGAAAAATATCCTCAAATGTTTGTTTCAATAAATACTGATGATCAAGGTGTTTTTGATACATTATTAGAAAATGAATATGCTTTGATGGGAATTGCTTTAGAAAAAGTAAAAGATAAAGATGGTAATTCGTTATATAACCAATCAATGATTTATGATTGGCTTGATAGAGTCAGACAAATGGGGTTAGAGCAGAGTTTTAAGATAACTAATAATAGTAAAAATAGATATTAATTAATAGTAATATCTATCGGTAAAGACTCTCTCAGTAAGGTCCTTTGAGAGGGAAGGGGTTCCTGTTTACTTAAGTACGTTTATTTCTATTTAAATTTTAACTTCTAATTATTCAAATACCAATTAGGCTAATAATGTGAAGTTGACTATAACTAATACTGTTTCACTTATTTTGATTATTATTTTGAGAAAGGAAGTTTTACATGAGATATATAAGTAGAAAAGCATTCGATGTTTACGTAGGCTTTATAAGAGACTCTGCAATCTTTGCAATAGCCGATGAAGTAAAGTGGTACACTAATGAAGATACCACGCTTTTTGCAGTTATATTATTCGATTTTACTGATAAAGATTATAATGCTGTATTTTTGGCACGTAATCAAAACAAGAAAATCAAATATATTGATAATGAAATATCATTTAAAAGTATTAGAGAAGCTGAAGAGTGGATAAATTTTACTGAAAATAAAGTTAATATCGGGAAAATCCAACTAAAGCCTGATATTGATGATAGACTTGGGGTAGATTTATTCCATTTGGTTGTTGAGGAGTCACGGTTGCATCCTTATTTTAAGGCTATTAACGAAATACCAGCTCACAGTGCAGCAAAGAAATTAATTTCTGAAATCACACCATATTTTATCGATGTTGATGGGAATTTTGTCGAACAATTTCAAACAAGTGGCTTTAATTCACGTTTGTGGGAATTGTATTTGTTTTGTTATTTTCATGAGGAAGGATTAAAAATTGATAGAGAACATGAAGCACCTGACTTTATGCTTTCTAATGGTGACATTTCAGTAGCTGTAGAGGCTGTTATCGCAGAAAATAGAACACCATATCTAAAAATAGACGAACGAAGAATACCTATAGATGTAAATGTAGAAGAAGAAACAAAAAATAAATTGCCTTTAATATATGGAAGTCCGTTGTATTCTAAATTGAATCATACAACTAAAGATAGAAGTTTACATTATTGGCAATATGATCATACAAGAGATATTCCATTTGTTATTGCGATAGCTGATTTTCATGATGTGTTGGCGATGAACATGAGTACGACTGCTTTAATAAATTATTTATATGGGCTAAAACACTCACACTATTATGATGAAAATGGAAACTTGGTTGTTGTTGGTGAAAAAATAAAGTCACATATAAAAGAGAGCACAGGGGTTAAGATACCCTCTGGATTCTTTTTTCAACCTGGAGCTGAAAATGTTAGTGCAATAATACATTCAGCGTCAGGAACTATTTCTAAGTTTGACAGAATGGGAAAGCAGAGTGGATTTGATACGAACAATACAATAATGATAAGAGTCAGTACTGTATATAATTCCGAACCAAACGCAGATAAGCCACTTGTTTTTGAAAATTTGGTTGACGAAAACTGTGAAGAGACTTGGGGAGAAGGCATTTCTGTATATCATAATCCAAATGCTGTAATTCCCTTGCCAAGAGACTTTTTTCCTTCAGCTGCACAGCATTTTTTGAAAGATGGTAAGATTGTAACAGTAAACTCTGATGCACATGTTTACTCTTCGTATAATTTATTAATTTCAAATATGCCATAAAAGAAATAAAATTCGCAGGATTTGTCTGTGGGTACATTTTGGGGATGAGAATATGCTAGAAAAAGTAAATGTGTAATCTATGCTTTCAGACGTGATTTAACGGTCTGCATAAGAAAAGATATAATTTTGTTGCCTAAACCCATTAATGCATTTATATATATAATTATCAAAATCCATAAAATTGGACATGATTAGGTCTTACATATTAGTCCAATAATGAGAAGTAAGATTGTAATTATTTTTACATTTATACTAATTCATACAAATTGCAATTTTATGTGTTGTCATAGGTAAGACTTGATAATCTATTCAACGAGAAGGTTTTTGTAAGTATATTGTGGATAGGCTAGATGCATCCTGATATATATGAGAAACGATTTGTATTTAATTGAAGAAAACAAAGTATTAAAATACTTCAAACTTTCAAGGTGGAACATATTACTTAGATGAAGTCCTGTATATTGTTGATACTATAATAAATGCTTATGGTGAATATACAATAAATGCATTAAATAATGTCTTAATTGATATTGTAGAATCAAGTTTTTGGATAAGCCATAACTTAATACTTAATTATCAATATAAAAAACTTATCATGATAACATCACTAATCAAGAAGAAAAATAAAAGTTACTTAAGTCTATGAGGCTGATGCACGCTCCTTAACTGGTACATGTGCTGATAGAGAATATTCCTCAGATGTATTTGTTTAAGGAACGACTCAAGTACGAGAATGTTAATGATATTAATGCATTATTGGAGGATAAAAGTGGAAGAACGAAAAAAAATATCTACAGAAATAGAAACTGAAGTTTTAATCAAATCAAAAAGAAGATGTTGCGTATGCTTTGGTATAAATGGGGATGATGAAGAGAAAAGTGGACAAATTGCTCATCTTGATAAAAATAGGAATAATAATTCATTAGATAACTTAGCCTTTTTATGTCTTCAACATCATGACAAATATGATTCAACTACAAGTCAAAGTAAGAACTATACTAAGAATGAGATAAAATCTTATAGGGATAAATTATATAAATACTTTTATAAACTATATGACAATAAATTTAGTTCAAATGACTATTATGAATATCTAAATAGCAATATTAAAATAGAATCAGAGCACAATGAAATGAAAGGTGATACTATAGTTATTGATGTGGACAATCCAGAGGTAATGGATGCCAAACTGGTTGAATTTGAGTTGTGGAATGGTGGAGAACTTGAATTAGTAATTAATAAAATTGAAATGAGAAATAGATTGCCATTTCATTATTGTAGAGAATACTGGACTCCTTTACCTTTTAAAGGATTGGATAAAAACAATACAGTCCCATATATACGCTATATGTATAATCATTTTATCAACTTTGAAATTGAAAGTAAGAAATATATTAGTTTATTTTATTTTTTTCCACAATTAAGAATAGGCTTGCTCCAAAAAATATATTCATTACAGTTTGATTTTATTATAGAAGTAACTATACCATCAAAATCATTTAATTACGAGATTCCAGATGTAACTAGGGAGATAACAAAAACCATATTTTTTGAGTTCAGAAAAAAGGATATATAGAACGGTTACTATCAAAGCATTACTGTTAGCTTTGAATCGAAAGCACTTTATATCTAACAAATATTAATTAAGGTATATGTGTTAATAAAAAATATATTAAAACAATTGTAAATTCACATTTCCCAGCTTTCGAAGTCTATTTAAAGCTTGGAGACGTCGGTAATGCGGAATGTTGTACAAACTTTATAGTAAATTTAACTTCCAATTATACATAATATAAGAATTTTATTTCAGGAATATATTGAGTATATAAGGCTACATATACTCAATATATTCTAACTAAAACTTATTATTAGAAAACTCTAGTCTTCTTTAACCTCAAATACATCTCATAAGATAACCCAATCCTCCCACTAATCAACTTTTTAAGTGTAGACTCACTTACCCCAAGCAACTTATAACACTTGCTATAAGTATATTTCTTTTTCTCCTTCCACCTCCTAACCCTCTCCCCAGGATTATTAAAGTAGAAAAAATAATACTCATGAAAGTACTCAAGTTGCAAATCAAATTTATTACAAACCTTTTTTATACTTTCAGGCTTAGGCATAACATCATGAGTCTCCCAATGAAGTACCGTATCAAAATGATGACCTATAATTTCAGCAAATTCTTTTTGATTTAGGTTATGTACTTTTCTCAGCTTAATTATTTTTTCACCAATAGTTTTCTCTTCTAAATCTTTATACATTTCAGCATATAAATTTAATTGATAGGAAGAAAAGATCTTCTTAAATGTTGCACTTGAGTTCAGTTTGGTGGTGCAAACTTCGCCTCAAGCCCTAATCGAGTCCTAATACACTGTTTAGATCCTGTGTTTGTATGTGAGAAAGTAGCCTATACAAGGATAGATCAGGTGGTTTCTATAACTGATGTTATTGAGAATACCATAACAGGGATAAAAGGGATTGGGGGACTTCAGACTAGAGGAAAGTATAGAGAAGGTTATCCTAAGTCACCTTATGTGCAATAGCGGTTATATTAAGACATTAACTTAAATCTAAAATCATAATTGAAGGATTATATAGAATTGTATAGCTTATGTTAGTAAATACCTTGCTGGAGACAGTGGGGTATTTTTTATATAGATTAAAGGGATATGGATATTTTAAAGGTAATTTTTGCAATACGGAAATTACGGAACACAAAATTCAAGTAAAGTAAGATGTATTTATCTATGTACAGAAAAAGGAGTATTGATTCATGTAAAAAGCTTAATTGTAAGCAACCTGGAGGCACCAAAAGATGGCTTGCATATTTACATTGTAAAATATTAACAATTAAGTTAAAATATATTAAGAGAAATGCAAATATTTATCAAGAGGTGATTTTTTATGAAGATTGCTATATGTGATGACTCTAGGATGACTTTAGAGTATATGTCTGAAAAAATTAGAAATGTTCTTCTGCAACAGAAATATAGTGCATCCATAGAAACCTTTGATAACAGCGAAGTCTTTATGAAGTATATAGGTTATGAATTTTATGATGTTATTTTTTTGGATGTGGATATGCCTAATTTCAGTGGATTTGATATTGCAAAAAAACTCCAAGTTTGTGCTATAGTAAGTATGATTATTTTTATTTCCAATTTAGAAGAAAGTGTATACGAATCGCTGCAGTTCCGTCCGTTCAGGTTTATAAGAAAAAGCCAATTTGAGAAAGAAATATATGGCGTAACTGAGGCTCTTATAAAAACATTAATATATTCAAAAGAACATATAACCATTACCGCCTCTAATCAGCAAATTCGTCTGGATCCCAATAAAATAATTTATGTTGAATGTATAGATAAAACCTTAAAAGTTGTTTCTCAATCGAAAGTAATGGAGTTCAGGTACCGCTTGGGCGATATGGAGTCTCTATTGAAAGAATATGGGTTTATTCGAATACATAAAGGGTATCTGGTAAATTATAGATGTATAGCCTCCATTAAAAGAAACTGTGAAATTGTACTTGAGTCCGGAGAAAGACTTCCGATGAGTAGGAAACGGGTAAAAGAAGTTTTTCAAGAGTTTGGAAGACTGGTGTAGTAATGGTTGAAGTGATTGTAATTATTGGTACTTTTTTTAATCATTTTGTAAACATTTGCATTGCGTTGATGTTGATGATAAAGTTGTTTGGAATAAATGAGAGGAATAAACATTACATCATAAATACAATAGTATTTTCTTTGATTGGAGCTTTTTTGACTATAATTGAACTGCGTTACATGTGGAATGATTACATTTATCTCCACGGGGTAGATATTTTTATATTCGTAACAATAGGCTTTTGTGTTCTTTTCATTAAGGGCAATTTTTTTAGCAAATTTTCAATTGTCATATTATTCTCGTGTTCTTTCGTAATTATTTTTGATCTTTCCTTCTATTTGTATAAAGTTACTGAACCTTCTTTACAACCTATATCATATCTGGTTAGTAATTTTGTGATAACCACATTATTGCTGGTGTTGACAGAATATATTATTCAAAAGCATAAGATTAAAACGCAGTACAATCCACCATTTTATTATTGGAGTATTCTTATGATAATACCTATACTTAATTTTTGCGTTCTACTCATATTAGAACATGCAGGTATTACATCCAATATTTTCGCAAGCATGCTGATGGCAATGTTTATTATCAATATTGTATTTTATATCACTTATTCCAATATTGTTAATGACTATGAAGATAAAGTTCTCTATCTTATGAATACACAGTATCTGCAGCTGCAAGTACAGAATTATGAAGAAATTAAAAAGGCATATAATGCGCTGAATGGGTTCAGACATGACTTGAAAAATCATATATTATGTATGCAGATTATGCTTGAAAAGCAGCAGTTTGAGGAAGTACAGCATTATTTTTCAGAGCTGGCCATGGATAAAGCTATGATGCTTTCAACAGTTAAGTGCGGCAACCATGCCGCTGATGCAGTGCTGAGTTTTAAAAGTGCTCTTGCTTATTCTGAAAAAATACCATTTCATATACAGATATCTGCTTCTGTGGATATTAAGATGAAAGATTTTGAGCTGTGTGCAGTGCTTTCAAATTTATTAGATAATGCCATGGAAGCTTCATATAACGTGGACGAGCCTCATATAAAAGTGAAAATCACTTCTTTAAGAGATTGTTTAATATTTCTAATTTCTAATAAAACAAGTGAGAATATTTTGGAGAATAACCCGAATTTAAAAACCACTAAAAAAGATAAAGAAAATCATGGAGTTGGAATATCTGTAGTAGACTCTATTATAAAACAATATGGTGGACAGCTTTCCTTCTATATGGAGAAAGGGTATTTTCACGCTAATGTTGTATTGCCAAAATAAATAATTTGATATTGATGTTAAAGTATATTAAAAGCAACTACAGGCAAAAGCCTTGCTGATAGTCGCTTATTTTTTTTTGCCTATAATTTCATGGTGATAAAGTTTAGCAGTAGAAAAATATAGCCCCGGTTTGTTTTTTTACTGTAGATGCAACTTGCGCTTTTAAAAAGCATTTTGCGCCAATTTATTGAAATGATTTTCAAAAAATACTACATTTATTGTATAGATTGCCTTGTTTGCAGGAATCTAGAGATTTTTTGTGGGCAATACCGAGCCCTGAAATAAATGAGCCCAATTATACAGTGGCCTAATAAACTTTTAAGGGGGGAGACAGGAAACCTGTTTTTAATTTATTTGAAAAATAAGTATAGAAGGAAAGGGGTAGGAGGTTCTAAATGAAAAGAGGGAAGAAAATAATTTCTTGGGGTTTATCGGTTATGATGTGTTTTGGGGGCGGTCATAATGCACTAGCAGCTACTACAGACCCAACACAATCACAAAGAGAAAGGGACAACGCTACATTAGCAAGAAGTGTTGCCTCTCAGGGAATGGTGCTGTTAGAGCAAAATGCTGACCATGCGCTGCCTATAACCGCCAAATCTAAATCAGTTGCACTGTTCGGTAATGGAGCTATTCGTACAGTTCGTGGTGGTACCGGGTCCGGCGATCCATTTAACGGTGGACTCAGCGGAGGCGGTGACCCTATGGTAAATCAGAACAGCCGCTATCATGTAAATATTTATGATACATTTATCAGAAAAGGGTATACAGTAGCTGATAGCCAATTTTTAGAAAGTTGGGTGGCCGGTTATGATAAAGAATTAAAGACCGCTGCTAGCAACCCAATGACAACGTTTTCTTATCCTGAAATGCAGCTTACAGAGGACTTGGTGAAGTCTTCCTCGGCAAATACGGATACTGCTATTTATGTAATTTCTCGTAATGCCGGTGAAGGCGCAGACCGAAGCAAGACAACCATGGCTGGTAAACTTAGCAATGGAACCACATTTGAGGTTGGCGACTATGAGTTAACAGCAGTGGAAAAATCCAACCTTGAAATGGTTGGTAAAAACTTTAAGAAGGTTATTGTTGTACTCAATGTAGGTGGAGTTATCGATACAAAGTTCTTTAAGCAAATAGATGGTTTGGATAGTTTGCTTTTAATGGGACAGGCAGGGCAGGAAGCCGGAGATGCATTATTTGATGTTGTAACCGGTGCTGTAACACCATCAGGTAAATTAACATCTACCTGGGCTGTAAACTACAGTGATTATCCTGCTTCTGCAACCTTTGCCAATAACGATAAGAAAATAGATAAAGAGGTATACAATGAAGGGATATATGTTGGTTACCGCTATTTTGATACCTTTGGCATTACTCCAAAGTATGAGTTCGGATACGGTTTGTCCTACACTAACTTTGATATAAATGTAAAGGAAGTTTCTGCCGATACTGAAAGGGTTACTGTAAAAGCAGAAGTTAAAAACACAGGAAGTACCTATTCCGGCAAAGAGGTAGTACAGGTTTATTATTCTGCACCAGACAGTGTGGACTCAGAAAAGGCATACCAGGAATTAGCAGGTTATGCGAAAACCGATGAACTGGCACCAGGTGAAAGCCAGGTTCTTAAAATCAGTTACAATACGAAAGATATGGCATACTATAATGAGAAACAGGCAGCTTATATTTTGGATGCAGGGGACTATGTCATCAGAGTAGGAAAATCCTCCAGAAATACATCCATAGCAGGTATCGTTAAACTTGATAAGAAGACGGTAACAGAGCAGTTAAGTAATCAGATGAAAGTTCCAGAAAGCGAAAGTCTAGTAGAGTGGTCAAAAAAAGGAAAGACACCATATACTTATACTGGAGAAGCGTCTGAAAAAGCAAAAGCACCAGTATTAAAACTATCAAGCTCTGATTTTCCAAAAGCACTAAATAATGCATCCCAGTACGATAGTGAAGTTGTCAGCACCTACACGACTAATTCGAATGCAGTAAAAGCACAAAGCTATGAAAAAATAGTACAGGTAAAGGATAAACCTGGTTCAACTTTATTGGATGTCTATAATAAAAAAGTAACAATGGAAGAATTTGTTGCACAAATGTCCTTGGAAGAATTGGCCACATTAAATTGCGGATCCGGCTGGGGCGTTTCCAATGATAATGCACCAATTGTTGGTTCAAACTCCGACACTATTCCAGGTGCCGCCGGCGAAACCACCAGAAAGTATTTTGACAAGTATGGAATTCCTTCAATTATACTTGCAGATGGGCCGGGAGGTATCCGTATAAAACAATCATATAAAGCAACTAACGTAAACACAGAAGAACAGAAAACATATTACCAATATTGCACCGCTTGGCCAGTATCGGTATTACGTGCCCAGACATGGGATAAGGACCTGATGTATAAGGTGGGAACAGCATTTGCTGCAGAGTTAAAGGAAATGGGAATAACCCTTGTATTGGGCCCTAGCTTAAACATCCATAGGGATCCGTTAAACGGCAGAAACTTTGAATATTACTCAGAGGACCCGGTTATTTCAGGATTAAGCGCAGCAGCTGAGACTCAGGGAATTCAATCCTTACCCGGAGTTGGGGCTTGCTTAAAGCACTATGCAGCAAATAATCAGGAAAGCAACCGTAATGCAGTGGATACCATCGTAAGTGAAAGAACTCTCCGTGAAATATACCTAAAAGGTTTTGAGATAGCCGTAAAGGCATCTCAGCCAATGTCCATCATGACCTCCTATAATAAGATTAATGGTGTACCAACAGCAGACAGTTATGATCTGTGTACAGACCTTGCAAGAGGAGAATGGGGATTCCAGGGTTTAATTATGACAGATTGGAATGGCGGATCTTCTACTCCTTCAAAATCTATGCACGCAGGTAATGATTTAATTATGCCAGGTGGTACCAACAGAGTACAAAACATCATGGGCGGCCTAATTGATTTGAAACCTGTATTTGATGAAAAAGGACAGGTAGCATTGTTGGAGCAAAAGAGTTTTATTACTATGTATAGTGCTAACTGGGGAGAATTTGTGCCATCTACTACAGGAACTACCAAAGTAGTTGCACAATTAGCTCAAGGGAATCATGCCACAGTAGATGGACAAGGAAATATTCTTGTAAATGGACAAACGATCTATCGCACATATCAGTTCAACTGGTTTGCTCCTGGAACATGGAAGGACCCATTGACAACGCAATACGCGGAAGTAAGTGCAGATGGAAGTCAAATTATTTATCATGGATATTATCCTGACAATAATAAGATTACATTAGGAGATGTTCAGAAGTCTGCCATGAACAACCTGAAAATAATCATGCAGTCAGATTACATGAAGAAGTTCTATGCTAACGAAAAGATAAAGCAGACACCGTACTCAAGTCAATATAAATTGACTAAGTACAATTATGTAGACAAAAGCAAGATAAGATAAGCACATTCAGCATTGCATCATCTGGATCCTTATATAATAGCCCTCCAAGGGAAAGAGTTGGAAAGCTATAATCTGAAAAGATTATAGCTTTTTTTTGTATATCTATAACTTCTTAAATATATATTCTGAAGTAAATTACTGAATTTGTAATATCATAGGTGCAAACTTCGCATCAAGTCCTAATAGAGTCCTAATACATTGTTTAGATACTGTGTTTGTATGTGAGAAAGTAGCCTATACAAGAATAGGTCAGGTGGTTTCTATAACTGATGTTATAGAGAATACAATAACAGGTATAAAGGGGATTGGGGGACTTCAGACTAGAGGAAAATATAGAGAAAGTTATCCTAAGTCACCCTATGTGCAATAGAAGCTAAAAAAGATCATATATTATAAGTATAAAGGTAGGAGTTAATGTAGCTCCTGCCTTTAGATTGTTTTAAAAGCATAAATTAGGTCAAGATCAGTTTATGAAAAGAGTGAGTTGGCTACAGGAAACTTTTAAAACTTCAGAATGTTTCAAATGTAGAAATGATAGATGTTTTAACACCTGCAATACTTTGAAATATCTTATAACCAGCGGCATTAATGAGTGTAAAAGCTGGATAGTCACTAAATATAAGTTATACAATTATATTCCTAAATTGGAAGTAATAATGTATAATACAATTAAGTTTAAGAATATACATAATACTACATAAAATAAAAAGTTTTTGACCTTATCAAGGGGGTATAATATGCCAAGACCAATTTTATCAAATAACATAAATCACCAAGAGAAATTAGATTTAAGTATTAAATCAACAAGCAATACAAGGATGGCAATGGATTTGTTAACTTTAGAAAAAAGATTGAGAGTTAAAAGGTCAAATGAGTACATGGATGCAATCGAAAAGTTAGATATAGGAGGATGTGAACACTGCAAAAAGCAATTTGATGATTGTGTAAACGTAATAAAAGATGAGTTTAAGGATATACCAGAAGAACATAATTTAGTGGGACTTTTAGCAAAGTGTTATCTAGGAGATAGATATGATGTTCATACAGTAGATTTTATGGGGAATATAGTAACTCATTATTTAATAAATGAAAGCCTTCCATCATTAATGGAAAAAGCGAGAGGTTTAGCTCTACATGGAGGTTATAAATTTATTGAAGTTTATACAGATATCTTATGTGCAGTAAAGTCCGATGGAACTGTAAATATAGTTAAGTAGGGGGAAATGTAAAAATGGCGGATCAATCAATAAGTAGGGCAAATCTAAATCATATTGAGAATAATTTAAGTAGGCTAGCTAATAATTTAGCAGTGGTAGCAGATAATATTGAAATAGTTTCGAGTCAAGTTGGCAATGTAGATAATAGAGTAAGTTCAGTTGCAACAGAATTAGCCAATTTAACAGCTGAGTTCAGGAACTTTGTTAACGAATCAAATAGAGTTGCAAATTTAGCTGATGCGAAACAAACTGTTGCTTTGCTAGAACAAGAACTAAGAAAAAAGTTTGGAAATTATGAAACCATAAGAAATCATACAGTGGGCATTTTGCAAGCGTCTGATCTTAGTATAGTAAAGAAAGAAACTATTGAAAATGCTACTGAAGAGATGATGATTTCTACTCCAAGATATTGGTTAGCACCTGCTTTAATCGCATTATCTGCATGGCTTAGTGACAATAAAGAACTTGCAGATAAGGCTTTAAAGGAAGCTATGAGAAGAGATGATGAAAAGACTTCACTACTTTTTTGCTTAATTAGCAAAAGAGCAGGAAAGCTGGATGGATCTTTAGTTTGGCTAGAAAGATATTTTTCAATGCAAGATCCAAAGAAGATGGAAAGAAGAATAATTGTAGTTTTAGATGCATTTGCTGCAGGACTTTTTGGTGGAGATATAAATGGAGTGTGTACAAATAAAATAAAAGACTGGTTAAATGAACTTTCCTCAAGTGCTGGATTTGTTGAGAAGCAAAGAGAGCAATGGCAAAGTGCTATTTTAGCGAGAAAAACTACTATAGATGGAGATAATTTTCCGGTTTTAAGTAAATATAGTCCTACATGGACAAAGATGAAGGATTCACTAGAGTTTGCTGAAATTCATGAAAATATTTATCAATACTTCAGCAATATCTTTAATACTAAAGTTAATAATGCAGCCTCACTATCTGCAAAAATAGATGAGATACTAGATAACTTAGTTAAAAATTATGATAATGACGAATTGCCATTAAGGTCAAAATTAAGAAAGAATCAATTAACAATTGAAGAAAATGGAAATATTCAAAGGGCTACTCAAAGATTTGATGAAGAAGTTAAGGCATATTCAGAATATGAGGACTTCTCACAGCATTTGACTAGTATTGCATTAACACCAGAATCCTCAGGAGCTTTAATCACTACACAGAAATTAGCGATTACACTTTCAAAACAGTGGATTGTGGATGCTTATGAAGATCTAACTGCTAAAAATAGAGCAAGTGTTCCATTAGATATTGAATTAGAAATTTCAGATTGGAAAGATAAATCTAGAGATGGATCAAACGAAGCAGAGTTAAAGGCTTCATTAAACAATTATATGGACAACATAAAGGCTGAGCAACTTAGCAAACTAAAATTCCCTAATAAAAAGGTAATAATATCAGGAATTATAGGAGCAATTTTGTTTGTTTTAAGCATTGTTACTGTAATTTTACCTATAATAGTAGCTATTATTACAGCAACTTATATCTTTATGCAAAAGAGAGCTATAGATAAGGGTAGAAATGCAGTAATTGAACAGATTGAAAATGAAAGAACTAACTATCTACAAATTTTAAATGGATTTTTAGCTGAAGTGGTTGATTTTAGAAGACTATACTCAGAAAAAGATAAGAACAGCCAAAAAGTTATAGACTTACTTAATGAATTAACACCAGAACAATATATAACTGTTCAAAATTCTAATAAAGTAAGACAAGTATTATAGGAAGGGTATGAGAGTAATGAGTGAAAAGAATTTACTTATAAATAGAAACTTAGCAAAAGAACAGCCTGTAAATGATACTAAAGCAAATATAAATAAAACGGAATCAGTTGATGAGTTTGCAGCTTCATTTCCTGAATGGGATTTATTGCCGCCTGCAATAGTAGTTAAAAGGGTAAGGAGAAATATATGAAAAGTCCAAGCACATATTTAGAGTGGGTTCACTGCTTTGATTTAGCTAAAGAAGGTACTCATGATGAAGAAGTACTAAGTAGTATAAAGAATGGATCAATTGATCTAACTGGTGGTGTTGGTGGAAGGATTGCAAGCCAACTAAATGATGTTATTCAAATTAGATTAAAAAGAGCATCAGATAAATTTGATAGATCACTTAGTTTTAGTGGCGGAGATATGAATATGCTTACTAACTCACTAATCTTGCTCAGAAAAGAGTTTAAGTTCTTAATTGGCCTTGTACAAATTCCTGGAATGCCGGAAAGTGACGTTAAAATGTTTATAGATATAATTAAAAAGCAAGCTGATTTAATGCAGCAATCCTTAGAAACCACAAGTAAAAGTGATAGGACAGGAATGCTTTCAAGTATCATAAGAAGAAATCGAATAAATAATCTAGGAGAGATATAGAATGTATTTCAATGAATGTATCAGTAAGATAAAACAATACTCACTTGCTAGAATTCCATTTATATCATTTAATACTGTTGAGAAAGGTAGAGCATTAGAAGTTTGTAAGCAAGTATCAAGTGACTTAGCTTTACCATTTTTTGTTCATACACTTTCAAAGGGGATGTATGACATATCAAATGGCAGATCAGTGAATGAAGATAAATCTATAGTTGGTGCCTTAGATTTCATTGCTGATCAAATGAAGGTTAAGCAAAACTTAACATTTGTACTTACAGAAGTATCAGAAATTGATAATGACACAATGACTGCAAGATATTTGCAAGATATCGTATCGTTGGCTGAAGAAAATGGAGGAGTAATTATCGCATTAACAACTACTCCGGTTTGGGCACAATTACAACGATTAGGGATGGCATTATCCTTGGACTTACCAAGTGAAGAAGAGATGTTGAAAATCATACATGAAAACATTGAACCATATAAAAGAGATATCTTAATAGAGTGGGATAATAATGATTTTAGAGAAGCTGCTACCATTTTAACGGGGGTAACGCAAGTTGAAGCTCAAAATGTTATCGTATCTTTAGTTGCAAATAGAGCAATAAAGAAAAGCGACTTAGTCGAATTGAACTTTGCTAAGAATAAGTTATTCTCTAATATTGAGGGCCTTGAAAAAATAGATGTTTCACAAAGTATTTTAGATGTAGGTGGATTAGGTGGACTTAAAGACTGGCTTAACAGTAAGAAAAAGCTTCAAACTCCAGAGAAAAGAGATGAACTAAGAAGACGCGGACTTCAACCACCTAGGGGAGTCCTTTTAGTAGGGGTACCCGGATGTGGTAAGTCACTTTCAGCGAAGGCTATTGCAGCTTTTTGGAATCTACCACTATATAGACTTGACTTTGCAACAGTACAAGGACAATATGTTGGACAGAGTGAACAGCAGCTTAAAGAAGCATTTCAAACAGCTGAACACCTTTCGCCTTGTGTGTTATGGATAGATGAAATTGAAAAAGGTCTTGGAGGATCAGGAAATGATTCATCTGGAGTTACCACTAGAATGGTAGGACAATTTCTGTTTTGGATGCAAGAGTGTAAAAAGTTAGTTTTTGTGGTAGCAACTGCAAATGATGTCTCAAAACTACCTTCTGAACTATTAAGACGTGGACGTTTTGATGAATTATTTTTTGTAGATTTGCCAACTGAAGCTGAGAGGGATGAAATAATTAGATTATATATTAAGAAATATCTTCAAATGGATTTAAGTGAGAGCACTATTAAGCAGCTTGTTGATTTAACAGAGGGATTTACTGGTGCAGATCTTGAATCTTCTTTAAGAGATGTTGCATACAGATTAATTGCAGATGATGAACTTAATTATTCAGATGAGCTAATAATAAATTCACTAAGCAATGTTGTTCCGCTTTCTAAAACAAGTCCTGAAAAGATAGAAGCAATTAGAGATTGGGGAAGAGAGAGGGCAGTACCAGCATCTGGTCAGCCTATAGGCGGCAAAGAATCAAACAATAAGGTTATTAGAAGAGTTTTAGTTTAATTTTAAATTGAAAGGTGACTTCGGTTTCAGTACGAGGTCACCTTTTATGTTCTTTCTCTTAATTATTTCTGAGTACTTTCTATACTTACAGAAAAGCTTACTTTTTGTAGAAGGGAGTGAATTTCAGTCAATGGCTTTTTTCGCCCATCCAAAATCCATTTTCGCCAAAGAGCATAAACCCCAGCTGACATAAAGGTAGAAATATACTCGTCAGCGCTAGTAGAGTAAAATTTTTCTATTTCGGCAGTGAAGATTTCCTGAATAATAGATTCAAACCCGTGATTAACCGATAAAATTAGATCCTGTTCGAATTTATCAAAGAATGCAGTCTGTTGATCGAATTTGATAGACGGATTGGTTTCTGTGCTAATAGTATCAAAGATAGCAGAAATTTTTGGTTGATAGTATTCGTATAATATCTGTTCCAGCCCATCAAAATTACGATAAAAAGCCATTCGACTAACACCAGCCCGTTGACAGACTTTTGAAACAGTAAGTGCTGATAATTTTTCTTTTACTAAAAGCTGTAAGAGTGCTGTGGTGAGAAATTCTTTAGTATCTGCTTTTATGAGCTGTGCTAGATATGTTGCTGCCATTACAAAACCTCCTAGACTGTCACTACAGCCGCTTTTTGCATTGATTTTCTTTTTTATCTATTATAAAATAATTTCACTGACGTTACAAGTGTAAAGGGAGGGGAATTGAAATGAAAACAGAAACAAAAGAACTAGTGTTAGTCACAGGCGGAAGTGGATATATTGCTATAAATATTATCTTGAAGTTGCTTAAACAAGGCTATCGTGTGAGGACAACACTGCGAACAATGTCACGACAGGATGAAGTGAAATCGATGCTTTCAGCAGGCGGAATTGTAAGTTTTGACAATTTAGAATTTATTCAAGCCGATCTCATGAATGATGATAATTGGCATGAAGCTGCAGTGGGGGTAACTTATGTGATTCACGTAGCTTCCCCCACTCCAGCCACTCGACCTGACGATGGCGATGAAATGGTGAAAATGGCTGTGGATGGCACTCTTCGTGTGATGAAAGCAGCTAAAGAAGCAAAGGTAAAACGTGTTGTGATGACCTCAGCTTCTGGTGCAGTTCTTGCAGGACACAAGCATCATCCAGACATTTTTACAGAAGATGATTGGACAAATCTTGATGGAAAGATTGATGCTTATCAGCGTTCAAAAACAATGGCAGAACAAGCGGCATGGGCTTTTGCCAAGGAAAATAAGATGGAATTAAGTACTATTCTTCCTGTGGCTGTGATGGGGCCCATTCTTGGCAAAGACTTCTCACATTCCAACCAAATAATCCGTACAATTCTGATGGGAAAAATGCCATTTTTGATGAAAATGGGCTTTGATTCTGTGGATGTACGTGATGTGGCAGAGTTACATTTACTTGCTATGACGAAACAAGTAGCAGCAGGTGAGAGGTTCCTAGCAACAACAGGAGAAAATATAACGTATAAAGAGGAAGCAAAATTTCTACGTCAGAACTTTGGAGATGAAGCAAACAATGTCTCCACTCGTGAGATGCCAGATTTCCTTGTTAAATTACTTGCTGTTTTTATGAAAGATTTGAGGATGCCAGCCACTTTTCTAGGACAAAACACAGCTTGCAGTAATTTAAAAGCAAAGAATATGCTTGGCTGGCAGCCACGGCCAGCTCGTGAAGGAATTCTTGCAACTGCTAGAAGTATGATTGAACTTAATTTGCTTTAGAGATCATTTTCAAACATCATTAATATCAAGAAGTAAAAATAGTTAACAGAGTACTCTACAGGTTAGGGTGCTTTTCGCTTTGGCTATCAATTAAAAGAATATCAAGCCTTAGCAAGTGAGATGGAAAATACAAAAATAGATAAACTTTTTAGTGAAGGAAAATATGAAGAAGCCTTTAAACAATTTGAGGTAATATATAAGCTAGGTGGAGACTTTAAAGCAAATAGTCATTATGAAGATATAATGTTGAATAATGCAGCTAAGCTTACTGGGAGTCCAGTACAAAGTACAAAAGAAATGCTTTTGAAGAATAATAAAACTTATTTTGATAATCTTGACGAAGATGTTTACGATGAAATAATACAAGTTACAACTACTGGTTACAATGAAGATACTAGATTGAAAGTAAATTTATACAAAAATATTAGTGGACAATATAAATTAGCAGACAACTATTTAGGCGAATATGATGTGGACACGCAAATCCAAGGGATATATAATTATGATAAGGGAAAAAAAGGTATATATATAAGGACCAATGGTAGATTTGATGTAGCAACAGTAGTTTTAGGAGTAACAAGTGGAAAACTTCAGGTCAAGGGAGTAGTACGTGCGAATAATTACACTGGCCCAGTTGATGTAGATAAAGATGGGACATATGAAGTTGTTGCGAATAACGTAAGTCAGATAGCTACTTCTGATAAGGGAGTTTCGAAATGGTTTAAAGTTTACGACGATGGAAGAACTCCCACAGAGGTAAAGGTTACTGCTGAGCAAGCAGCAAATAGCACCCCAGCTAATCAAGAAGATAGCGCTAGTAGTATTTCAGTTAATACCTCGCCAAGCGTAGAAGATTATGTTTTTGTAGATAGCGATAGAAGGTACTTAACAGATGCTGATTTAGCAGATCTAAGTAAGGATAAATTGGCTATAGCAAGAAATGAAATCTTTGCACGACATGGTTATGTATTTAAAACAGACGAGTTCAAGAACTATTTTACCTCAAAGCAATGGTATGTTCCAAATCCAAGTTATGATGGAACCGACACAGTGTTTAATGAATATGAGAAGGCTAACTATAAGCTTATACAACAATGGGAGAATAAGAAATGAGAAAAATTACAATTGGGTTATTATCTATAATACTTATGTTTTCATTCATAAGTTGTGAAAATGAAGTTAAAAAGGAAAATGTAAAAAAGGATATTGCATCTGAAAAAGTAGAAGATAAAACCGAAGAAAAGTTACCAATAGATAATAATACCAAAACTAATGAAAAGTCATTAGTGGATAATAACATCAAAAATAACGAAGATGCAAACCTTGATAAAAAAGAAGAGATTAAGCCACAAGAAGTACCTAAAAAAGAAGAGCCGAAGACACAAGAAGCCCCAGTTAAAAAGAAAATAATAGTTTTAGATCCTGGACATTCAGCGAAAGGAAATAATGGGCAGGAAAAGCTTTCTCCTGATTCTAATACTATGAAAATAAAAGATCCAGGTGGGGCACAAGGTATAGTAACAAAAACACCTGAATACGTAGTGGCTATGAAGGTTGCAGTTAAAATGAAAAGTTTACTTGAACAAAATGGATTTATCGTAATAATGACAAAGACTCAAGATAGTGAAAACCCAGGAAATATAGAAAGAGCGGAAGTTGGAAATAAAAATAATGCTGATTTAGTTGTGAGAATCCATTGTGACTCTTCAACTAACCAAAGTGCAAAAGGAGCTTCAATGTTAGTACCAGCTCCTGTAGGTTATGCAAAGGCTATAAATGATGTAAGTAAAAAATATGGGCAAACCATATTAAGTGATTTAGTAGCTACAGCAGGTATGAGTAATAAAGGATTAGTAGAAAGAAATGATTTAACTGGTTTCAATTGGTCTAAGGTTCCAACAGTTTTAATAGAAATGGGATTTATGTCTAATCCAGAGGAGGATAAACTTTTAAACCAAGAGGAGTATCAAAACAAGTTAGCTAGCGGATTATGTAAGGGAATAATGGATTCATTAAAATAGCCTAGTTATGTATTTTAATTTAAAGATGTTAATGCATTCAGTGATTTGCGTTTAAAGAAAGATAGGTCTATAATAAAAAAGGACTTTTTACAAATTTAAATGGAGATGAATGCTTAATGTCGTATAATAACAAAAATAATGCCTACAATACAATATCTCACTGGCAAGATTTTAAAATTAAGATCATGCTAGAAGGTATTATTGTAGGTATTTTTTCGGGTTTATTGATTGTGTTTTATAGGTTAGCTTTAGAAAAAGCTGAGGAATTTAGAAATAAATTTATTGTAATGAACTCTTCAAATATACTTGTTGATATTGTTTGGTTTCTACTATTAATAATTGGCGCTATTATAGTAGGTAAGCTTGTAGAAAATGAACCTATGATAAGTGGCAGTGGAATCCCTCAAGTAGAAGCAATACTTCGTGGGAGACTGAAGATGAATTGGCTGCCTGTAATTATTAAAAAATTTATAGGTGGAGTAATATCAATAGGAGCTGGGCTTTCATTAGGACGTGAAGGTCCTTCTATACAACTTGGAGCTGCGGTAGGACAAGGTTTTAGCAAGATTTTTAAAAGGCTTAAAGTTGAGGAGAGATATCTTATTACCAGTGGAGCTAGTGCTGGGTTGTCAGCAGCTTTTAATGCGCCTCTAGCCGGTGTTATGTTTGCATTGGAGGAAGTACATAAGCATTTTTCTCCTTTAGTATTGTTTTCTGCTATGTCTGCATCTTTGACAGCAGATGTAGTTTCAAGGTACTTCTTTGGTCTGAGTCCTGTGTTTAATTTTCAACATATAAATTTACTACCCCTTGAGACTTATGGATATATTATAATTCTAGGCATTGTGGTTGGTTTATTTGGCGTAATATATAACTATTCTCTTATGAATACTTTAAAAATATATGAAAAACAAAAATGGTTATCAGCAAGATTTAAACCAATAATACCTTTTGTGCTGGCAGGAATATTAATGATATTTTTACCTGTTGTATTGGGTGGAGGGCATTCTATAATAAATGAATTAATATCAGGTAATTTTACTATGAAAATGTTACTCATAATTTTGTTTGTTAAATTTTTATATTCTATGATAAGCTTTGGCTCTGGAGCACCAGGTGGTATATTTTTCCCATTATTAGTTTTGGGAGCTCTAACAGGTGGGATTTATGGAAAGATTCTTGTTCACTTTTTTAGTTTAAATCCAATGTATGTAAATAACTTTATAATACTAGCTATGGCAGGATATTTTGCTGCTATTGTAAGGGCACCAATTACCGGAAGTATATTAATAACTGAAATGACAGGTTCACTTACACATTTGCTATCCTTAAGTATTGTATCAATTGTAGCTTACATTGTGGCTGATTTGTTAAAATCAGAACCGATATATGAATCCCTTCTTGAGAGAATTCTTAAAGGTAAAAATAAGACAGTAGAATTTGAAAATGATATAAACAAGGTTATTTTAGAAATTCTGGTGCCTATGGATTCAAAAATTGAAGGAAAGCAAATAAAAGATTTAGAATTGCCAGAGAAATGTTTGGTTGTAGCCATAAAAAAAGGAGAGAAAGAAATAATTCCGAGAGGAGATACTGTAATTTCCTCAGGTGATTTCCTTCATATTCTCGTAAGTGAAAGTGGTGCAGCAGAAATAAATGAGTGTTTTGAAAATAATTTACTATTAAAGTTAAATGTATAAAATACACTGTAAAATGTTAAATTTAAGAAGATGTAACGTTGAGATTTTAATAATTACTATAAATAAAGCAGCCTCGCTTAAATTGTGAGGCTGCTTTCATTTACACTTCCACTTCTTCCGCTTCTTTTTTCTTATTCATATAAATAGAGAATAATACGCTAATAGCAAGTATTCCTATAATGATTGATATTGAAATTAATATAGGGATATGTAGCTTGAAAGAAAGAGCAAGTTTTAAACCGGTAAACAATAATACAAATCCTACACCGTACTTAACATATTCAAAGGTACTTTGAAGTCTTTCAAGTAGGAAGTAAAGGTTTCTAAGTCCTAATATAGCTAATATGTTTGAGGTGTAAATTATAAATGGGTCTGTAGTTATTGAGAAAACTGCGGGGATTGAATCAATAGCAAATAATATATCTGAGCCTTCGATTAAAAACAATATTGCAAATAATGGTGTTGCATGAAGTACTTTACCTATTCTTACAAAAAACTTTTCTTCGTGAAGTTCTTTTGTAACTGGGATAAATCTTTTTAGAAGTTTAAGCATTTTACTATCTTCAAATGAAACATCATCATCTTCTTTATTAGCTAAAATTTTATAGCCGCTAGCAATTAGAATGATGCCAAATATATATAAAATCCATTGGAATCTGCTTACTACAGCAACTCCTAATAATATAAATATCAGACGTAAAACTACTGCTCCGAAAATTCCGTATTTAAGCACTCTTTCTTGATATTTTGTTTTTATCCCAAAGCTAGAGAATACTAAAAGAAATAAAAACAGGTTGTCCACACTAAGGCTAAGTTCAATTACATATCCACCGAGAAATTCAAGGGATTTTGTTGATCCCATGTCGTACCATAGAAATGCATAAAATAGCAGAGCGATACAAGTAATTAGTAAAAAGTTTTTTAGTGCTTTTTTCGTTGACATTGTTAGCCTCCTAAAAATAAAATTTGTCCTAAGTAGCGTGATATAGATTAATCTTTTACTGTATTCCATAAAATTTATCTTGTACACTTTAAATTACTAGGTTTATCAGTTGTTAAAATTTTATAATTTCTTATACAATAAAAAAGATACCCTGAAACAAAGTACATATAAAAAAGCTAAATGTACTTTGTTTCAGAGTATCGCAATTCAAACGCAAAACCGGGATTATCTCCGTGCTGACGATTTTTGCCACTGTATTTCAGCTTGCTACTACCTCTGAACTATATAATATAGTATTTTACGCTATGTTTATATTTATTGCAAGAAAAGATTTACTAAGATGTAAGCTGTATACGTTTTAAGCGTTTAAATATCTTCTTTTAAGTTAGAGGGAACTACAAACTGTCTGGTTCTTCCCATATTATAGGCTAGTTTTATTATTGCTTTCTCTTCTGCTGACATTTCTCTATCATACATCTTTTCAAACTGCTTTATTAAGGAAACCGTATCAACTTTCTCTTTAGGTATGGTAGCTTTTCTATAAGGAGTTGGAGAGTAAATGCTGGGCTTAACAGTGTCATCATATATAGCTTTAAAAATTTCAGAAGTATAGTATGCATCATTAAAAGCATCGTGAAATTCATTGTCGGTCTGTAAATTTAAAAGCTCTATAGCTGTTTTTAAACCGACCTTCGAGTTATTTGGAGATTTAAGATATAATGAAGCGTTTCTTTGAACGTCTATATAATACTTGGAAATTGAGGAAGAGGATAAGTTGTAAAATTCTATATTTCTAAGAAGTTCTTTAATATCCACTATGCCCCAAACACATAAAACTACCTGATCATTACCGATGAATTTCAAAAAGTCATTGTAAACAGATACGAAGTCTTTACCTGAACTTGCAATATCATTATTTATCTTAGTCAATTTTTCTACATAAGGATGAATAGTTGGGTACACTTTAGGTTTAACTAGAGCATTAAAACTAGAGACTGTTTCAAAACTTTCATTAAGTTTTAATGCCCCAATTTGGATAATTTCAAAGGGCAAGCGAGAACTATTATTAGAATTATCTTCTTGAAAATCAATATACTTTTGATTAAATTCTAAATCATATATTATATAATTCATATTTCACCTGCTTTCTATATACACTTTAAATTTTTCTTATGCCAAAGAAAAAGACTTAATATATAAGTTCTATTTAAGTCGATTCATCAATTAATTGATGAAAGTGTCCTTACTTTAATACTTTTATGTATAAAACTTACTAGAAATTATATAATATCATTTTTTGGGTAATGTTACGAAAGCATTCATTTCCTCAAGGGTCATAGGACCAATTTTTTTTGAAACTAAGTTACCTTCAGAATCAATAAGTATTGATGTTGGAATAGAGACTATGTTGTATTTTATAGCTACACTCTGGTCTAAATCTAGCGCAACATTAAAGTTATATTTATTTTTGTCCATGAAGGACCTAACAGTTTTGTTATCTTCACCTAGGTTAATGGTTAAGATAACCAAGTCAGAGTCATTAGATTCTTGATAAAGTTTCTCTAATTCTGGCATCTCTTGTCTGCAAGGTGGGCACCATGTAGCCCAAAAGTTGAGAAAAACTCTTTTGCCTTTAAAATCACTCAAAGAAATTTCTTTACCATCTAGAGTTTTTAATTTGAAATCAATGGCTTTGCCATCTTGAGTATTTTTAAATATTCCACTTTTAGAAGTACTGGAATTTACTGCTGTTGACTGATTAACCTGATTTGTAACCTTAGTATTGTTAGCGTCAACAGATGCATTGGTCTTAATAGACTTATTCTTAGTATATTTCATTACTGTATAGAAACTTAAGCTAAATAGCACTAATACTGCTAATATAAAAAGTGATTTTTTCATTGTTAAAACTCCTTTTTAGGTGTTCTTATATAGTACTTATTAAAAATTAATGAAGCTTACATATCTGCTTATGGTATTTAAGTTATTTGTAAATACTAAAATTCCCATGATTACGAGCAGTAATCCGCTTATAATAGATATAAACTTGGAATATTTTAAAACATTATTTTTGAATTTTATGAAGCTATCAATTGCCATAGCCGTTAATATAAATGGTATTGATAACCCTAAAGAATAAACACTTAATAAAAATATGCCTTGATAAACTGTAGAAAGGTTGCTTGAATAAATTAATATAGAGGACAATATAGGTCCAACGCAAGGTGTCCAGCCGGCTGCAAAAGCCATTCCTATTAATATAGGACTAAAGTTCTTACTGAAGTTTATAACAGACAAAAGCCTCTTTTCGCGATAGAACATTTTTATTTTAATTATTCCCATAGTATGTAATCCAAAAACTATCATCAAAGAGCCACCAATTTTTCTAAATAAAATTTGATTTTTGATTATTAATTTTCCAAGTGTTGTAGCCGATGCACCCATTATAATAAATATTATTGAAAATCCTAATACAAAACCAAGTACTTTATATAAATTTGGTGTTTTATATCTGTGAATATTTTTAGTGTTCATCGAAGAACCAGTCATATAACCGATATATGCTGGTACTAATGGCAGCACACAGGGAGATAAAAAAGAAAGTAACCCTGCAGAAAATGCCAAGAAAAATGGTACTCCATCCAACCATTTCAACTCCTTTTATTCTGTATTTATATTTATCCATCTTTGGTAATTGTAATATATTATAGCAAAGCTCTGTGAAGATTATGTAAAGAACTAATATAGAGTATGTAATAAAGTTTTTTCATAAATATTACATATATTTATAGTATAGTCATTATTAAATGATAATTATACTCAATCTTGAGATGAAGTTAATAAATTTTAAATTAAAAAAGGAGCCCATTAAGGACTCCTAAGCTGCACTGTATATTAAATTTTTGGGATATGCTTAATTCCAACGCTGTACCCTAATAGGTTTTAATTCTTAAAATCAAGTTATTTGTTAATAAATTTCACTAGCTCTTTATTGAATCTTTCACGTTCATCATAAAAAGTAGCATGACCGCTATCTTCAAAAGCAATAAACTTTGCTTTTTTGATGGTTTTACTTTGGATTTTTCCTAAAGAAAATGGAACAACCTTGTCATGAATACCATGAATAATCAGAGTAGGAACATGGATAGCCTCTAGATCAGAAAATAACACTTCATCTAACCAAGTATTCGATATAGCTGCAGTTGCCCAACCTGCTGCCTGTAGGCCAAGCTGTAAAAACCAGTTTGAAAATTCTTCTGTTATGTGTTTATGGAAAAAAATATCCCCAAAGCCTTGAAGCATTTTAGGACGATCAGTGTATGTTCCTTCAATAAGCTGTAAAACAGTTTCCTTATCAAGACCGTAAGAAAAATTAGGACGCTTTATAAGACTAGGTGCAGCAGCTGCAAAAAGAGCTAGTTTTGAAACACCATATCCTTTATGACGAGCCATATATCTAATTGCTATAGCGCCCCCCGTTGAATGACCTGCTAAAGTGATATTTTCTAATTTAAGTGTTTCGATAACTGTCTTTACATCATCAGCTAATGTATTATAGTCATAGCCATCCCAAGGTTTATCTGAATTTCCGAAGCCTCTAGTATCTATACCTATACATCTATAACCAAGTTCAGATAATTTGTCAAATTGATATTCAAATAATCTATTACTTCCGGGCCAACCATGAAGAAATAATATTGTCTTTTCCCCACAAGGGTTAAGATCTTCTACATAAATCTTTACATTAGGTTCTACTTTAATATAGTACCCCATTTGTAGCCTCCACTAGAAATACTCATATTGATAGGGTATTCATAGTGTGACAGATTTGTGAATTAATATTTGTCTGGATTCAATTTTAAAATTCAAGCTCAATTACTGGTGCATCATTAACTTGTAAATACCATATCTTATAGTTATTTTCTTCAGTTGTATTTGGATTGTCTGTAGGATCTTTGGTTTGTACAAAAATAGGACATTCAAAAATATAGGTATTTTTCTTTAAATTAAAGGTTAGGCAAATATTATTTTGCTCTATAGATTTATCATCAAGTAGATTTTTCATGTTATTAGTATTTGTTATAAAATCTTTTGTTACTTTTGCTACATCCTTACATTGGTCTAGGGTCATGTTATAAGGTACATTGAAATCAAATCGTACTCTGCCTTGCTTATCATAAATGTTTATGTCTTTAATCACAGGAAATTTAGAGTTTATAGAAGTCTTATATTGATTAACCCAGGGTAATTTTATAGAGTGGGCACTACTAGCTGAAATCATTCCTATAGCGAACCAAATGTAAAAAAATACGATTGTAAATGGTATAAGAAGGACTATAGCTATAAAAGCAGTAATTAAGGGTTTCTTCATTTAATTGACCTCCCTCTATAAATATAGATAAGTAATATAAAAATGATTTTATTATAGTATACAATAAATTACCAATTTATAGTGTGATTGTTGAAAAGTATATGATTATTTTTATCTATGGAAAAAATCCATTTAAGAATATATTGGTATCAGTGGCAGTAATAAAGGGTTTTAATTTGTCCACTATTATATTAAGATATGGTTGAGCGTAAGTACAGATACATTCCCCCTAGGAATATATCATCTTCTTATCAAAAATACACTAATTATTTAAGTGGTTGTAATCGATAGCATATAAAAAATTATTTAATTGCTAGGAAGCAATTATTTTATTCTTTAGGAAATTATATCTCAATTATATCTGTGGATAGTTATGCGAACAGACTTAAGACATAGTATAAGTTAAAGAATAAAAAAAGAAGAATATATCGCCTGCCAGAATTTCTTCACATACGCTTAAGAAAAGGCAGATGCGCAAAAAATTCACTGAAGAAAGTCGCTTCAGCGATTTTTTCATAGAAAAGGAGTAGATATGATGAAATTACGTAAAAAACTGATTACATTCTTATTTGCCTTTAGTGTAGTCTGTTATATAAGTAGTGTAAGCGATATGAAAACTGCCTTTGCGATAACGCTTCCCGAAAAAGCATTGATAGTAAACGAAAGAACAGGTCTTCAACTGCATATGGATGCTAACAATGGGATAGGGGCATGGAATGATCCAAAGAATACAGCAAATCAATGGGTTTTAAAACCTATAGGAGATTATTATAATATAGTAAACGTTAAATCAAATCTTCAATTACATATGGATGCTAATAATAAGTTAGCTGCTTATAATGATAGCGGAAATCAATCGAATATGTGGAGTATAACTGAGGCTGGTAATGGGTATTATGTTATAACAAATGTTAGGACAGGCAGTCAGCTTCATCTAAGTAGCGATAATAAAGTAGCAACTTGGAATGATTCAACTAATCAATCTAATCATTGGAGGTTAGAAGAGGATTTTAATAAAACTATTGAAATTAAGAATGTTGAGATTCCAGTTGTTGTAGATAATACAAGCAATGGTGATAAAGTTGTAGCATATTCTAAAAACTTTTTGGGAACACCTTATGTTTGGGGGGGGACAACTCCAAAAGGATTTGACTGTTCTGGCTTTACTCAATATGTTTATAATAACTTTGGGACAAGCATTGGAAGGACAACCCATAATCAAATAAATTCAGGAACAGCAGTTTCAAGAGATAATCTTAAGGTTGGGGATTTAGTTCTTACTTCCCCAGGACATGTAGGAATATATGTTGGAGATAATCAAATGATACATGCGCCTTACCCAGGAGCAAATATAAGAATAGAAGGTATTTGGAGCTTTTATGCAGCAAGAAGAATAATGAATTAAATTTTGAGCTGTATAGCCATTTAACTTCAACAATACTCTTAAATATAGTATTTATAATATATTTAAAGCACAACTAGGTGGTTAAAACCATTTAGTTGTGCTTTTTTATAAAGGTAGGAGGATATAACAATTTTTAATAGTATTTTAGTTTAACTGTATAAAGGATGTTGTTTAAGAACTGATGTAACTTCCACCATTTACATGAAGTATTTGGCCAGTAACAAAAGTGGAGTCATCTGAAGCAAGGTAAACGTAAGTTGGTGCTAGTTCTACTGGCTGACCAGCTCTTTTCATTTCTGTATCTAAACCAAAGGATGTTAGATACTCTGCATGGTAGCTTGCTGGTTGAAGAGGGGTCCAAACAGGACCTGGAGCAACTGCATTTACACGAATACCTTTTTCAGCAAGTGAAAGCGATAAAGAACGAGTAAAGCTCACAATAGCTCCTTTTGTACTTGAGTAATCTATAAGAAGTTTTGCTCCTTTATAAGCAGTTACCGAAGTAGTGTTTATGATAGCACTTCCACTGCTTAGATAAGGGAGAGCAGCTTTTGTTAAATAAAACATAGGGTATATATTTGTACGGAATGTATCATCAAGTTGTTGTGCACTAATGTCTTCAATACTATTTTGAGAAAATTGCACTCCAGCATTATTGACTAATATATCTATTTTACCTAAATTACTAATAGCAATATCTACAATCTTTTTAGAAAAATCTTCATCTCTTAAATCACCAGCAATTAAGATACACTTGCTTCCTTTTGATTCAATAAGTGTTTTTGTTTCGTTAGCATCTGTATGTTCATTTAAATATACAATGACTATATCTGCCCCTTCTTTAGCGAAGGCTAAGGATACAGCTCTTCCTATACCGCTATCTCCACCTGTAATAATAGCTACTTTGTTCTTTAACTTTCCACTTCCTTTATAATCTGGATCGTCAAATATTGGTCTAGGATGCATGAGATACTCAAGTCCAGGTTGTACAGATTGATGTTGAGCTGGAAAGGTTATAGGAACTCTTTTACATTCTATTTTATGCCCCATATAGGGGTAGTAAAGAATCAAATTTTTGCCTCCCAAAAAATTACTCAATTCATTATATGTAAAAACTTTCAAATTGCAAAAGAAATTTTAAAATAAAGATAAAATACTTCAATAGGAAAGTCGCGCTTATAACATAAACGCGACTAATTGAATATTATTTAATAAATTGTCTAAATATACTTATAAAGAAAAGTAACAACAGCGCTATACTAAAATGATTTTATACGGCTATGATCATGAGTATGGGCATAGTCAATACTTGGGTCACTATATGAATTAGATGAACCTGAATTTGTTCCCAAGTTAGAGCCGGCATGTGAACTTTGGCTGGAATATTGGTTATTTTGACCACCTTGACTAAAACTTGAACTTTGCCCACTAAACTGGCTGTTTTGCTGAGAACCAGAGTTTTGACTCATTTGATTTAATTGCTGTTGTGTTTGCTCTATAAGTTGACTCATTTGTGCAAGAGTTTGATTTGATTGAAGGAATTGACTAGCTTTGCTTAAGTCATTCATAGCATTTGCTATTGATGATTGTAGCTGTTGTTGAGTTTGTTGTTGTTGCTGCTGAGTTTGTTGTTTAAAGTTTGTAATTTGTTGCTGTAAATCTATCATAACTCTATTACCTTCAGAACTTGCTTGATTTCCTTGAGCTTGTGAACCCTGAGAACCAAAGGAAGTGTTCATTGAACTTTGTTTTAATTGATTTAATGTACTTTCCATAACACTTAATTGATCTCTTAAGCCAGTGATCTCAGCACCAATTTCAGCATCATTTTTCTTAGAATCTATAAATTTTTCTACTACTTTTTTGCTTTTCTCATCCATCGCAAATCACTCCTCTTAATTTTTTTACTACGCAAGTATCTTATCCACTCTAAAATTCGAATATACTGGTGGTCTTTTTACTAAATCACTTATAATATTGCAAAGTTGAGAAAATATTAATTTACCCATAAGATTTTTAAAGGCTTCATTAGAATTAGGATGGAGCATATTTACAAGTGATGATCAGAAGGTTTTTATAAGTTATAAAAAATTCAATAAAAGTGGAACTTTTTGCTGATGCAAAAAAAATTACTGAAGAATGTCTCTTCAGTAATTTTTTACTGTATATTAAATTTCACACTTACCATCCGAACAAGTATTAGACTCAGAATCATCCTTATCTAATTTTTCTGTAAGAAATTCTATAACTGGAGATGAAAGTTCTTCATTTCTCACTTTTTTTAATACATCTAAGAATAAATCTGATGACTGAGCTCCAGATACAGCATATTTATTATTGAAAACAAAGAATGGAACGCCACTTATTCGTAAAGCGGAAGCTCTTTCTTCATCTTTTCTAACATCTAAGGCATATTGATCAGTAGATAATATCTCTAAGGCTTTTTTGCTATCCAGACCAACTTCACCTGCTAGTTTAGATAATACTGTGTGATCAGATAAATCTAAGGAGTCTGTAAAGTATGCTTTAAGGATTCTCTCAGATAATTCATTCATCTTACCTTCAGACTTTCCATAATGAGATAATCTATGTGCATCAAAAGTATTTGTTGGAATTAATGTATCAAAATTATATTCTAGACCAAGAGTTTTAGCTTGCTCTACTAATTGATCATTAGACGCTTTTGCCTGCTCTACAGGTATTCCATATTTTTTTGCGATAAGTTGATGAATATTTTCATCATATTTTTTTTGAGCAGAAGGATCTAGCTCGAAGCTTCTAAAAGTAATTTCTACTTCATCCTTATACTCAAATTTATCCAATGCCATTTCCAATCTTCTTTTTCCAATATAACAAAATGGACATACGAAATCGGACCATATTTCTATTTTCATAAAGTTTTCCTCCTAAAACCCTTTAATACTAGTCTTATAAAAATTTAATTTATGATTATGGCTGCATTAAGTGTTTGAAGTGTAATAATTTTTAAACATATATGCAACTATAACTTATAGTTAAGAATTAGTAAGGGTTAATAATAATTTAATGTTATTATAGTCAATAAATATTCAATATTCAATGGTATAAAAAGGAACCCCTAGAGGGTATATTTATAATATGCTGAAAAGCATTAATTGTATTCTTAAAATAATTATATTTAACAATAAAAAATAATGATTTTAATATAGGTCTTAAACAAGAAGATCGCAATATTAAACCATAGAATATATAGCCTTATATGGTATACTTTAAATATATTTTTACTCTTTAGTAAATTTTTAAAGATGTGAAAAATTATATTTTATTATAGAAGGGATACTTTATATATGGGACAAGATGAAATTAGGACCGTTAATACTGTATGTTCAAAAAATTGCTTTGCTACCTGCCCATTAAAGGCTTATGTTAAAGGTGATAAGGTAATAAAGGTAGAAGGAAATGATAATAACCCAGTAACAAGAGGAAAAATATGTGCAAAGGGGAGAGTTTACCCTGAAATTATAAACAGTGAAGAGAGAATATTGTACCCCCTAAAAAGAACTGGTGTTAGAGGCGAAGGAAAATATGAAAAAATATCTTGGGATGAAGCCCTAGATTTGATATATATAAATTTTGAAAAGATACGAACAGAAGTCGGCCCAGAAGCAGTGCTTTATTATCAAGGTAGTGGCAATTTTGGAGTTATGAGAAAATATGCTTATAGCTTTTGGCACCAGTTCGGAGGGTATACAGGAACCATAGGGGATTTGTGTGATCCGGCTGCTGAAGAAGGAATGAAATATACTTATGGATGGAGAACACAAAATTCTTTAGCAGATCTTTTAAATAGTAAACTTATAATTTTATGGGGAGGTAATCCAGCTCATACTAATATACATGCAATGAGTTTTATTAATGAAGCGGTGAGAAATGGATCAAAGCTTGTTACCATTGATCCAAGGAGAAACGAATCGAGTAGTAAAAGCACTCTTCATATATACCCAAGAGGCGGCACTGATGGATTATTAGCTATTGGTATTGCAAAGGTTCTTGTGGAAAATAATATTGCAGATAATAATTTTATAGAGCAGTATACCTTAGGTTTTGAAAAGTATAAAGAGTTTTTAAAAGAATATACAATAGAAGAAGTATGTAGATTAACAGAGGTTCCTTTGGAAGATTTAAATAAATTGGTAGAACTTATAAAAGAAAATCCTAAGTATGCAATGATTTTAGGCTATGGATTTCAGAGATATACTAATGGGGGACAAACTATAAGAGCTGTTTCACTTTTGCCTGCTATAACTGGAAGTATTGGAGAAGAAGGCTGTGGAATATACGCTGGAGAAAGTCAAGGAGGAATGCTTAAGTGGCCATACCTTCCTGAGGAACCAACAAGAGTAAGGCTAAGAATACCAAAGGGAAGGTTAGCTAGTGAAATAGAAAAAATAGATGGTCCTAAAATTAAAGCTATGTGGGTGGAAAAAGCAAATCCGCTTAATAGTAATCCTAATATAGGAAAGTTAAAGGCTAATTTAGATAAGCTGGATTTTATTGTAGTTACTGATAGTTTTTTAACTGATACGGCTAAGTATGCAGATTTAGTGCTTCCAGCAGCTTCTTTTTTGGAAGAAGATGATTTGGTAGCAGCATACGGCCATCCTTACATACAACTAAAACAGAAAACCGTAAATTCTCCAGGTGAGTGTAAAAAAGATCGAGAAATATACAGGCTGCTTGGTAAAAAGTTTAACTTTGATATGAAGTACTTTCCAAACGATGATTTAGAGATATTAAGTAATGTTATAAAATTCAGTAGATTAAATACTACCATTGAGCAAATGAAGAATAAACCATATATTGCTGAAGACTATGATGAGATTGCCTTTAGAAATATGGATTTTAAAACATCTAGTGGGAAGATAGAGTTTTATTCAGAGGATATCTTTAAAGATTGGGGTGTTAATCAACTTCCAGTATATGAAGAACCATTTGAAAGTAAGTATTCTTCTAAAGAAGATTATTTGAAATATCCACTTCAATTGATAACTGCACATGCTTTAGAAAGGATAAATTCTCAATTTACTGAAAGCAAGAGACTAAACGATATATTTACTCCGGTTATTCACATACATCCAGAAGATGCTAAAATAAGAAATATAAATAGTGGAGATATGGTAAAGGTATATAATCATAGGGGCGAGGTATTTGTAAAGGCTAAAATCGTTGAAAGTATAAAACCAGGAGCAGTAAATATCTTTGAAGGTTTATCAGAAAAAACAAAGCTATCTGTTAACAATTTAATTGAAGATATGATTACTGACATGGGTTTTGGAACTTCCTATCACACCTGTCTTGTAGAAGTTCAAAAACTTAATGAATAAATTATAGTATAATTTACTTTTAAAAAATTTATGTTATAACAAAAGGAGAAAGTCTTTAAAAGCTTTCTCCTTTTGCATAGTTACTTTTTCTCATTATTGAATCTATCAACTAAATCTTGAAGAGTTCGTGAAGTTGATTCGAGCTTCTCAGAGATTTCAAACATCTGCTCTAAATATTGATTTTGCTGCACTATTGAGTGAGCTGTTTCCTGTGTCTTATTAGAATTGTTGTCTGCATGTTCAGCAACTTGTTCTATGGAACTTGTAACCTGTTGAGCAGCAGCCGATACATCTTGTGATACACTAGCAACCTTGGAAACATCATCTCTAACTATGTCTATAGCCTGAAGAATGTTGTTAAAGGTTCTTCCTGTTTCATTAACTACATCTATACCAGTACGAACATCTTTGATACCTATGTTCATTGCTTTATTAGCATTATTAATATTTTCTTGTATGTTCTTAATCATATCAGAAATCTTTATAGCTGATTCTTGAGACTCTTCAGCAAGTTTTCTAACTTCGTCAGCAACTACAGCAAAGCCTTTTCCGCTTTCTCCAGCTCTAGCAGCTTCTATTGCGGCATTGAGAGCTAATAAGTTAGTTTGTTCTGCAATAGCACTTATTACCTGAACTACCTGATCAATATCCTTTGATTGTTTACTAAATACTTCGATTATTTCAGCAACATTACCAACTGAACTATCTATTGAGTTCATTTGTTTAACTACTTGTTTGATTGCATTTTCGCCATTTTCAGCTTCTTTTACTGTTTCCACAGTCTTTAATGAAGCTCTTTCAGAAGCTGTTGCTATATCAAATATACCTTGTGATACTTCTGCTAAAGCTTTTGAACTCTCAGATGTATAGTTAAATTGGTTTAAGCTAGCATCTTCTATATGTTTCATAGCAAAGTTTATGTCATTTGAAAGACTTAAGCTGTTTTTAACACTACCAGAAAGATTTTCGGAGTAGTTGGTTAAGTTATCAATAGTACCAGATATGTTCTTAAGTATTTCTTCAATCTCATTCTTTTTATTTAATCTTTCCTCATTAAGAGAAACCTCATTTTTTTGGTTAGTAGAAATCATAAGTATAGTGGCTGAACTAGTTAATAGTAAAAATATTGCATGAAGCATCAACATTTGGAATGGATAATTATGTGTTCCACATAGAAGTTCAGGGAACAAAAAATATCCTCCGAAATGATGAACAGCAAAAATTACTGTGCTTATTAATACATTTTTTATGTTATCGAAGTAAGCAATGATAGCAATTACCATAAATATTGAAAAATGATATTCAACTAAACCATTTCCAACTGCTATAATTGCAATACTTGAAAATGTCAATGTTAAGGTTAAGAGTAAAGGGATGCTTTCATGCTCCTGATTTTTGAATTTGTATAAATAATAAGCTGAAATTAGTAGTATAACAGGGATAAGTGCTACTACATAAGATGCTAAAATCATAGTTGAAGTAATTTGCTCCATGTTACCCATCCTACCATGCATATCAAGAAAGGTAAAAAATCTACTTAATAAAGCAACTAGCAAGATTAATAACACTATACCAAAGGAAAGCTTTAGCATTAATTTGTTCTTTAAAGATTTTGTCATTTGTTTAACCCCCAAGTAAATATAGTATATATAGTTATCGAGTTCAATTACTATCTACTAAAGTATAAGGTGATTAATTTTAAGTATTAAAATGAGATTACATAAACTATTGGAATTATATAACGAATATAATAAAATATAGATAAGTACAATAAGGATAAATTTACCAATAGGTGTAGTTAATTAATAAATTAATTGAGGTAGGTTATATGGTTAATATAGGGATTGATTTAGGTACAACCAATAGTTTAGTGTCTTATTGGACCGAGAAGGGTCCTGTAATTATTCCTAATTCGTTTGGAGAAAGCTTAACTCCATCAGTTGTAAGTGTAGATGATAATGGAGAAATTCTAATAGGGAAAATAGCTAAGGAAAGGCAGATAACTCATCCAGAAGCTAGTGCATCCATATTTAAGAGAAATATGGGGAGTAAAAAAGTATATAGGCTATCTGATAAAGAATTCCTACCAGAAGAATTATCTGCTTTAATATTGAAAACTTTAAAAGAGGATGCTGAAAGGTTTCTTGGAGTACCAGTGACTGAAGCAGTAGTAAGTGTTCCAGCGTATTTTAGTGATAGTCAAAGGAAAGCTACCCAAAGAGCTGGGGAGTTAGCAGGACTTAGAGTAGAAAGACTTGTAACTGAACCTACTGCAGCAGCCTTAGCTTATGGACTTCATCATGCTAAATCCGATACCAAGTTTTTGGTATTTGATCTAGGGGGAGGAACCTTTGATGTATCAATACTGGAGTTGTTTGACAATATAATGGAAGTTAGAGCAGTTGCTGGAGATAACTATCTAGGTGGAGAAGATTTTACAGAAGTGCTGGCTGCTATGTTCCTAAAGCATAATAATAAGAGAAGAGATGAAATAAGCGAAAAGGACTATTCATTTTTAAAGAAAGAAGCTGAGGTTGGTAAAAGAGCTTTTAGTGAAAACAAGGTTATAAATTTAAGTTCTAAGATTGATGGTGAATCATTATCCTGTGAGATATCTTTAGAGGATTATGAAAAGAACGTGAAGAATCTTTTGAATAGATTAAGGACTCCGGTTGAAAGAGCACTTAGTGATGCATCACTTAAGGTAAGTGATATTGATTCAATACTGTTGGTAGGTGGGGCTACGAAACTTCCTACTATAAGAACCTTTGTTAGTAAGTTATTTGGTAAGTTAGCTTATGTAAATATAAATCCTGACGAGGTAGTAGCATTAGGTGCTGGAGTACAAGCTGCATTGAAGGGGAAAGACGCTGCATTTAAGGAAATTATACTTACGGATGTTTGTCCGTATACCTTAGGAACTACGGTATCAGTGAGAAAATCCCATGGACAATATGAAAGTGGACACTTTTTGCCAATAATAGAGAGAAATACAACAATACCTGCAAGCAAAGTTGAAAGATTATATACAGTTTATGATAATCAAAAGCTTATAAATGTAGAGATACTACAAGGAGAATCTCGACTTTCAAAAGATAATATATATCTTGGAGAGCTTAATGTAGTGGTACCGGCAGCACTAGGTGGAGAGGAAGCTGTGGATGTAAGATATACTTACGATATAAATGGAATATTAGAAGTTGAGACAACTGTAGTATCTACCGGTGTGAAAAAAACAGTAGTAATTGAAAAAAATCCTGGATATATGACTAAACAAGAAGTGGCCAGTAGAATTGAAAGTTTGGCCAGCTTAAAGATACATCCACGAGAAAACCATGAAAATAAACTCATATTAACTAGAGGAGAAAGGCTTTTTGAAGAAAATCTTGGTTTAGTAAGACAAGAAATCGGAAGACTTATAAACGAGTTTGAGGAAGTTCTTGAAAAGCAAGATCTAAGAGAAATAAATGATGCTAGGAACAAGATAAAAGAAATATTTGACAGTATGGATACTAAGGGGGATTTTTAGATGGGTTGTTTTGATGTACTAGGTATTTCTAAAACTGAGGACTTAAATGACATAAGGAAGGCTTATTCAAGGCTCTTGACAAAACACTCACCAGAGCAAGATCCAGAAGGCTTCAAGAAATTAAGGGTTGCTTATGAAGAAGCGTGTAGAATAGCTAAAGAGAAAGACTCAGCGATTAAAGAAGAATTATCTCCTGTAGATGATTTTATGGAACAATTTAAAGCTTGTTATGAAAGCTTTGAAAGAAGACTTAGTATTGAAGAATGGACGAGACTCCTAGAGAAAGATATTTGTTATAACATAGATACGTCTTCAGAGATAAGTGAGAAAATCTTAGTCTTTATTATGGATAACTTTAATTTTCCAAGTGGTGTTTGGAAACTGTTTGATAGTTACTTTTCCTGGAGTACTAAAAAAGATAGTCTATATAAGAACTTTCCTAAAAACTTCATTGATTTTGTGATATATAGAATTGATAAAGGCAGTACATTTCGATATGAGCATTTAAAGGATTGTGTTTTAGGAAAAGAAGATGAATTTATATCAGCCTATAATAAAGTATCTAGTGCGTTAGATGACTATGATTTATATACAGCTGATAAAAATATAGATTTAGCTAAAGAGATATGTGAGTCCCATCCTGATTTACTCATATTGGAAGCAAGGTATCTTATTTTCAAAGGGAAGCTTGATGAAGCTGGAGCAATACTTACAGATATAATAGCTAAAGATACTGAGGATATTGATGCATATTTTTATAGAGGTGATTTGTATTCAAGACTAGGGGATCTTGCTAGTGCTTATAACGATTATAACAAAGTTTTGAATATAAAGTTTGATGACGCTGGAGCTCTTCTTGCACAAGGTAAATGCTGCATAGGTTTAGAAAAATATGAAGAAGCAATAAAGTGTTTGGAAATATTGAATGACATATATCATTATAGAAATGACTTCAATATAATATTGACTTCAGCTTATAATTTTTATATTGATGATATTTTATGTGGTTTAAATAATGATAGTACTGACACGGACTTGAAATATAAGCTTGCTGAAGCTTACTTCAAAACTTCAAAACCAGAAGAAAGCTATGATATATTAAAAGAGCTTAGAGAAGAAACAGACTTTACAGAAAATATGTATTGTCTTCTTTGTCATGTACTGGTTAAATTGAAAAATGATAATTTAGCATATAAAACAGTTTGCGAAGCCTTAGAAGTATACGAAAATAATTATGAATTAAACTTTTTTAAAGCAGATATGTTAGATAGGTTAGGGAAATATGACGAGGCAATAGAGCAGTATGATAGAGTAATAAACATAAATGATAAGAGCTCTTCGGCTCATAACAACAAGGCTTATATTTTTAATATAGTTCAAAAATACAGTGAGGCACTTGTATGTGCTGATAAAGCTATTGAATTAGACGCTAATATGGCTCACGCTTATAAAAATAAAGCTGAGGCACTTTTAGGTTTAGAACTTTACGAAGATTGTTTAGAAGCCTGCAATATTGCCCTTAATAAATATCAATATTTACTTGATGCTTATATAATAAAGATCAAGGCTCTTACTGCTGTAAGTCTTTATGATGAGGCTCTTGATATTTATAATAAAGCCATTGATTTGGGATTTAAGGACTGTAAGTTATATTATTGTAAGGCAAGAATATTAATGAAACTTCGTAGATATGAGGAAGCTATCGAGTATTGTGATTATGCAATAGAATTAGATGAAAATAACGATGAATATTATTATTTAAAGGGATTATGTTACTATTATGTTGAAAAATATGATGAGGCTGTGGATTGTTTTGACTCTGCAATTAAAATAAATATAAACAACGGAGGATCTTACTATTATAAGGTACAATCTCTTATAAGTACTTCTAGAGAAGATAAGGCTTTAAAAATATTAGATGATGTTATTGAATTAGAAGAAGTTAAGTATAAGGATAGTTTCTATGACTTAAAAGGAACAATAATGGAACGGAAAAACAATTTTGAAGAAGCACTTTCCTTATATAAACAAGCAATAGAATGCGATTCTAACTATGCACCGTATTATTACTCAGCAGGGCATATATTTAATGAATTAGAAAAGTATGAAGATGCACTTAAGTACTTTTTTAAATCTATAGAATTAGATCCAAAACAAAGAAACTGCTATGTAAACATAAGTTATTCATTATACTGTCTTAAAAGATATGAAGAGTGTATAAAGTATTGCGATAAAGCTATAGAAATAGATCCAAAATATATCGTAGCGCATCAAAATAAAGGCTGGTCTTTCTATCAATTAGAAAAAATTCCTGAGGCGGAAAAGGAATGTAATATAGCATTAAAGATTGATGGAAACAATCTAGATGTATTACTTTTAAAGCTTAGGTTATTAAATTATAAGGGGCTATACCAAGAAGCTTTGATTGTATGTGATAGGATGTTAGAAATTGATTTTAATAACAGTACTGCAAATGAGATGAAAGCCAAACTAATACAAAAGCTTAATAGTTCAAAAAACGAGAAAAAAGGGTTGTTCAAATCTTTGTTTAAGTAATGATACGCTAAAACATAGTCTTAAATTAAACTTTTTAAAGAGGGTTTAAAATGTTAACCAATTATTAGCAAAGTTGAAATAATATGTTCATACTTATGGTTTATAATAAAAACTATAGTAGTAATAATATTACAGATCCCTAACTTCTATCAGTTGAATTAAAGAATTCAGCTGATTTTTTTTGTTTTCTAAAATGAAAATTTCGTACAACAAGATGAAAGCCTTCATGGTGGAAGATATTAGTTTTTGTATGATTCTACTATTGATGGTATGTATTATTTGTTATAAAATTACAGTATTGCTTTAAAAGACATTCCTTTTTGCATTTTATAAAATACAAATATAGATGTACCACTTCAATCCGAAAACTATTTTAAAAACTCCTCTGGATTCTGAGAGGAGAATTTGAAAATATAGATTTTATTATAAAGGGGTATATCAATAAGAACGGAGGGATAGAAGTTTGATAGAATTAAAAAATATCTCTAAATCTTTCAAGGTTTTTAGACGTAATCCTGGCTTTAGCAAAGCATTAAAATCTCTTTTTAGAAGAGAGTACGATTTAGTTAATGCACTTGAAGATGTATCATTTAATATATCTGAAGGAGAGATGGTTGCTTATATAGGACCTAATGGTGCTGGTAAGAGTACTACAATTAAGATAATGAGTGGCATTCTAAATCCTGATAGTGGAAGCTGTGTTATAAATGGAAAGGTTCCCTGGAAAAATAGAATTGAGTATGTGAAAGACATAGGTGTGGTTTTCGGACAGAGATCGCAACTATGGTGGGATGTACCTGTAGCAGATTCCTTTGAACTATTAAAAGATATATATAAAATTCCATATGGTGAATATAAAAGTAATAAAGATATGCTTACAGAACTTTTAGATCTTGAAGATATAATCAAAACTCCAACCAGGCAGCTAAGCCTAGGTCAAAGAATGCGCTGCGAAATAGCCGCATCACTTCTTCATAGTCCCAAGATATTATTTCTAGATGAGCCAACCATAGGTTTGGACGCAGTTTCAAAAATAGCAGTAAGAGATTTCATAAAAGAAATAAATAAAGAAAAGAAGACTACAGTTATACTAACTACTCATGATACCCAAGATATTGAGGCTTTAACTAAAAGAATGATACTTATAGGAAAAGGGAGAGTACTTTTAGACGGAAAACTTCAGGATTTAAAAGATAAGTTTAATAATGACGGAGAACTTAATATAGATGAAGTTGTAGTTAGAATGTACAAGGAGTACAACATATGAGAGGGTATATATCTTTCTTTAGGATAAGGTTTATAAACGGATTACAGTATAGAGCTGCAGCCTATGCGGGAATTATAACTCAATTTGCCTGGGGCTTTATGTATATAATGCTATATCAAGCCTTCTACAGAAGTGGTGCTAAAAACTTACCTATGAACTTTACTCAGCTTTCTAGTTATATTTGGCTACAGCAAGCCTTTCTAGCGCTTTTTATGACTTGGTTTCTTGAAAATGACATATTTGATCTAATAACTAGTGGAAATGTTGCGTATGAACTGGTGAGACCACTAGATTTGTATAATCTATGGTTTAGTAGAAGCTGTGCCAATAGATTATCAAAGGCTATACTAAGGTGCTTTCCAATACTTTTTGTTGCAATGATTTTACCAGAACCGTATAGATTTCATTTACCAGTTTCAATTATTTCAGCAGTACTATTTTTTATATCTATGGTAGTTGCATTTTTATTAGTAGTAGCATATTGCATGCTTATATACATTTTTACCATGTATACTGTATCTCCTATGGGAATTAGAATGGTTTTGGTAATGCTGGCTGATTTTCTTTCAGGTGGTTTAGTTCCCTTGCCCCTTCTGCCAGATTGGTTTACAAAATATATAAATTTTTTACCCTTTGCATCTATGCAGAACACTCCTTTTAGAATATACAGTGGTAGTGTCTCATCAGTGGATGCCCTATACAGGCTAATACTTCAGTTTATTTGGCTGTTGATGCTTGTTGGATTGGGAAAAATAATGATCAAAAAGGCATTAAAAAACGTAGTAGTTCAAGGAGGATAAAGAAATGAGATTATATTATAAATACTTTTTAATGCATTTAAAGTCTGTGATGCAGTATAAGACTTCTTTCTTCCTAACAACTATAGGGCAAGGAATGACTACTTTTTTTTCGTTTTTAAGTATGTATTTTCTTTTCGATAGGTTTGGAAATATTGAGGGATATACTTTTAAGGAAGTGCTTTTATGCTTCAGCACTATATTCATGTCTTATTCTTTAGCAGAGTGTTTTGCAAGAGGATTTGATTCATTTTCTTCAATAATCTCTAACGGCGAATTCGATAGAATAATGGTTAGACCAAGAAGTGAGATACTTCAGGTGTTAGGTTCAAGAATTGAGTTTACCAGAGTAGGGAGGCTAATACAAGCAATTTGTGTATTCTCATATGCTATTATAAGTGGTGGCGTTTATTGGGATACACATAAGATAATTACAATAACTTTCATGATTTTAGGGGGAGTGTGTATATTCTCTGGACTTTTTATGATATATGCAGCTATATGTTTTTTTACTTTAGAAGGACTAGAGCTTATGAATATATTTACTGATGGTGGAAGGGAATTAGCACAGTACCCACTTAATATTTATAATAAGTGGGTGGTTAGATTCTTTACTTTTATAGTTCCCCTAGCATTCATCAATTACTATCCATTTTTATATATCATAGGAAAATCGAAAGGAAATGAATTTTTATATATGATTTCTCCTTTAGCTGCTGTTTTATTTTGGATTCCAAGCAATATACTATGGAAGTTCGGAGTAAAACATTATAAATCTACTGGATCGTAAAGTATAGTTGCTTTGTACATCAATTATGGATAGCAACTTATAAAGAATGATTCAAGGTTCTATCTTTATGCAATTTAATGTATTTAAGTATAACTAATAAAGCCTATATAGAGCATATATTTATTAATTTTTACTAATCATAAGTCCATGCATAGATAAGGAAATTAAGTTCCTAATATGCATGGTTTTTATTTATACAATAATCTGCATTTATTGTGCAATGATTATTTTGATGACTAGTTTTCTGCACATTCATCAATAAGTTTGATTTGAGTTTACATGCAATAATTTACCATAAATATTTATTTATACTAAGGACAAAATAGAAGTATTATTTAGGCGGAATAACAGGAGGCGATAAAATGAACCTTCAAGGCACTATTAATGAGTTAAAAGAAAAGCTAGGACATCCTAATGAATTTATAGCGAAAAAACTATTATTAGGAAAGCAAAATATAATTGAAGCATATTTGATTTATATTGCTGGAACAGTTGATAAAAATATTATAGATAGAGATGTTTTAACCCCATTACTTCTCCATATTAATGAGAATCTCTCTAATATTGACAACATAGAAGATTATATAAGTAGCAGATACATTGCAGTCAGTAATGTTGCTATAGAGACAGATATCAATAATGTAATAGAGGGAATTAAAAGAGGAAAATCAGTTTTAATATTAGGTAATTCAAATAAATATGTCACCATAGATACAGTAACGGAAAAGTATAGATCTATAGAAGAACCACCTAATGAAACCTCTTTAAATGGACCAAGAGATGGATTTATAGAAAACGTTCAGACTAATATAGCTATCTTAAAAAAAAGAATTAAAGATAAAAATCTAAAGACTGAAAAGTTTACTTTAGGGAAAAGGACTCAGACTGATTTAGTAATAATGTATATAGATGACATTGTTGACAAGGATTATCTAGAAAGATTAAAGAAAAAAATAAATGAAATAGATGTAGATTCTATCGCAGCCAACGGTATTATAGAACAATTTGTAGAAGAACATCCATATAGTCTATTTCCTCAAACCTTTGGATCAGAGAGACCAGATGCAATACAAGCTCATATAATGGAGGGAAGAATAGCTTTTTTGCTAGATTCAACTCCTTATATCACTACTTATCCTACAACCTTCATAGAGTTTTTTCAAACTCCAGAGGACTATTATGGAAGAACCGTACTTTCAAGCTTTGTAAGGCTTTTAAGACTTGGTGCAGCTTTTGTGGTAATAACATTCCCTTCAATTTATATAACCTTAATAAAGTTTAATGCAGAAATGATACCTTTGAAGTTTATTAAAACTCTAGTTGAATCCAGAAGAGATTTATCTCTTACACCTTTTATGTCGATGGTTGCCATGCAGATAACAATTGAACTCTTAAGGGAGGGTGGACTAAGGCTACCAACAAAGATAGGCCAGACGTTAAGTGTCGTTGGAGGAATAATCATAGGGGATGCGGCTCTTAAAGCTAAGTTTGTAAGTTCTACTACTCTTTTGGTGGCTGGAACCACTACAATCGCTTCCTTTGCTATATCTAATTATAAAATGACACTTGCAATAAGACTCATTGCATATCCAATGACAGTACTAGCAAATTGGTTAGGTGTCTTAGGAATAGTTGTAGGTTGGTATGTTTTGCTTTCCTACCTATGTTCTTTAGAAAACTTAGGGATACCATACTTTACTTTTTATAAGAAAGATCTTAAAGATACTATAATAAGAGCACCGCATAAGAAACTTAATGACAGACCTAAAGCTATACCAAATAGTAATCCAATAAGGCAAGGCAAGGTAGGAAGTGATAACGGTGAAAAATAAACAAGGGGCGCTTTTAACACCAAATGAATTTACTTTGACTTTAGTATCATCAATGCTAGGAGTAGGGATACTTTATATACCAAATGGATTAATAAAATACGCAAAACAGGATGCTTGGATTAGTTGCATAGTAGGAGCTGTATACCCATTATATATGTTGGTAATTGCAAAATATCTGAGCAGTAAATTTCCAGAAGAAAATTTATTAGATTTAAGTAAAAGATGCTTTGGTAAGTTTTTTGGAAATATATTAAACATCTTATTTGTATCATTTTTCATATTTGTTCTTAGTTCAGAGATATCTGGATTTAGTAATGTATTCAAAACTTATGTTGTTAATTTTTTGAATACCTATAAGATAATATCAGTAACATTACTAGCTGTGATCTATATAGCCTGTAAGGGGATTAAGCCTTTAGCAAGAGTTAATGTGATTATATTTTATCTAACATTAATATTAATGTTTATTCCTTCAGGATCGCTTATAAATGGAACTATACTTAATATTATGCCTGTATTTGAGACGAGTATAGTGAAGATTTTACAAGCTTCTAGGGAAACAGCATTTTTCTATACTGGATTTGAAGTTGTATTTCTTATATATCCTTTTTTAGAACAAAAACAGAAATTATTCAAGTATGGTATGACAAGTATTATTTTTTTAATGTTTCTTTATGTATGGACTGTATTTTTAACAATATACTACTTAGGTATAGAAATTTCGCCTAAATATTTATGGCCAGTTTTAGGATTGACTGATTCTATAAATATACCTGTTGTAAATAGTTTTAGATTTATTTTTATGTCCTTATGGGCCCTCATAATACTTAAATGTATGTCTACATACTGTTATTCAATAATACAAGGAATAAGTCAAATATTGACTAAGGTATCTACAGATAAAATAGCAATGGTCTTATATCCTATTATAGTAATATTATCATTGGCCTATGGAAACACTGTTCAAAGAAAGGAAGTAACAGGAAAGTTAATACCCATATATGTTCTATTCAATTTATTTTTTATAACAATAACAGCTTTTGCTGTAAAAATGAAAAGAGGGGATGTGAATGAAAAAAAGTAAGGTCTTTGTTATAATAGCAAGTTTAATAATACTTTTAGTATCTTTTATAAACTCAACTGGTGAATTAGTAGAAAATCTAGAATTGCCAGTTGGATTAGGAGCTGATATAGAGAGGAATATGGGGCAAGTTGTATATAGTGTGCCAATACTAACATATACAATTGGAGGGACTGAGGCTGTAGCTACCAAGGTATTAGTGGGAAAGGGGCTTAATCTTGGTGAAACAAGGCAAACTAGACAGTTGGAGTCTGATAAGAAGCTGACACTAGGAATAATGCGTCTTTATGCTTTTGGAGAAGAAACTGCGAGATATGGGTTAAGGAATTGGATTGATATAAATTTTAATAATGCTTTTTTTAATGACAGAGTTATATGTGTCGTTTGTAATGGAACAGCAGAAGAACTATTCAAATTCAATATTCCAGGGTATCAAAGTTCAGTAGAGTATATTGAAAATATGATTAAGAATCTTGAAGAATATAATTTTTTTAAGATGCAGTATTCTATCAATGATGTCATAGTGAGAGTGGATGCAGAAGGAAGAAATGTGCTTCTTCCATATGTTGAAACGGATGGAGATAAGGTTAGAGTTACAGGTCTTGCCATATTTAATAAAGACAAGATGATCGGTAAAGCTGATATTAGGGAAACTAGGGTAATCAATATGCTAAAAGAGAATAATGTAAAAGGAATACTTACCTTACAAAAGAGTCCAAATGAATATATAAATGTAATGGCTAAAGCTAAGAGAAAAATCAAGTGTGTTAAAGAAGATGGTAAATATAAATTTACAATAAACCTAAATATAAGGGCTGAAGTAATATCAAATGAAGTATATAAGAAAATGTATGATAAGGAGGAGAACATAAAACTGTTTGAACATGATATGAAAGCTCTTGTAGAAAAACAGTGCAATGATTTAATTAATGATATAAAAAGCAAGTATCAGACTGATATTTTAGATTTGGGTAGGGTAGCTATAGCGAAGTATGGGAGAGAAACTGGGGAGGACTGGGATAAGGCGATAAGCCAATCTGAAATAGTAGTCAATGCAAAAGTAAAGGTTACGAGCTTAGGTAGAGGTGACTATTAAAGATGTACCAGTTTGAACAGGAATCTACTTTTAGAACTCTCGCGGCTTTTGGTTAGAGATTTTAAAAATATAGATTTTATTACGAACCGGTACATTCATAAAACAAAAGAAGGAAATAAAAGATATGACTAAACTAAGTAATCATCAGTTGTTTACACTTATGTTTATATTCGAAATAGGAAGTACTACAATTTTTGCATTAGGGATTGGAGCTAAGCAGGATGCATGGATTGTTATACTTATAGCTCTTATAGTAGGTTTAGTTTATATGTGGGTTTATACAGAAATACAGAATAAGTTTCCTGCTAAAAATTATGTAGAGATAATTAAACTGGTATTAGGAAATAAGCTGGGTTTAATTGTTGCAATAATGTATGTTGTCCCCTTCTTTAGGCATGCATCTCGTAATGCAAGGGAGTTTGGAGAGTTGATAATTCTAACACTACTTCCAGAAACACCTTTAATAATAATAGTTTTTATATTTATATCCACTAGCATATTTATAATTCTTAAAGGTGTAGACACAATGGCTAGATTAAGTGAGATATTTTTCTACATAATTATTTTTTTTATGTTATTTATATATGTCTTTATATATATTTCTGGAAATGTTGAGTTTAAGGAATTGCTACCAGTTTTAGGGGAAGGAATCAAACCGGTGTTAAAGGAATTGCCTCCAGTTATTATGTTTCCTTTTGGAGAAACCTACGTTTTTCTAATGTATTGGAACCATGCCATAGAAAAAAATAAGGTAAGAAAAACAGGAATGAAAGTCATATTTTTTTCAGGGTTATTATTATGTATTTCTGTTGTCATGGATATTTGTGTACTAGGAGCTGAATACACTTCCATAGCTACTGTGCCTTTTATTGAAGCTATTAAGCTTATAAATATTGAGGGAGTTATAAGTAATATAGACGCTATAGGAGTGGTGTTCATATTTATAGGTGGTTTTTTTAAAATGACTATATACTTAAATGCTATCAACAATATAATATGTATAGTTTTAAAGATAAAAAATCGAAATATTAGCTTATTGCTATTAGGAGCCTTTCAATTGTGGTTTGTAATGACCTTTGAACCAAACTATGCTTATCACAAATGGCTCACTAATTTTGAAACAACATATTTTATGCTAATATATTCTAATGTTATCCCACTTCTTATACTGTTTGTGTACTGGATGAAAAGAAAGAGGATTGAATTTTAATCTTAAGAAATAAATCACTAGGAAGATATAATTAATTCTAAGTTTTAAAGTAGATGTTAAAGTTTAAAATTAATGGTTTGATAATTATGGGTTTCGGATGTTGGATTTTTATAAAACATAAGGGGATTTTACTGGTATGAGAGTAATTATGGACATCATAGATATTCTTAAAAGATTCTTTGAAGGTAAGGATTGGTATATAACCTTTTTTACAATAATGACGTGGATACTGTTATTAGTAATAGTTATTTACACGGTTTTACAGCTTTTTCTTCTTATATTCAAGGTTAAATATAAGAATCAACAGTTTATAAATGAAGTAAATAACGTTAAAAGGAGAAGAAATGATTAAGTGGATATAACTAGGGAAAGATAACTTACAACAACATAATAATTTAATAAATAGGAGTAAAAAATGTTTAAATACATAGGCAGAAAACTGAAAAGTTTGTTGATGGAGCAGGAACAGCTTAATTTCAAAGATTCAGGAAAAACAGTGGGCAAAACAGAAGATAATAACAAGCATACAGAAAAAATATCAAATAAATTAGAAGATAATATAAAAAATTTTAAAAAGATTTTCGGAGAAAGTTTAGATATTATCTATAGGACATTTTCTTTCGGTGATAATGGTGAGTTTAGTGCAGGGCTTATATATGTTGAGGGCTTAAACGAGAATTTTATTATAAATGAAACTATAATGAAAGTTTTCATGTATGATAGCAAAATTGCTAATATTAAAAATATAAAAGTTAATATAGATTTTATAGAAAAAAATATGCTTTCAGTAGCACATTCAAAAAGAACTAGTTCTCAGCAGGAAATCATAGATGCATGTTTATCAGGAGAAACCATATTTATACTAGATGGCTCAGAGGAAGCACTAATAATCCATTCAGAAGCATGGGAAAGTCGTGGTGTGGAGGAAGCAAAAACAGAAGCTGTTGTAAGAGGTCCAAGAGAGGGATTTTCAGAAAATATAGCTACTAATATGGCTTTAATAAGACGTAGGATAAAAAGTCCAAATTTGGTCTTCGAATCAATGAGAGTAGGAAGACAAACGAGAACCAGTGTATGTATAGCCTACTTAAAAGATATAGCTGACCCTAAGTTAATACAGGAAGTAAAAGAGAGACTTAAAAAAATCAAAATAGATGCAATCTTAGAGTCTGGATATATAGAACAACTAATAGAAGATGAGCCTAAGTCTATATTTCCCACAATAGGAAATTCAGAAAAATCAGATACTGCTGCAGCAAAGATATTAGAAGGAAGAGCTTGTATTTTAGTTGATGGTACTCCGTTTGTACTAACCATGCCAATGCTATTTGTGGAAGGCTTTCAAAGTGCAGAAGACTATTATTCTAGACCATATTTAGCTAGTATGATAAGAATGCTGAGATATATGTGCTTTTTTATAAGTATATTTGCTCCAGTAACTTATGTAGTGCTTTCAACTTTTCATCAGGAATTAATACCTACTACACTTCTTTTTACTATGGCAGCCGGAAGAGAGGGAGTACCTTTCCCTGCAGTTGTAGAAGCAGGACTTATGATAATTACATTTGAAATTTTAAGAGAAGCAGGAGTTAGGTTGCCTAGGCCAGTAGGTCAGGCGGTAAGTATAGTTGGAGCGCTGGTAATAGGAGAAGCGGCTGTGTCAGCTGGACTTGTAGGTGGCTTACTAGTAATAGTTATAGCACTTACTGCTGTGTCAAGCTTCGTGGTTCCAGTATATACGGATGTTGTATCTATATTAAGAATAGTATTTTTAATATTAGGAGGAGCACTTGGAATCTTCGGGCTAGGAATTGGTATACTCATCGTATTTGCACATGCAGTATCCTTAAAGTCTTTTGGGGTACCGTATTTCTCTCCACTAGCTCCATTAGTTAAGGATGATATAAAGGATACACTAGTAAGAGCTCCTTTATGGAAAATGAATAAAAGGCCTGTTTCGATTGCATGGAAAAATATTTTCAGACAAGATGAAGATATGAAGCCTAATTTTAATGATAAAGAAGAAAATTAAGTGTTTAATAAGGCATTATCTTAGTGGAATTTAATCTATATGCATTGGAGAATATATATGAATTGTAGGATCTAGTCTCTGTGGATTTTGGGAGCATACAAAATCATAGTTGAGTCAGGAACTCTATAGTTGATACAGAGGTGAAGTGAAATTATGAAAAATATAAAAAATACAATTATGTTGTCCATTTGTGTAATCCTATCATTAAGTCTTACTTCCTGTTGGAGTTCAGTAGAGTTAAATAAATTAGGAATAGTAACTGGCGTTGCTCTAGATAAATCAAGTAAGGCGGAAGATTTAAATATTACAGCTCAGATAGGAGTGCCTAAACTTGAAAAGTCTAACTCAGGGGTGGGTGGTAAAGCACAGTTTATAAATATTAAGGAAAAGGGAAAAAATGTTTCAGATGCTCTTAAGAACATTAGCAGAGAATACAATAGAGAACTTTTCTTCGCACATAATCAAGTAGTTATATTCAACAAAGATTTAGCACAGCAAGGAATAAGTGAACAATTGGATTTCTTTTTAAGACAAAGAGAGATGAGACCTTTAACTTGGATGCTAGTAAGTAATGGGGAAGCTGCAAGTATTCTTGAAACTAATACTAATACACAGGATGACCCAGGGATCAATATAGGCAAATTGATTAAAAATGAAAAAAACGTATCTCAACTTCCAAGCATAAATTTTAAAGAATTTACGGCACGATTAATGAGTAAAACCACTTCACCAGTTATACCAATAATAGATATGAAAACAGTTGATGAGAAAACAAAGGTACCTTATATAGCAAGCACAGCCGTTTTTAAAAAAGACAAAATGATAGGTGAGCTTAATGAAAGTGAATCCATGGGGCTGCTATGGGGAATAAATAAGGTAAAGTATGGAACGATTACAGTAAATTCTCCAAATGGAAATGATAAAGTGGCTGTAAGAATATTAAGAGCAAAGACTCATATAAAACCTAAGGTGGAAGGTGAACATATATATATGAATATATATATTGATGCAGAAGGAGATATATTGGAACAAACATCTTCAGAAGATTTGTCAATACCAAAAATCATCAAGGTTGTTGAGGAAAATGAAAATTTATATATTGGCAATCAAGTTTTGTCTACCTGGAGTAAAGCTAAAGAAATGAATGCAGATGTATTTGGATTTGGAGATCTGATATATAAATATAAACCAAAGAAGTGGAAGGCAATTGAGAATAAGTGGGATACTGAGTTTCAGAAAATAACTGTTAATGTGGAAGTAGATGCAAAAATAAGAAGAATGGGTAAAATAACAAAGCCATCTACTTATCAAGGAAAATAGAAGCATATTTTATGAGGTGAATATATGTTTTTGATGATTATTTCCTTTGTAATTATAATACTTATGGAACTTTCAGAGCTACTGAGAAAAAGGCAATTTAGAGAATTGCTAGCTTTTGGGATATTTACTTTAATCGCATTAATTATAAGTATATTTTATGTTTTGAGAATTCCTATATTCAATCCAGTAGAAATTTTACAATATATAATTAAGGATTTACTTCATTTAAATTATAGATAAATAGAATTTGTATACTAATTTTTTTACATATTTTATTAAAAAACATTATATCCGGAAGTTACTACATTAACTTCTGATAGGCTATAAAAAGTCTAGAAAGAATCACTAAGCTAGATAACATAAATAAGTTTGAAACTATAATGGGAGAAGTGCTGATTATGAAGATAGAGAAGGGCATGATATCAAGCTCAGAGTTAATGTTTCTGATAATAGCCTTACTTCAAGGATCTACGCTCACTGCAACTTTTATAAGTGGAGTTACTAAACAAGATACTTGGGTGGTAGTTGTGGTAAGTATTTTTATACTATGCTTTTTGCTGCAAGTTTATTTAAATTTGGTTCAGCGCTTTCCAGAAAAAAATATTATAGAGATAAATGATATTACATATGGAAAATATCTTGGAAAATTCATATCAATCATTTATATATATCATTTTTGGTTCATAGTGGCTGCAAATTTAAGATTTATAGCTGATTTTTTCTCTACTTTTCTTATGCAGGAAACAGATATTATTGTCTTTATAGTGGCTATAAGTATCGCTTGTATATATGTAATTAGGAAAGGATTAGAGGTTCTAGCAAGAATGGCACCGTTTTTTACTGTTTTTACAATAGTAATAGCCATTATAATTATTATCATGCTTTTTGAGCAATATGATATTAAAAATATGTTACCTATGTTTCAACTTAATTCAATTCAGTTTCTACATGGGGTAAATGTAATAACTGTAATACCATTTGGAGAACTTTTAATATTTCTAATGATATTTCCAAGCGTAAGAGATAAAGAAAATATAAAGAAATATTCTTTCAAAGGGATGTTCATAGGCGTAGCATTTTTCCTATTGATTGTTGTTAGAAATACACTAGCCCTCGGAATAGTAGGTGAATTGGAGATTCAGTCTTCACTTCAAGTTGCAAAGCTAATAGATATCGCTGATATTATCAGCAGGCTAGAATCATTAATAGCAGTTGTATTGTTATTTAATGTATTCATGAAAATTGCGATATTCTGCTATGGAACTGTATTAAGCTTAGCTCAAATTCTTAAACTTAGAACCTACAAACATATGGTTTCACCTATAGTTATTATTAGCATAATATTTTCAATTACTATGTATGAATCACCAGTAAATCAGTCATATACTGCTGCAAATATATATCCAGTCTATGCTTGGATTCCAGAAATATTATTTCCTATAACATCACTTATAATAGCTAAACTTAGAAATTTAAAGCAGTAAATAACCAATATTTAATTTACAAATAAATATAATAGAGGTATAATCGTCATGTAAAACTAATAAAAATTAAATATACCAGATATTTGCTGGGGGTGCCGCAAGGCTGAGAGGGATACTTTATCCTAACTCCATGAACCTGATATGGTTAGAACCATCGTAGGGAAGCAAGGGCTTTATTCGTACTTAAGCTTGCTTTTTGCAAGTTTTTTTATTTGAATAAATATGCTGTTAAGCAGTCTTTTGTATTTCTTACAATTGACTGCTTTTTTGTTTTCTTTATTAAAAAAATTATATTTAAGGAGAGATTATTGTATGAATTACACAACACAAATGGATGCTGCTAAGAAAGGAATTATAACTAAGGAAATGGAAGTAGTTGCAGAAAAGGAAAAACTAGATGTAGAAGTCCTAAGAACACTTATTGCTGAAGGTAAAGTTGTTATTCCTTCAAATAAAAATCATAAATCTTTAAGTGCGGAAGGTGTGGGACAAGGCCTTCGAACAAAGATAAATGTAAACTTAGGAATTTCAAAGGACTGTTGTGACCTTGATGTTGAATTGGAAAAAGTGAGAACTGCGATAAATATGAAGGCTGAAGCAATAATGGATTTATCTAACTATGGAAAAACTGAACACCTAAGAAAAAAGATTGTGGACATGTCTACTGCAATGCTTGGAACAGTTCCGATGTATGATGCTATAGGCTTCTATGATAAAGATCTTAAGGATATAACTGTGGATGAATTTTTCAGAGTAGTGGAAAAGCATGGAGAAGATGGAGTGGATTTTGTAACAATTCATGCAGGACTAAACAAAGAAACTGCTAAGATAGTAAAAAACAATCCTAGACTTACAAACATAGTTTCAAGAGGAGGTTCGTTGCTTTTTGCATGGATGGAACTTAATAAAGCTGAAAATCCATTTTATGAGTATTATGATAGGCTTTTAGATATTTGCGAAAAATATGATATTACAATTTCTTTAGGGGATGCTTGTAGACCAGGTTCTATAAAGGATGCTACTGATCCAGCACAAATAAAGGAATTGATTACTTTAGGTGAACTTACAAAGAGAGCTTGGGAAAGAAATGTACAAGTTATGATTGAAGGACCTGGACATATGCCTCTAAATGAAATACAAGCTAATATGCTTTTGGAAAAAAAACTATGCCATGGAGCCCCTTTTTATGTACTAGGACCTTTAGTAACTGATGTAGCTCCAGGGTATGATCATATAACTTCAGCTATAGGTGGTGCAATTGCGGCTTCTAGTGGTGCTGATTTCTTATGCTATGTTACACCTGCGGAACATTTAAGACTTCCAACCTTAGAAGATATGAAGGAAGGAATAATAGCAGCAAAGATAGCAGCTCATGCTGGAGATATTGCAAAAGGAGTGAAAGGTGCAATGGATTGGGACAATGCAATGAGTAAGGCAAGAGCAGATCTAGATTGGGAGAAAATGTTTGAACTATCCATAGATGAGGAAAAAGCAAGAAGATACAGAAAAGAATCTTCACCAGAAAACCCAGATAGCTGCACAATGTGTGGAAAGATGTGTTCTATGAGAACCATGAAAAAGATATTAAACAATGAGGATCTAAATATTTAGAAGATTTTAAAATAAAGAATTTATATTTGGAGTTGTAATAGATGCTATTAAATGGAGAAAAGAAAGAGTTCAGAGAGAACATAACAGTAGAAGAACTTTTAGAAGAACTAAAGATAAATTCAGATAAAGTTGTTGTAGAAGTAGATAGAATAATTATTGATAAGAATGAATACTCGATTAAAAAGTTAAGATCTGATTCAGAAGTAGAATTAATAAGATTTGTAGGAGGAGGCTAAATTGAGAATATATGTAAATGAGGTTCTAAGGGAAGTAGCAGATGATAGTACAGCTTACTCTATAAGAGAAGATTTTAAGGCAGATGCAGATATACTAATATATAACTCCTTTCCATTAAAGCAAGATATAAAGGTTAAGGCACTAGATAAGATTGTTTTAATAAAAAGAGGAGAGATGCCTTCTAAGGAAGAGCTGGAGGCTCTTATGGTAGCGAGGCATACCCCCTTTGTTCATGAGAAACTTAAAAAAGCTAAGGTTGGTATTGCCGGGCTTGGAGGTCTTGGGTCCAATGCGGCAGTAGCCTTAGCAAGGATGGGTATAGGAAAGCTTTTGCTCATTGATTTTGACATAGTTGAACCTAGTAATTTGAATAGGCAGTATTATTTTGTAAGACATATTGGTATGAAGAAAACAGAAGCTATGAAAGATATAATAAATGATTGTAATCCTTTCGTAGATGTTGAAATAAAAGATATTAGGCTTGATGAAAGTAATATTGAAGATATTTTTCAAGATGTTGATATAATAATCGAGGCTTTTGATGATCCTTCAGCAAAAGCAACTTTGGTAAGAACTGTTTTAAGTGGTATGAAAGATAAGAAAATAATAGCTGCTTCTGGTGTTTCGGGCTTTTACAGCAGTAATTCTATTATAACTAGAAAGCTAAAGGACAATCTTTATATGGTTGGAGATATGGAAACAGAAGCGGCAATAGGCTGTGGGCTTATGGCTTCAAGAGTTGCAGTTGCAGCTAATCATGAAGCAAATGCAGCAGTAAGAATTATTTTAGGGGAGGAAATATAATGGGAGATTTATTAAATATCGGTGGAGTAGAACTTAAAAGTAGACTTTTTGTAGGTACTGGAAAGTATGGTTCAAATAGAATAATTCCAGATATAATAAGAGCTAGCGGAACTCAAGTTGTTACTGCAGCTTTACGTAGAGTTAATTTTAGTGATGAAGAAGAAAATATATTAAATTATATAAGCAATTGTGTTATAATGCCAAATACTTCTGGCGCAAGAAATGCTGAAGAAGCTATAAGACTTGCAAAAATAGCAAAAGCTGCAGGCTGTGGTAACTGGGTAAAGATAGAGATTATGTCAGATAATAAATACTTACTCCCAGATAATTATGAAACTATAAAGGCAACAGAGGTATTAGCGGAAGAAGGTTTTATAGTTCTTCCGTACATGAATCCAGATATCATGGATGCTAAAAGAATGGTAAGTGCAGGAGCAGCTGCTGTAATGCCTCTTGGAGCACCTATTGGAAGTAACAGAGGAATTAGGACAAAGGAAATGATACAAATACTTATAGATGAAATAAAGGTTCCAATCATAGTGGATGCAGGGATAGGTAAGCCATCAGATGCAGCAGAAGCTATGGAAATGGGAGCTGAGGCTGTACTTATAAATACTGCACTTGCTACAGCCGGAGATCCGGTACTTATGGCTGAAGCTTTTAAACTTGCAGTTGAAGGTGGAAGAAAAGGATATTTAGCTAAACTAGGTGTTGAGAAATCTATGGCTGAAGCATCATCGCCATTGACTGGATTTTTAAGATAGGAAGTGAAATAAATGAGTTTTTATGACATAGCTAAAGAAGTTCAGGATTATAATTTTGAGAGCCTTCTTAATGGTATAACAGAAGATAGAATCAGGAGTATACTTAAAAAAGATAGGATAAGTAAAGAAGATTTTTTATGCTTGCTATCACCAGTAGCAGAAAAGTTTTTAGAGCCAATGGCACAAAAAGCACATAATTTAACTATGAGCAATTTTGGAAAAGCTGTAGTTTTGTATACTCCACTATATATTTCAAACTACTGTGTTAATAGGTGTGCTTACTGTAGCTATAACTTAGATAACAATATAAATAGACAAAAGCTTACTATGGATGAAATTGAGAAGGAATGCAAGATTATATATGAAAGTGGACTTAGGCATGTTATTCTTCTTACTGGTGAGTCTAGATTTCATAGCCCAGTATCTTACATAAAGGATGCTGTTAAGATAATGAAAAAGTATTTTAACTCAATAGCAATCGAAATATATCCTTTAGAAGAAGAGGAGTATAAAGAGCTTGTAGAAGCTGGAGTTGATGCACTTACTATATATCAAGAAACTTATAATATGGAGGTTTATGACAAGATACATCTTGGAGGACCTAAAAAAGATTATAGATTTAGACTAGAAACACCAGAGAGGGCTTGCACCGCAGGCATAAGAGGGATTGGAGTTGGTGCTCTATACGGACTTACTGACTGGAGAAAGGAAGCTTATCTTTCAGGGTTACACGCAAAATATATTGAAGATAATTTTCCTCATATGGAGATGAATATATCTATTCCAAGAATAAGACCTCATGCAGGAAGTTTTACTGATTTGCACGAGATTAGTGATAGAAATTTAGTTCAGATAATGCTTGCATCTAAGCTTTTTCTTCCTAGGGCTGGTATAAATATGACAACTAGAGAAAGTGCAGAGTTTAGAGATAATCTTATTCCACTAGGGGTTACAAAGATGTCTGCTGGAGTGTCCACAGAAATAGGTGGACATACCAAGGAGAAGGAAAACAAAGGTGATGGGCAATTTGAAATCTCTGACACAAGAACCGTAGAAGAGATAAAGAGTATGCTTTCATCAAAAGGTTATTGCGCTGTTTTGAAGGATTGGGAATAAATCAATGAAGAAAGATTTAGTCAAAAATGTTAATAAAAATATTGATGAAGATATGCTTGAGGTTATAAATAAAGATATACTAAAGGATACAGATAAAAATGTAAGCGTAATTTCTGAAGGTGGAATCATTAATATAAAAACAGTTATAACCAAAGGAATTTATGTAGTTACTAATAGAAAATTGATTAAAGAGGGAACTCTTCAAGAAATAGCTGAAAGTAGTGTAAAAGGAGGAGCAACAGCAATAATACTACGTGAAAAAGACTTAGAAACTTGTTGTCTCAAGGAACTTGCAATTAAAGTAAAGGAAAAGTTAAGTAACAGTAACGCATTATTTATAATTAACGGAAACTATAAAGTAGCAAAAGCTATTGGTGCCGACGGAGTACATTTAAGCTTTAATGATTTTATGAATTTTGAAGAAAAGTTTGATGGGCTTTTAGGCGTTTCAGTACATTCTCTTGAAGAAGCTAAATTAGCAGAGGAAAATGGTGCCAGCTATTTAATAGCTGGTCATATATTTGAAACCTCTTGTAAGGAAGGTTTCAAAGGAAGAGGCTTAGATTTCTTAAGCAAGATTTGTGAAAGTATAAGAATACCTGTTATAGCTATAGGTGGAATAAGTGAAAATAACATTAGGGATACAATGAAGTGTGGTGCTTATGGTGCTGCTGTAATGTCATCTGTAATGAAAAGCAAAGATCCAGAAAATTATATATGTAGTTTAAAACATAAGTTAGATTTATAGACTTTATAAATACCTTTAAAAACATTTTTATAATGGGTTTGAAGGTATTTATCTTTATATATTTTTTTTACAAAGTTTTTGATATGAGTATTTGTATGGTATAAGTATGAAGATATACTATGAAAATGTATTAAAGTAATGTTGATAATTAGGACAAGCTTTTAAGCTTATTGTGCAATGTTTATAATATATATTCTAGTTAAATTGATTAATCAATCAATTTAATTAAAGTATACTTATTTCAATACTTTTACCGATAAAACTTATTAGAACTTATATATCTAATATTGATCTATGGTGAGTAGCAGGCTTTTGAAAATGTGGTTCTGTCCGAACTTGTGCATCTTTAAAACCATTATAATCAAAATATTGGATATAAAAATTAATATATGTAGCTGTTGATCAACCTAATCCTATCAGTGTTAATGAAGTTGTTCTTTGCTAACGAATAATTATATAAAATATTCCTATAATTTGAGTTTTCATCTATATTCAGAAGTATAAAGTAGCGAAGATATCTTTGTAGATATTTTGTAGCTACCCCGTGAAAGGTACAAAGTAAGGATCTGAGATTTGGTCTGAAATATTTTATTCTTACGTCAACGGGTTCTTGGTGTATTTGAGCTTTATTGTATAATTTTTTAAACTTATTATGCTTTCTTGCGAGGGCTTTCAAATAAGAATTTTGATATGCTATTATATACGAGTCTTTAGCTATTTCTGTATATACTTTTTCATTGAAAGTACGCATATTACATCTGTTTTTAAAGACTGGTTTGGCAAACATATAGTTATCTGATCCAGTTGCTGCAACAATCCCAATAGTATCTCTTGAGCTAGATTTATCTTTCGAATTCAAATTCTCACTTAAGTAGGACTCTTTAATGTTGTTTTCTAAATTTCTAGAACCTTTGAAGTTTTCTTTGACAGAGGCTGTTCCTATATGAATTGTTCCTTTTAAGTTTTTAAGTTTAGCAGCATCTAATGTTAGACTGTGTAGTATTTTATGCCTCCAATAGAAGGCTGTTACCAGGCTTATACCTAGCTTTTTTGCACAAAACCTCAAAGATTTTGTTTCCACGAATAAATCAATAAATTTTATCCATGTACTCGCATCTTTTTTTGAATAACTCCATAATGAGTTAGTTGTTCTTGAAAATGTTCTCTTACAATCTTTGCATATATATCTTTGTATTCCGTTATAAAATCCATATTTAACATGGTTTTCTGAACCACATGCAGGACAATAATTTACTGATCTTGTTTTGTAGAAATCTTTTTTAGAGATTTGATTTGTAAATAGACCTGTTTTTTTTAGTTTCTTACGTTGTTTTATCAATTAAAGCACCTCATAAAAGGAATATTTAAATAGTAGTTATTATCTAAATACTTGCCATTTTACTAAGGTGCTAATCATAATCAACATTTATTTTATACATATTAGCATAGTTTTAATATAGCATAGGATCTTATAGATAAACTACTTCATATTGCAATTTATCCAAATAGAGATTCGTAGAACCATCGAAATCTTTATTTGGAGTTTAATGACTGAAGTAGTTTATTAGTTCAGCGGAATAGATAATCTAGTTTCAAATACAATCAAAATTGACAGTTATGTTGCCGTTAGTAGTCAATATAGCTATTAAATTTACTTTATTAAATAGAGCTAATGTTTTACAGGTTTTTATTTGAAAAACTTGAGAAACAGGATATTAACTATTTATTTCTCTGAAGTTTGGTGTGCTAATATAGGCTTACTCATTTGGTGTTTTTAGTATTAGCTTAATATAATAATAATGTATGAACCTATTTATGCTACATCATTTCCTTTGACAATTTCAAGAAAGCTTTTAAAGCAGGGGAGAGCCATTTATCTTTGTGATAAAGTACCTGAGATACTATACCAAAATCAGGACCTGCCCAATTTAATGGAACTAATCTTCCTTGATTTAATTCTTCCTCTACAGCCACCTTAGGTAAAAGTGTTATTCCTAATCCACTCATAGTAAACTGTTTTATAGCTTGAACACTTCCAGTTTCTAAAACTACATTCGCTTTTAGATTATGGCTGTTTAGAATATTTTCAAACACAGCTCTATAACTACAGCCAAGTTCTGTTAATATTAGAGATTCTTTTGCAATATCTTCAGGTAAGATTTCTTTCTTTTCTAATAGAGGATGTCCAGGTGCTGTTAAAAGAAGCATTGGCTCATCAAAGGATATTTCAGTTACAAAATCATTGGCTTCTATCCTAGTTCCTAAAGAAAAAGCAACATCAATAAAGTTGTCACGAAGAAAATGTCTAAAGTCGGTGCAGTTGCCAAATTTCATGGATACTTCCACATTAGGATAAAGTTTTCTGTATTCCTTTAATATTTCTGGAAGCCTTAGTACGCATAGAGACTCTGCAGCACCTATAGTTAGTACTCCGCTTGGAACATCTTCACTGGTTAAAACATTTTTTATCTCTGAGGAAAGCTTAAGCATCTGTTTGGCATAAGGCAGCAGTTTTTTTCCTTGATGTGTTAAGGTTATGTTTTTTCCTATTCTTTCGAAAAGTTTTACACCAAGCTCGTTTTCTAAAAGTTTAATTTGGGTAGTTATAGTAGATTGAGCATAACCTAAGGAATCAGCAGCTTGGGTAAAGCTTTGTAATTTACATATGGTAATAAAGGAATTGAGCTGTTTTAAGTCAATAATATCATCTCCGTTCAAATTTATAAGGTACTTTAACAGTGTCTAAATTAATAATGTTAACCATTAATGTTTGTGCAAGTAATGAGTTAGATTCAAAAATATAAGTTTAATTATAGAGTTGTCAATCTATACAATAAACATAAGATAATAATGAAAAATGAAATATATTATATAATATGGTATTATCAAAAAAATTGAACATATCAATCAAAACTTTCAATTTTACTAATGCATAAGGTCATGATACCATATATTTAGATGAAACTGTATGGTTAAAATAAATAAACAAGATAATCAGAATTAGGAGTGGATGTTATGAGTGATAAATTAAGAGTAGGACTTATAGGTGGAACTGGAATGGTAGGACAAAGATTGACAATTCTTTTGGACAATCATCCGTGGTTTGAAGTTAAAGTTATAGCAGCAAGTGGAAGATCCGCTGGATTGACTTATGAAGAAGCTGTTAAGAATAGATGGAAGATGGCAAAGCCTATTCCTGAAGTGTTAAAAAATATAGTAATAAAGGATGGAGCATCTGTAGAAGAAATATCTAAAGAGGTAGACTTTGTTTTTTGTGCTGTTTCACTTAATAAAGATAAAACAAAGGAACTTGAAGAATTATATGCAAAACATGAGATTCCAGTGGTTTCATGTAATTCAGCCAACAGAATGGTTGAAGATGTTCCTATGGTTATCCCAGAAATTAACGGAGATCATATAGAAATAATAAATAGCCAAAGAAAAAGACTTGGAACTAAAAAAGGATTTATAGCAGTAAAGCCTAACTGCTCAATTCAAAGCTATGTACCGGCAATAAGTGCCTTGGCTGAATTCAAACCTAAGAGTATATTAGCATGTACCTACCAAGCAATTTCAGGGGCAGGAAAGAATTTTGAAGATTGGCCAGAAATGTTAGATAATGTTATTCCTTATATAGGTGGAGAAGAAGAAAAGAGTGAAAATGAACCACTAAAAATATGGGGCGAAGTCAAGGGAGATAAAATAGAAGATGTTAAGGAACCAATCATAACCACTCAATGTATTAGAGTACCAGTTACTGATGGACATTTAGCAGCGGTGTTTGTAAGCTTCGAAAATAAGCCTTCCAAAGAAGAAATAATAAAGCTATGGGAAAACTTTAATATACCAGAATCAGTAAAAGATCTTCCAAGTGCTCCTAAGAAGTTTCTTAAATATTTTGAGGAAGCAGATAGACCACAAACAAAGCTTGATAGAAACTTTGAAAACGGAATGGGAATAACAATGGGAAGGCTTAGAGAAGACAAGGTGTACGATTATAAATTTGTTTGTCTTTCTCATAATACTTTGAGAGGTGCAGCTGGTGGAGCAGTATTGATTGCAGAACTTTTAAAAGCTCAAGGATATTTATACTAAAAAATTAAGGCTTTCTACTAGTTGAATGTATGATTATGGACTTAACTTCTAATTTCTTAACTTCATTATAATCAGAAGAGATTGAGTTGTTTATGAATTAATTATGCAAAAGAATATTAAAGATTTAAGTAATAGAAATGTAATTAAGTATATAAAGTCAGCCTAGGAAACAACTCTCCTAGGCTGACTTTATATTAGTTACAAGAAACCTGCTTTGATTTTTTCATCTTAAAGTGTGCAAATAGTAAAGTAATAACAGGTATTATAACTTGAAAAGGAAACGCATAGTATTTGTAAATAGATACTGCCCAATATTGCATTTCCATGGTACTGCCATAAAGAGTATAGGCTAAATAACTCATCAATAATCCGGTTTGAATTATTAAGGATTTATAATTCTTAAGTCCAAAAAGTTTACTAATTCCGTTACTCGTAGCTATTAGGCAAAAGCTAACCTTTATGAATATTGCACTTACAAAAACTATTGATACTGAAACCTCCATACGTTGGATGAACTCTCCTAAATGTATCCTACTTATAGCAACATAAGAAGGAAAGTATAGGAGGCCTAATGTACTTGGACCTAATATCATTATGTTTCGCATTGATATATATACAATATATGCTGAAGCAATTACGACGCCTTTAATGAGTACTTTATAAGAGGAATTTCTTTTTTCTAAGCAAGAGAAAACCCCTGTCAAAACAACTACTTCAGCAAAGGGAAATGAAAAAGCTGAGAAGGTACCATTTAGGAAATCAGTAATTTCTACACCAAAAAGAGGTTTTAAATAATGAGGTCTCATTTGTGATAGTGACAAACTTGCAATTATAAAAACAAAGGTTATGCAAATTGTCAATAGGATTCTTGAAGTTCTGGCCATTACCTCTACTCCATGAGTTGAGCTCCATATGCATAATAATGATATACACATTATGGTTACTATCATCGGTGTTTCTGGAAAAGCTAGAGTATTCATAAATTCTGCGAAGTTACGAATAACCAATGCTCCTAAGTGAAAAAAGTACCATATATATAATATGCAAATAAACTTACCTACATACTTTCCATATAACAATAGAAATATATCAAATATATCTTTTTTAGGAAATAGGTATAAAAGTCTACAATACACTAGCAGTATAGGTATCACTAAAATAGTTGCTACTATAATAGCAAGCCAGCTGCTATTTTTTGCCTCTCCGGCAGCACCAAGTATCATGGTACTGCCAAATACAAATAACATAACTGTACTAACTGCGAGTTTATCACGAATAACTTCATTTTCCATAAATGACCACCTGTATTATTATTTCAACATAAATTTGAAGAGTTTTTCTATTGGCTTCGAAGGGCTAAAAATATCTATTTTAAGAGCTAATGATACAGCTATAATAAAGGATAAAATGCACATTAAGCTGCTTATATAAAAATCTTTCTTAAGCCCTTGCTTAAATAAATTAACCTGATCTACTAAAATAATTACTATGTAAAACAAAATAACTACTATTAACATGTTAATCACCTATTTCTAGCGGTTTAGAGGTAGTAGCGCTATTTTTTATCTTAATTTTAGAAGTAACGGATACTGGCAAATCTTTAAACTTATCGCTCCAAGACGTTGATAGTTTTTTCCATGTCTTTGGCATATCTTCACGTACTTTAGTTCCAAAACCAAATATATCACTGCCATATTCTTCTTGAACTTTCTTTATAGAACTATATATAGAGTTTTCGAGAACTAAAGAAGCATTTCTTTCTATTTCTTTTCTCTGCTCCTCTTTAAAAAATTCAATTAAAGGTTGATCTTCAGCCATAGCTACTACGGTTTCTGTCATAATACTAATTTTAAGAGAATCATCTTTCAAAATAGGCTTTATTTTAGTTTTACTTTGGAAGATTTCTAATGTAAGTGGTTTTTGATTTTCGGTATATACTAGCAAAATACCACCTTTGATTTGATTAAAGGCAAAAAGTAAATACTTAGTTTCAGTTCCTTCAATTATTCCAATTAGAGCATCTCTTTTAAATATAGCAATTCCATCTATACTTGGAGTTGGGGAACCAGATTGTCTGGCTAGTATAACCCTTGGAACAGTAGCACTTCTCCCTTGCTGTATTAAGCTATCAGCAAAGTCCCAGAGATCAAGGATAGGGGCTCTAGAAGCAAGTTTTTGATTCCTTAATTGGTTAGCTAGTTCTAATGACATAATCTTTCCAGAGGTTGGTGAAGCAGTTATTATTTCCTTAGCAGTTTTCTCACTGGAAACTAATAGATACATATCTGATCTAGTTTCTGCATCCCTAATAAACCAGTCGATAATATTTCCAAGCCCTTCTCTTGCTATAGAAGTGCTAACTATTATGCACTTAGCATGGCTCCAGTAAAGCTTTCTATCGGAAATTGTAATCATATTCCTTGCTATATCGAAAATAGAATCACCAGTGAGGGTGATATATCTTGGCACTGATTTTGACTCTTTACCGCTTTCAATATCGATAATTTCAGCTGTCATTTCATATTTTTTAGAAGTTTCACTTTTATCAATAGCTACTCCAGCAACTATAGCCATACTTTCTATCTCTCTGTAGTTCCAACAGCCTGTTAGATTAACGGTAATAATTAATATTAGTAAGGTTGGAATAGATTTTGAAATCTTCATTGTATCACCTGCTTTTCCCTTTAATACGACCTTTTACAGAAATCTTGTAATTGTGCAAGCTTAGATACCACCAAGGAGCCCTTATAGGTGAATCTGATATAGATTCTGAATTGAAAGATCCTACTGTATTCATATAATTAACTCCAAAAGAACGTAAACTCATAAGATACACAATGAAGCCTATTACACCAAAGAGATAACCATAAATGCCTAAAAAAGCTGATAGAACAAGAAAGATAAATCTTAGAAGTATGGTTGCACTTATTATTTTTATATTTAGTAGACCTACAATTCCAGTTATGGCTACGATTATAACCATGGGTGCACTTACAAGTCTAGCATCTACGGCTGCTTGACCTAATACTAACGCACCTACGATACTTATGGCTTCACCCAAATCAGAGGGAAGTCTTGTTCCAGCCTCTCTTAAAACTTCAAAACTGAAGATCATTAGTATAGCTTCTAAAATTGTTGGTAAAGGCACATTTTCTCTGGCTGCATAAATACTAAGTAATAGATTTGTGGGTATCATTTCTTGATTATAGGTTACAATGGATATATATAGTGACGGAACACTTACAGTAAATATAAAGCCGATTATTCTTATAACACGATTAAAAGACATAAAAAAGTAATTATTATAATAATCTTCACCAGCCTGAAAATATTCAATGAATAAAAAAGGAACAGTTAATGCAAAAGGAGTTCCATCAACTAATATAGCTATACGGCCCTCAAGAATTTTTCCAACTACAACATCTGGTCTTTCAGTGCTTCCAACAGTCTCAAAAGGAGATAATGGATTATCCTGTATTATTTCTTGGATATATTGAGAATCAAGTACACTGTCAATATCTATTTGATCTAGTCTATTAATCAATTCATTTAATATCTTATCTTGAACCTTACCTTCTATATAACATAAACATATATTTGTATTGGTTTCTGTACCTATTCGCCTAAATTGGAATTTTAAATTTGTACTTTTAGCTCTTCGTCTTATTAATGATAAGTTAATCAGTAGACTTTCGGTAAAGCCTTCCTTTGATCCTCTCAGAGCTTTTTCAGAGGTAGGTTCAGTTACTGATCTAAACTCAAAATCTTTTGAATCAATTATAAGAACGGATGAGGAGTGGTCTACTAGAAGTACAGTATCACCACCTATAATACAATTTATAATTTCATATATATCAGTAGATTCTTTTACATCGCTAGAAGGAAGAATCTGATTCATCAGTTTATAAAATATATTATCTGGATTATCTTTAGAAAGATCAGCTTTCAAAATAGGTGTTATAATGTGTTCACTTATATAATCATTGCTTACCATTCCGTCAATAAAGATAGTAGAACATCTTATACTGTTTTGGTATTGATTTTGAATATTTCGTATTCTAAATGTATCATCTTTTGCAAAGATTTCTCTAAACAATGTAATATTTGAGTCAAGTGAAGTAGAAAGCTTTTTATTATAGTCAGCTTTTGTTTGGTTTTGATTTTTCTGACCATCATTTATATTCAATAACGGACACCTCCTTCTAAGGTTAACCCTAGGTAATCCTAATATTCTTCAGTAAATATTCTAAATCTAGGAGTCAACGGTTATGGGTGTAAAAATATATAACTATTGTTTCTATATAAGTTTTTATTTATTCACATTAAGAGCAATATGTAGTGAGTACGATATAGTTAATTTAAGTTATAGACGATAGAAGAACTTTTGTCTTACAGTTTTGTAAGGAACAGAGCCATTTTGTAAGTGTACTGATATAGAGCAGAAAACTAATAATGGATATAATTAGAACATGATGTTGGTTGTTGATTCACATAGAATGGCTGATTGAAGGTGCAAACCAATGAGAAAATTAGGTAAATCAGAATGGTAAAAATTGTAACCAGGAGTTACAAAATTAATTGATAACCTCAATAGTATAAAAAGTTAAGGGAGAGAAGAGTAAATGGAGATATTAAAGGTAGAAAGTTTAAATAAAACCTATGGAAAGGGAGAAAACAAGGTTCAAGCTCTAAAAGATGTGAGTTTATCTATAAACAAAGGTGAGTTTGTAGCTATTGTAGGGGCTTCAGGTTCAGGGAAGAGTACACTTTTACATCTTTTAGGTGGGTTAGATATACCTACTAGCGGAAGGGTAATTATAGATGGAGAAAGCATTTATGATTACAAAGAAGAAAGACTTGCGATTTTTAGAAGAAGAAAGATAGGTTTTATATTTCAATTTTTTAATTTAATCCCTGTATTAGATGTAGAAGAGAATATTTCCTTGCCAGCACTTTTAGACAATGAAAAAGTTGATAAGAAATATTTAAATGAAATAATTGAAATTTTAGGGTTAACAGATAGAAAAGGACACTTGCCGTCAGAGCTTTCAGGAGGTCAGCAGCAAAGAGTGTCTATTGGAAGAGCTCTTCTAAATAAACCTTCAATAATACTTGCTGATGAACCTACTGGAAATCTGGATAGTAAAAACTCAAAAGAGGTTATAGAGCTTCTAAAATTTACTGCGAGAAAATACAATCAGACTTTAATACTTATAACTCATGATGTAAATATAGCAACTATGGCAGATAGAGTTATAACAATAGAGGATGGAATGATAATTTCTGATAAAACTTTGAAAAGCAGATAATATTAGAAGCAAGGGGGAAAAGTTATGATAAGCAGCTATAAAGAAATAACTGTACGATATTTAAAGTCTAATAAAAAGAGAGCCTTACTAACCATAATAGGAATAGTTTTGTCGGTGGCATTAATCTCAACAATTGGATTGTTTTTTAAAGGAATGCAGCAGGTTGAGCTGGATAATATAAGAGATAACTATGGTTCTTTCCATGTTATGTATAAGGACACTACCGATAAGGTGTTTGAACAGGTTGTGAATAATCCGAAGGTGAGCAAGTACGGATATTATAAAGTAGATGGAGAGATAAAATTAAACAATAATATAATTGCAGATAAATTAGTAACTACAAACAATGCATTAGATTTACTGCCATTTAAAATCAAAGAAGGAAGAATGCCTAAGAATGAACAAGAAATTGCTGTTGAGAGATGGGCAGTAAGCTATATATCAAAGTCGGTAACAGTAGGTGATAAAATAAATCTTGGTGATAAAGAGTATACTCTTGTAGGAATACTTGAGGACAGCTATTCTACCCAGGACGGAAATAAAGCAAGAATAATTACAAAGAATGATAATTTATCTAAAGAAGATTCAATACTTTTAGTACAGGTTAAATCAAGTACAAATCTTAGAAAAGCGGTAAATGAGCTAACAAAGATAGGAAATGAAAAAAAGGTTTCAGAAAATGGACCTGTTTTGAGACTTGAAGGTGCAGGAACAAAAGAAGGTGGTTTGGATGGGTTATTGTTGGCTGTAATCATAATAGTTTCTATTGTAGTAGTTTGTACAGTAGCAGTTATATATAACTCTTTTCAAATTGGTGTTGTTGAAAGAATGAAGGAATTTGGTCTTTTAAGAGCAGTAGGAACTACACCTAAGCAGATAAGATTCATAGTACTTAAGGAGGCTACTATACTTGCTTTCATAGCAGTGCCGATTGGTTTAATATTTGGATTAATAGCTATAACTATACTATATTTTGTATTCACAATAATAGGTAAAGAATCAGTAATACCTACTAAATTGGTAGCAAGCCCTACGATTCTGATAGCAAGTTTCATTGTTGGAGTTATATCTGTTTATATATCTGCTTTATTACCAGCTATATTTGCGGGGAGAATATCACCGCTTTTAGCTATAAGCAGTAGAAACTCAATAACAAAAGGAAAGATAAAAAAGACTGAGAATAGAATAATTAAAAAACTTTTTGGTTTTGAAGGAGCTATGGCTGCAAAGAATATAAAGAGAAATAGAAAAAGATATAGAATAACTGTATTTTCTATAGTTATAAGTATAGTTCTTTTTATAACCTTTAGTTCCTTTATGGATATGACGCTTACTGTAACTAATGAGCCTAATGAATCAAGAGATATACATTTTACAATCTATAATAATGATTACGATGAAAACAAAACTAATACAAGTCTAAATTCAATGACAGAAGATGTAAAGAATTTAAATCCTGTGAAGGATGTTTATAAAAATTATAGATATTATCAATTTAAAGCAGTAATCGACAGCAGCAAGGAACTAAAGGAAGTTAAGAATATAGAGAATATATATAAAAGCATAAATTATAATGGCAAGAATCAAACTTTAGTATATTCTTCAGTTCAACCTTTTGATGATAAATCTCTAGAAGCATCAAAGAAGTACTTAGTGGAAGGTAGTATTGATAAAGAGAAGTTAGAGAAGGAAAATGGAGTGATTTTAATAAAAAAGGACCAAATAGATAATGAAGCAACTAAGAAAAAATATTTAGGACCTATAGCAAATATTAAAGTTGGAGACCAGATTTCAATACAGTATGATGAAATAGCTAATGCTTCAAACGGATCTGAGGCAGAGGTGAAACAAAAGGAGTTTGGAGAAGGAAAAGTAATAACTGTTAAAGTTATGGGGATAGTATCAGTTGATCCTTTTGATAATAGCGGTAACCCAAGTGGTCTAAAACTTATTACAACAGAAGCACTTGCTAAAAAACTTATAGAGAAGGATAAGCTTGAACCAACCTCTCTATTAATAAAAATCAAAGATATAAAGGCAGATAAAACTGCAGCAGAACAAATAGAGAATCTTACTAAATCCAATAATTCACTTCACGTATACAATCAAATAGATGACAACAAAAGAGAGAAAGCAAGTACACTAATGATTCAAATCTTGATATATGGATTTATTACTGTAATCTCTCTTATAAGCTCAGTAAATATAATAAATACAATAACTACAAATATAATCTTAAGAAAGAGAGAATTTGCAGCACTTAAATCTATAGGGCTTACTCAAAAAGGGCTTAAAAAAATGATTGTTCTAGAAGGAATTTTGTATGCCGTAGCAGGAACCATATATGGCTGTATAATAGGCTGTGGATTGTCATATTTATTGTATAAGGCCATTGGAGGTGTGAGAGAGTTTGCATGGAAAGTGCCTATCGGTGCTATGGTTATATCATTTGTTGCATCATTAATAATTGGATATTTATCAGTACTATCTCCACTTTCAAGAATTAGAAAAACTAATTTAATCGAAGCTATAAGAGAGGAATAACATTTCATTATATGTTAGAGACTGTATACAAATAGGAGGAGCTATGAATAAGAAAAATAAAATTTTAATAGGTGTGGTAGTAGTTCTAGTCCTAGTAGCTATTGACGTAATGAAGTTTACTAGTAGGTATAAAATAGATATTAATAATAAAGCGGATAAAACTGTCAATAACTTAGAATTAAGATATAAGGTCAATGGTACTATACAAAATATTTCAGAACTGGAGCCTAAAAAGTTTTGGGAATATAATGTCAACACCAGTGAGCTTAAGAGTGAAGATCAAATATTGTTAACATACAAAGATAGTAAAGGAAATTATTATGAGCAGTATCTAGTTGGTTATCTAGAAAAAGGTTATAGGGGAAAAGTTAATGTAGTTATAAATAAAATTGATGATAATGGTAAGTTAGATGTGAAGGTAGAATAAGCAAAAGTGCTGGTATTATTAGCCGCTTATAATATATCATAGGTTATAAATAAATGTAGAGGGAGTTTGTCTTACAGATCTGTAAGACAAACTCCCTTTCTGTAAGTTACCATTTATAGAACAAAACCTTGTATATCTATATACTTAAAGTATGGACAAGAAAGCAATTAAAAATAATAAAAACACAAGAAAAAGGAGAAATTACTATGAATAAGTTTATAGAAATAATAAAGGTCTTATATTTATGTATAGGATTAATGTTTTTTGCAAAAGAAGTATTTAATGGTGATATTAAAGATAATAGTAAAGATTTGCAGAATTATGGTGTTTCTATATAATTATATGTATAAAGAAGCAATAAAATTATCTTATTTAGTGAGGTGCATATAATGGCCAATACACTTCTATTAGTAGAAGATGATCAGTCGCTGGCTCTTGGAATAGAATTCACTCTTAAAGATGAAGGGTATGAAGTGCTTAGAGCTTCAACTTTAAATGAAGGAAGAAATATTTTTAAAAATAAGAATACAGACCTTATAATACTTGACGTAAACTTACCAGATGGAAGCGGATATGAATTATGCAAGGAGATCAGAGAAGTCAGTGATGTGCCAATTATGTTTCTAACTGCATTAGATGAAGAAGTAAATGTGGTTTTAGGATTAGAAATTGGTGGAGATGATTATATAACAAAGCCTTTTAGAGTAAGAGAACTGATATCAAGAGTTAAAGTTCTACTTAGAAGAACTACTAAAAATCAATCGCTTGGCAATAGATTAAAGACCGGAGATATAATAGTTAATACTTCTAGTGCTATTGTTACTAAAGATAGTAAAGATATAGTTCTTACAGCCCAAGAATATAAGCTTCTATTAATTTTCTTAAATAACTATGGAGTTCTTATGAAAAGGGATGAAATCTTAGCGCAGTTGATAGAAGGATCAGAAGTTTTCTTCGATGAAAATACATTAGCAGTTTATATTAAGAGAATAAGAGAAAAGATAGAGGATGATCCAAAACAACCAGAATACATAGTCACTCAAAGGGGACTTGGGTACAAGTGGAATAAGCAAGTAGATATTTTAGTTTAGGGAGAATTTAATATGAAAAAGTATTTTGCAAATCCTGAGCTTAAATTAAGCTCAGTTCTTCTTTTTTTATTAACAACAATATTTTTATTTATTACTTTGTTTGCTTTAAAAATCTATAATGATAACCTAAAGGATGACTATATAAAAAGTGTTGGAGCTATTACAGCTAGAGTTATAGAAAAAGACCCATATTTAGAAAAAGAACTTATTCCTCTTATAACAAGAGAGGCGAGCAGCGAACAAAGAGAAAAAGGCGCTGAACTTATAAAAAGATATGGTCTTACAGAAGGCTTAGACAATGAACTTTTTCCTTATATAAACGATGTTAGTAAGAAAAATAATTACACTATAATATTGATATTTTTATTTATAGCTCTTATATTTTTAACCCTTAATTACATACAGTATTCCTTTTTTTATAAGAGGATAAGAAGATTGAGTTTAGGGGCTAAAAAAGTTATTGAAGGAGATTATGAGATAAATATAAATGAGAATAAAGAAGGAGATTTTTCAAAGCTTGCAGTGTCTTTTAACTCAATGAAAGATATTATAAGAAATAATATAACAGAGCTTGAAAAAGAAAAACAGTTTTTAGTTGATTTACTTTCGGATATATCTCATCAATTAAAGACACCTCTTTCATCAATGATGGTTTATAATGACATACTCTTGAGTAAGGAATTATCAAAAGAACAAAGAGAAACTTTTTTAATAAATAATGCTAATCAGCTAGACAGAATGAGCTGGCTTATACATAGTATGCTAAAACTTGCAAAGCTTGATGCTAAAGCAATAGAGTTTGATAAGGTAGTGGAAAGCTTTAATGAAACTATAAGTGAATCAATCAATGCTCTAGAGAGCAAAGCAGGAGAAGCTGGAGTAAAGATAAACTTCCAAGATGAACAAGAGATGGTTCTTTTACATGATAGACTATGGCTTGAAGAGGCGATAATAAATATAGTGAAAAACGGTATTGAGCATACGGATAGAGGAGGGAAGATAGATATTACCTTGGAGGAAAATCCGTTATATAACAGAGTGGTTATAGAAGATAATGGAGAGGGAATAAATGAGGAAGACTTGCCAAATATATTTAAGAGATTCTATAAGGCGAAAAATTCAAAAAAAAGTGATTCTGTTGGTATTGGGTTAGCTCTAGCTAAATCTATAGTAGAATCACATAATGGTATCATAGAGGCCAAGAGTAAAGTTGGAGTTGGTACAAAGTTTATAATAACTTTCCATAAATATAATCTGTAATATTTTTAAGTAAAGTTAGTTAATTTAAGCTGAAAATCTTGGCTTGGAATTATATACAAAAACCATATATTTTTTATGGAAATTATATTAAAAAGTTAATAATAATTAACATATTATTAGCACAAAAGATATAATTTATTAATAATTATTGTTTATAATAATGTTATAGGATTTAGAACTGAATAAGTTAGCAAAATGCCATTAACAAAAGAGCGTTTAATGTTATTGATCCCCTAATAAATAGCAGCTAGATTACCCCGATCTAGTTGCTTTTTAAAATATTACAAATGTAAAGGGTTTTATTTGGAATATATCTACAGAAATAGCTCACCTTAAATAAAGACGCACTTATATTTAGCAATTCAATTGGAAAATTACCTGTAAAGGCTCATGAAAGCTATGAGAAAATTTTTAAATACTAATAATATTTTATAGTACTTAATTAATAAAAGTGGAGAGGGTATATGAGGAAGCCATCTAAAAGTATTTCTGTTATCTTATTTATTATGGTAGCTTTTTTTTCGTTTCAAATTATTAGTGTATACCAATACTTTTCTAGCGTAAGATCTACTCTAAAGAATAATTTCAGCATAGATATGCCGAAACCAAAACATGAAATCAAAGTTATGTCTGATATACAGAGGATGCCAGCAGAAGGAAGAGCGTATTCAGTTTTAGAATATGATGAAAATAACGTTAAAAAACTAAAGGATTTTAGTAAGTGGAAGCTAGTTGACAAAGAAAGTAAAAAAGAAGTAAATGAATTTGTAGATAAGTTTAAAGATTGTCTATCAGTTAATAATGAGAAGATGGAATCTAATAAATATATTCCGCAAGTGCAGGAGAAAACTTTGTACTATTTTAAGCCAAATAAGAATGATTATGCAATTTTATTATTCAATGAAGATGAAAAGAGAATATATGTGTTAGAATATATTGATAGGTTTGAAAAATATAGTATGAGTTTTAAAAATTAGACTACAGGAGTTGTTATAGATGAAATCTTTAGTAATTTTTTATTCTCTAGAAGGGGATACTAAATTTATTGCAGAAACTATTAGTAAAGAATTAGATGGAAATATAACTGAGATAAAACCAGTTAAACAAATACCTACAGGTGGATTTAGAAAATATTTATGGGGTGGAAAGCAGGTTATGTTTAAAGATAAACCGGATATTGAGCCTATAAATGAAGATTTCTCTAAATATGATCTTATCATTCTTGGAACGCCAGTATGGGCAAGTAGATTTGCACCTGTATTTAATACATTTTTAGAAAAAAATAAAATAGAAAATAAAAAAATTGCTTTGTTTTGCTGCCATGGTGGAGGAAAAGAAGGAAAGACTTTTGTGGATTTTAAAGAAAAGTTAAAAGGAAATGATTTTGTCGGAGAGATAGCCTTCGAGGATCCTCTAAAAAAAGATAAAGAAGGTAGTTTATTAAGAGCTAAACAATGGATTAGAGCTATAAAAGAAAGTTTATAATAGATGTATAACTTCGTAATAAAACTTACTATATTTAAATTCTATCAATAAAACCCATGAGAGTTTTAAAAATAGATTTCGGATCGAAGTGATACATCTTTATAGGGTTCCTAGCTCAACTATTAATTTATACATGCTAAAATTCATAGGTGCGTGATTTTCGAACAAGTATAAATTAAGTTTCGTTATAGGAACCATTTAAAAGAACCCCCAATATTACTTTGCATGTAAGGTATGTTGGGGGTTTTCCCATGTGCTTTATGATAAGCTCATAGAGTATTGAAATAAAATAAATGCATGATGTTTTTGAAAATGACAATAATAAATTATATTATCTATATATTTTATTTGCAGTTTTCAAAAGGAGATTAATTATATGGAAGTAGCGTTGATCTATAAAGCAATTGTAGTTTTTATTGGTGGTACTTTGGTTTTAAAACTAGGAGGAAGAAAGTCTATATCTCAAATGACAATAGCGCAAACTGTTGTTATGATTGGGATGGGAGAATTAATTGTTCAGCCATTGGTAGATAAAAGTTTAGTAAGAACTTTCATATCGGCCTTTATGCTTGTATTATCAATGATATTTGTAGAATATTTAGAGTTAAAGCTTGATTTTATGGAAAAGCTATTTTCAGGAAAGTCAGTTATAGTAATTGAAAATGGGCAACTAAAAATTGAAAATATGAAAAAGTTAAGGCTTACAGTGGATAGACTTGAAACTAGGTTAAGACAAATAGGAGTTTCATCAATTGCTGAAGTGGAATATGCTACTATAGAAGTTAGTGGACAAATTGGATATGAACTTAAAGACGATAAGAAACCTCTAACTAAAGGAGAATTCATGGATTTGCTGGGAACAATACCGCAACTTAAAGATATTGTTGCAAATTACAAAAACAATGAAGAAAACACGAAATCGCCGGATATATTTAATGAAATTAAAGATGTTAACTCAAAGCAAAATGAAAATTATCTTAAGTAATGAATTAAAAATAAACTATAGGCTATTTTGTAAAAAAATAACCTATAGTTTATTTTATGCTTGCTCGCAAATTGCGGCTTCTTAGGATTTTTGGACATGCATAAATTAATAATTGAAGTTGAAACCCTATATTTAATTTCCCGTAGTTGATATGAAAGCTGTATACGGTGAAATTAAGTGAAAAATAATACAGGAATGTGGATAGTAATTAATAATTAAAAAAAGAAAATATTTCTAAATAATCCATAAGAATTGTTGATAAGAAAAAAATAGTTTGATAAAATAAATACGAACATATGTACGCGGGTGGTGAAATCTTGAAGATTATTGCTAAAAGTATAGAAATGATAGCTTGGTTTGATATAAGTGGTAAACCCAATCCTGTAAGATTTAAGGTTAAGGGAGATAAGGATTATGTAATTAAGATTGATAAAGTAATTAAATTATATAAGGAGCGGATAGCAGGTAATGATATGATTATATTCGTCTGCCAAAGTCTAATAGCAGACAATGAAAGGGTGTATGAGATTAAGTATGAGCTATGTACTTGTAAATGGATGCTGTTTAAGTTTTAGGCTCTGTTAAAGCAACATGTTTAAATACAATACAATTAAGCTTAAAAAGTTGATGAAAATATAAAGAGTCTAGGGGTAGCCCCTAGACTTATAGAAAAGATAAATGTTTTTATTCTGAAAAACTGCTCTTTGTGATTAAAGCATCAAGATAGCCTTTAAGGTCGTCATCTTCCAAGTTTCCTTTTGATAAGCGTAAAAATACTAAAGCTAGTACTGCTATCGCATAGTTATCTACTTTAACTGTTACTTTATTTTTATTGTTACCTATATCTCCAAAGCTAATGCTTTCAGTTTCATAGTCAGATTGACCTTGAAGTTGTTTTTGATCCTGGTCCTGATCTTGCAATTGTTTTTGACGTTGATCTTGATCTTGAAGCTGTTTTTGATTCTGATCCTGAAGTTGTTTCTGCAATTGAGCTTGAGCCTGAGCTTGTTTTTGTAATTGAGCTTCAAATTGTTCTTGTTTTTGAAGTATTAATTGTAGTAACTCATATATTTCTGAAGGAGTCTTTTGTTTATCATTATTACCATATGCCATTGTTTACACCTCATAATTTAATCATATTGTTTGAAGTTTCTTTAGTTGTAGCAGTGCTATAGCTGTCCAGTATAGAACTGCACAAATGAAAGTTATTTATAGATCATTAGTTATTTAGATCAAAAGCCTCAAATAAATAAGCTCTATGTTATAATATATGTTTAAATTTATAATATGTTCTTAGGATAATCGAAATCTTTATTTTGAGTCTAAGGGTTGAAGTAGTTTATCTGTTCAGACCAATAGATATTCCGTTTTTATGATTTAAAAATATACCAACAATCGATTTAACTATTAATGGTATTTCACTTGATAAGTAGACTTTATTTGAAACTGGTATATCTATAATATACATTAATAAAAGTATTATAATATTTTTTGAAGAGATGAAAATTAAAACCAAATATTGGTGGAGTTTGAAGGAAACATAGGATTTAGATGGAACACAAAAATGTTATTTGTAATAATGGATAAAGATAAAGGAGTTTCCAATAGATATATATAATAAGAATCCTGATTCTGAGCAATATATTAGTGTAATAAAAATTAATTATATTAAGGAGGAAATTATCATGGCAAGCAGAGGAAATAGAATTTTAGTTCCAGAAGCAAAAGATAAATTAAGTCAATTTAAGTTTGAGACAGCAAGAGAACTAGGTGTTAACTTAACTGAAGGCTATAATGGTAACTTGACTTCAAGAGAAAATGGTTCAGTAGGTGGATATATGGTTAAGAAGATTATAGAAAGCTATGAAAATGGTCTTAAATAGTAATTCTATATAAGCTAAATTATATAAAGAATTAGAATAAGAACCCATTTACATATCTTGGCTATATATATATAGTTACATACTAAAAAGTAAAGCAGCTTCTATCTGGAGCTGCTTTATTGTTTTTTATTTTTAAATAAAAACACCTTTTGTAAAATATTGGAAGGAATTTTAACGAGTATATAGAAATAATTATATAAATATATATGTTTTTAAGGAGTGAGTGAAGTGATAATAATAGCTTTAATCTCAATAGGTGCATTGATAAAGTGTATATCAATGTATTTAAATTCTTCTGCAGTTAAGAATATGAACGCAAATAACTTAAATATTAGGGTAAATAAACTATATTGCATTTACGGAATCGTTTTTATTTTATTCTCTGCTTTGATATCTCTTTTAGGTAGCTATGTGAATATTGTGAAGGAAAATATTTTTATTACATTGTTGGCTACAATACTTCTTTGTATGGGGTCGTATATGGTGTTGTATTGGAAAAATGTTGATATAAACATAACGGATAAAGAAATACACTATATAAATATATTTAAAGAAATAGAAGTTATAAAATGGGATGAAGTAACTGATATTAGATTTAGTGATATGACAAGAGAATTGATCATGGAAGTATACGATATAAAGATAAAGATAGACATTTCAAACTCGTCAATAGAGGCTTTCCTAGATATTATGAAACAAAATCTAAGTCAATACTTTTATACTGATGCTCTAGAAAAAGTGCTGAAACATAAAAAGGTTATGCAGCTTAATTAAATATTAACAAGACTTTATTAAATAGAAAGTGTCTAAGTAAAGAGTTCCTATGTTGAAACTTAATTTATACTTGTTCGAAAATCGCGGCTTCTGGGGATTTTCTGACATGTATAAATCAATAGTTGAGCTAGGAACTCTATATAGATGAACTACTTCATAATTAAACTTATATTTCCAAGTTCTCCTCTCAGAACCCAGAGGAGTTTTGAAATAGGTTTCGGATTGAAGTATTTTATCTTTAAGAAGGTACTTTCTATTTTTTTATGCTTTAATATAGAATACATTGAAATATTGATGGATGATTTATTAAGCCTTTTACATAAAGATACAGTAGTGTATAAAGAAAAATATAGATAGAAAGAATAAAATTCATTTTTATGAAGAAACTATAGAAAGATGTGAAAAATTCATAAAATATTAATAGAAATTTTACATTGACAAAACAAAACAAATAGTGATAAAATATTTGGTCAATTTGACAGTTAGGTTAATTAGAGGTATAATATAATAGGAAAGAGGGTGTTCATATGGAAAAGAGTAAGACATTATCTTCCATAAGGAAAGACATAGAAGGTCATATTGGTGAAAAAGTTATACTTAGAGCTAATGGAGGACGAAGAAAGGTTCTAGTTAATAATGGTGTGCTTGAGAGTGTGTACCCAAGTATATTTGTTATTAGATTAGAAACTGACACCCAAAGGACTGTGACATATAGTTATTCAGATGTATTGACAAAAACTGTACAGCTTGTATTTAAAGGATAATTAAGAACCTCGTTTTACGGATTTGAAGTTATACTTGTGAGAATATGTTGCAATTATATAATTAATTTATTTTGTGATATATGATTCGTGATTATAAACTTTAAATCTGTACGGGGTTTTTAGTTTTTTATTTTATATAAAATAAATACTTTATTAAGAGTTTGCTTAAAAACTATAATTAAATTAAACGTTTACAAATAAAATGAAAAAAAGAAAGATGGTGGGTTTCCATCTTTCAACTATGGTATAAAAGGGTATTGAGAATTTATGAGAGGTTATATGGTCAATAACCATCTTTATAATACGACATATTTTTCAACTTGTCAACCCAAAATCTAAAAAAAACTTGTTTGATTTCGACAAAATCTGCAGAAATAATTAAGTAAATTTATATAAATATTTAATCATAAATTTGAATCCTCCAGTGTATACATTATAGTAGGTATATTATGGGAGGGATGAATTTGGCAGGATTAGATGTGATAAAAGAGAATATCGAATACGAACGACTTTTCAGTATAAGCTCATCTGATGCAGTATTGAAAGGTGAATACTTAATTCCGGATACCCATCCGGATGTGGTGAGAATACTTACCGTAGAGGCTAAACCTGTTATTACTAATAAGGAAGTAGTACAAGAGAGGGTTTATGTTGAAGGGCAGGTAGAGTACAATGTAATCTATTTAGCAAAAGAAGATGAAGGATTAGGAGTCCATACAATTACTTATAGCGATAAGTTTGCAAACTATATTGATGTTGCCGGCGCTGAACATAGAATGGTATGCGATGCAGAGAGTGAAGTTGAACATATTAATTCAAACATAATAAATGAAAGAAAAGTTAGCTTAGAATGTATTTTTTCAACAAAATGCACTGTGTACAAGAAAGATAACTTTGAATTTGTAAAAGATATTGAAGGCTCTGGCGATATTGAAGTTAAAAAAAGAGTTGAAGCATTTGATAAACTTGTTTATGAAAAAGGTTTTGATTTATCAACTAAAGCAAGTTTACAAATTGGAATGGATAAACCACAGATAGGAAAAATCATCAAAATAAATGTACAGCTTCATAAAAAAGAAATAAGGGCTTTAGATGGTAAAGTTCAAATATCTTGTTACTGCAAGTTAGACCTATTATACAAAGCTGCAGATTCGAGAGAATTAGTTCCTATAGAGGATGACTTATTTTTAACAAAAGAAGAAGATGCAGAGAGTGTTTCTTCAGCTATGATTACTGATGGGGAATTTAGAGTTACAGGAACTGAATACAGCATTAGTCAAGATGACTTAGGCGAAGCTAGAACTCTCGATATTGAAGTATTACTAGGTGGACAATTAAAAGTATATAGCAAAGATGATTTAGAAATAATTGAAGATGCATATTCTCCAGTTAGAAATATGGAACTAAAGAAAGATGATGTAGAGATGACTGTGCTACATGGTCAAGGAAATAATGAGACTATTATAAAGGACAATCTAGAGCCTGAAGGAAATTCTAATGAACCATTACAGATCTTAAGCACTACTGGAGAAGTGGTTTCGTTAGAAAATAAAATTGTTGATAATAAGGTTGTTATCGATGGTATCGTAAATGTTAATGTAATATACAAGACTGCTGATGCAGAGAATAATGTTGCAAATATGAAGTCTGAAATTCCGTTTACTACAACTGTAGATATACAAGATATAAAAGATAATATGAAATCTATAGTGAAAGCATGGATAGAAAGTCTTCAAGCATCCATAGAAGCACATACAATTGCTATAAAGGCAGTTATAAATGCAAGCGCTAAAATATATCTTTTGAGCAAGAAACAATATATTTCAGAGGTAGAAGAAAAAGAGGGAGAAGTTGCAGGTAAGAAAGCATCTATAACAATCTACTCTGTACAGAAACACGATACTCTTTGGAGCTTAGCAAAGAAGTTTAATACTACAATGGCTGAGTTATTAAAGATAAATAATCTAGAAGGACCAGATTCGATTTGTGTAAATCAAAAGCTTATAATACCTGGAAGGGCTGTAATATAGCTTTTATAGATTATAACATTTAATTAAAGAGTTCCTATGTTGAAACTTAATTTACATTTGTTTGAAAATCATGCACCTATGAATTTTAGCATGCATAAATTAATAGTTGAGCTAGGAACTCTATATAAATGAACTTTTAAGCGAAAGTATGCTTAAAAGTTCATTTTTTTTATTCTTTAACAATTTAAAACTCAATTATATCTTTGAATAAATATAGATAAACCAGTTCCAAATAAAATATATACTTGATAATCTTATTACCATTATTATTTAGTAGAATTATCTATTAGTTTTATTAGATATAACTAGTTTATCTATATATGAACCACTTCGTACTAGAATTTATATTTTTAAATTCTCTCACCAGAACTCATGAGAGTTTTAAAAATAGATTTCGGATCGAAGTAGTTCATCTTTATATGAGTAACGAATTAAAACATAATGTGCTTTAAAGAATAAAAAAGAAGAATATGTAGCCAGTCAAATTTGCTGTTAAAAATTGAAAGTATTTTTTGTATATTGGTAGGCAAAAATATAATTACTGCTGTTTTATGTAATAATAATTTTTACTTCAAATTATGAAAATCATTTATTCTAAGACTCTACGAAGCTTTAGCTTGGTAGATTTAAATATGATGTAGTATGCATATTCAGAATGTGTATGTGTATGTGGATATAAGTGGATAAATGAATAAATCTAAACAACATGGTTAAAATAAAAAAATGAATGATTAGAGGTGATTTTTTTGTGAATATAAAATCTGAAGGAAATTTAATCATTATAGGAGGAGCAGAAGATAAAGAGGGAAATAAAGAGATATTGAAATATGTATGTTCTAAAATAGATAAAGAAAATGATGTATTGGCTGTGGCTACTATTGCTACAGAAAAACCTGAGGAGGCAAAAGATAAATATAAAAAAGTCTTTACGGAATTAGGCGTTAAAAAAATAGAAATATTGGATGTGCAACATAGAGATGACTGTTCTCTTCAAAAAAATATAAATATAGTAAGAGAAGCTTCTATAATATTTTTTACTGGAGGAGATCAGTTAAGAATAACAAGTATAATTGGAGGAACACCAATATATCAGGAGATAATTAGTGCTTCTGAAAGAGGTTGCTATATGGTTGGCACTTCAGCAGGAGCATCTGTTATGAGTGACACCATGATTGTGACTGGAGATGATGAGGAATCTCCTAGAAAATGTACTTTGAAAATGTCTCCAGGACTTGGACTTGTGAAAAATATCATAGTAGACCAGCATTTTTCTCAACGAGGAAGAATAGGAAGACTTCTAGGTGGAGTGGCGCAAAATCCTCAAGCTTTAGGAATAGGCATTGATGAGGATACTGCTATAGTTATACGCAAGGATGATCATCTTAAAGTTATAGGCTCAGGTGCTGTGTATATTTTGGATGGAAGCCAAATAACATATACGAATGTTTCTGAGCAGCATCAAGATGATTTGCTTAGTATTTTTAATGTAAAAATGCATGTTCTAGCTAAAGGACATAGATTTGATCTAGTTAGTAAGGCACCTTTTGAGGAGGAAAATAATTAAAATGAAGCTTGTTAAAGAAATAGTTTATGATGGGAAGAATGTATATTCCCATAAGAAATGCATAAGAGCAGATGTTGATTTGGAAGGTTATTGCGAGATTCCAAGTAAAGATATTCCTAATTTTAATGATACTCTTGTTAAGATGTTACCAGAATTAAATAAGCATAGATGTGGAATTGATGAGGATAATGGTTTTGTAACCAGATTAAAAGAAGGTACATATCTTGCTCATATATGCGAACATATTACTATTGCTATTCAAAATATATTAGGTATAGATGTAGCTTATGGGAAAGCCAGAGAGATAAAAGATGACCTGTATTATATGATAATCCAATATGAACATAAAAATACGGCATTAGGAGCTATATATCTTGCCATAGATTTAATAAATTCTTTGATAGAGCAAAAAACAATTAACTTAGAAGAAAGATTAGAATACTTAAAACAAACAATGTCACAAGAGATGATGGGACCTAGTACTAAAGCAATTTGTGATGCGGCTCAAAAAAGAAAACTTCCTGTTCTTAAGCTTGGAGATGGCGGAATGTATCAAATAGGGTACGGGAAGCAAGGGCGAGTCATAGCTGCAGCTTTAGGTGATTCGACTAGATGCATAGGTGCTGACATAGCTTGTGATAAGATGCTTACAAAACAGCTTTTAAAGGCACAATTTATTCCTGTTGCTATAGGTGAAAAAGTGTTCAATACTATAGATTTATTGCAAAAAGCGGATGATATAGGATACCCAGTAGTATTAAAACCCCAATTTGGAAACAAAGGTAAGGGGGTTATCCTTAATATAACTGATCAAAAGTCGTTGCTTAAAGCTTATAAAGCTATAAATAGTGACTATAAAGATATAATTATTGAAAAGTATGTTAAAGGAGAAGATTATAGAGTTTGCGTTGTAAACAATAAAGTAATAGCTGCAGCAAAAAGGTTACCTCCTTTTGTAATAGGAGATGGAAGTGCTAATATTAAAGATTTAATAAGAAATTTAAATAGCGATCCTAGAAGAGGAGAAAAACATGAAAAGCCATTAACAAAAGTTAAGATGGATGAATGTTTAATTAGCTGTATAAAAAAACAAGGCTTCAATATTTCATCTATACCGGTAAAAGGTGAAAGAGTATTTTTGAGAGAGAACGCTAATTTATCTACAGGAGGTATATCAATAGATTGTACTGATGAGATATGTGAAGAAAATATAAAGTTGTGTATAAGAGTGGCGAAAACTATAGGGTTAGATATTTGTGGAATAGATATATGCACAGAAGATATATCAGAACCAATTTCAGGTAAAGGAATCATAGTGGAAGTAAATGCAGCTCCTGGAATTAGGATGCATCATTATCCAACTTTTGGAAAAGAAAGAGATGTGGCTGGAGCGATTGTAGATATGATGTATGAAGGAAATCCGAAGAATATCCCAGTTATTTCTGTAACTGGTACTAATGGAAAGACTACTACAACTAGGTTGATATCTCATGTAATAAGTCTTATGGGATATAGTGTTGGGATGACAACTACTTCAGGGGTAGTTATAAACGGAGAATATATTGATACTGGTGATGATACTGGTCCTAAAAGCGCAAAATCAGTATTGTTAAATAAAGATGTAGATGTAGCGGTGCTTGAAACTGCTAGAGGTGGAATAGTTAGAAATGGATTGGCTTATGATGTTGCAGATGTAGGTATTATAACAAACATTACTGAAGATCATCTGGGTATAGATAACATAGATACAATGGAACAGTTAGCTTTTGCAAAAGCTTTAGTTGCTGAAGCTATTAAAGAAGAAGGGTATGCTGTTATCAATGTAGATGATATATGGAGTATTAGGGTTTTAGATAGAATAAAAGATAAAAAGAAGATATTATTCTCTATGAATAGAGATAACCAATATATTAGAGAAAATATTATGCAAGGCAATCCTGTTGTTTATGCTTCTGATGGAGCTATATATGTTGAAAATAATAATAAAAGATATACAGTTTGTATGATAAAAGATATTCCTATAACTAAAAATGGAAATTTAAAGTATAATATATATAATTCCTTAGCAGCATGTAGCGCATTAGTCGGTATAAATTTAGATTATGCTATAATTGCTAAAGGCCTAACAACTTTCCTCGGTGATGAAAATTCTAATCCGGGAAGATTTAATGAGTATGATATAAATGGAACTAAGGTGATTTTAGATTATGGCCATAATATAGATGGATATACTTGTGTTTTGGATGCGTTAAAAGGTATGCCGCATAATAGACTAATAGGAGTAATAGGCGTTCCGGGTGATAGAAAAGATGAGAGTATACAAAAATTAGGCGCTTTATCAGCTCAGTTTCTAGATAAGATATATATAAAAGAAGATTTAGATAAAAGAGGACGAAGAGAAGGAGAAGTCGCAGATATTCTCTTGAAAGGTGCCTTGGACTATAAATCTAAAAAAGATATACATGTAATACTTGATGAAGTAGTAGCATTAGATAATGCTTTAAGTGATTCAGTTCCTGGTGATGTAATAGTAGTATTTTTTGAAGAGTTTGAAAGATTAGTTAATTATATCAAAGATAAGTCTGAAGAAGTTGTTGATTTAATTGAGTTAGAAAATGTAGTTCATATGTAAAAAATTCATATACTACAATAAAATCATCAAAAAGGCTTATCATGAAAACAACAGTGTGCTAGCTTAATGTTAGCTTCAACTGTTGTTTTTTACTGTGTATGAAAATATAAAATTTGTATATCAGTTAAATCTATATATTTCAATACTTTTAGAGGTTTTTTACGGCAATGCAGTAAAAAGGTAAAACTTATTCGTCTGTCCGATTTTCCTCAGATGCATTCGGAAAGGCAGATGCGTTAAAAAGGCTCACTGAAGAAAATCGCTTCATCGACTTTTTTACATTATTTTAAACCCAGTTTGTACCTATTGTGTTAATCATATAAGGTAAAATCCCATAAAACTATATGTTGCATTTATTGCGATAAAATATATAATTATTATAGAACAAGGGGAAGGGTTGAAAATAGATGATACTAAAAGCTTATGCTAAAATAAATATAGCCTTAGATGTTATTGGTAAAAGAGAGGATGGCTATCATTTATTAAAAATGATAATGCAAACAATTGATTTATATGATGTTATTCATATTAATAAAGAATTGAGTAATAATGATATAATTATAACTTGTGATAACCAGTTTATACCAACTGATAGTAGGAATCTTTGCTATAAAGCCGCTAAACTTTTTAAAGAAAAGTATAATATTTCAAGCGGTGTTAAAATTGATATAATAAAAAACATACCCATGTCTGCAGGTATGGCTGGCGGAAGTACAGATGCTGCAGCTGTAATTAAAGGTATGAATGATATATTTGAAATCAATGCAACGGAAGAAGAGTTGTTGGCTTTGGGGCTCCAGATAGGCGCGGATGTACCTTACTGCATGAAAGGTGGAACAGCGCTTTGTGAAGGTATAGGAGAGCAAATTAAGCCACTAAAACCTTTTAAAAATTATATATTAGTTGTTGTTAAACCACCATTTGGTGTTTCTACTAAAGAAGTATATGGGTTACTAGATATAAAACGTATCTATAAGCACCCTAGAATAAATAATTTAATCCATGAGATGAACTCAGGTAATATAAAATTTGTAGCTGAAAATATGAAAAATGTACTAGAAAATGTAACTATCAGAAAGCACCCGTTAATAAAAGGAATAAAAGATAGTATGATTAATTTAGGTTGTTTAGGAACATTGATGAGTGGCAGTGGACCTACAGTTTTTGCTTTCTTTGAGGATATGGTAAAAGCTCAAAATTGCTATGAAAAGATGAAAGAAAGATATAGAGATGTATATATAACTAGAACAATTTAAAATAAAAATGTATAAATAAAAAACCCTTTGGCAATAATTACAAGTGTCAGGGGGTTGATTTTTTATGAAAAAAATATTATTTATTGTAACTATTATATTCTCATTAACAATAGGCATATTTTCTTATAATACTTTAAACAAGATAACTGTATATGGTCAGGAAGATGGAAGTTCCGTAAGTGATGAAATAAAAGATAAACTAATAAGATTTCATGTAATAGCAAATAGTGATGATAAAAAGGATCAGGAACTAAAACTTAAGGTAAGAGATGAAATATTAAAATATATAACACCAAAGTTAAAAGATTCAAAATCAATAGATGAATCAAGGAAGATATTAAAGGAAAACGATGAGCAAATAAAGAAGATCGCAAGTAAAGTAATAAAGGATAATGGGTATACCTATGCAGTAAATAGCACACTAGATCATGAAAATTTTCCGGTAAAAACTTATGGTAATATAACATTGCCTCAAGGTAATTATGAGGCTTACAGGGTTATAATTGGATCTGGAAAAGGACAAAATTGGTGGTGTGTTATGTTTCCACCTCTATGCTTCATAGACATAACAAAGGGACAAGTTTCCTATGATGAAACGGAAAAGCAAATGAAAAGAGTTTTAACAGATAAAGAGTATGATGAAGTGAATAACCAAGGTAAATTAGGTAGTGATAGCTCTAGCAATAAGGTTGTATTCAAATTTAAAATAAAAGAAATATTTGATGATATTATAAAAAAGATATAGTATTAAAGGGCCCTATTTCCAACTATTAATTTCTTTTGGAATAGGCCCTTATATTTTTATTCTTTAGGAAATTATATCTCAATTATATCTGTAGATAATTATGCGAACAGACTTAAGACGTAGTATAAGCTAAAGAATAAAAAAAGAACAATATGTCGCCTGTCAGAATTTCTTCACATACGTTCAGAAAAGGCAGATGCGCAAAAAAATTTACTAAAGAAGATCGCTTTAGTGAAATTTTTATTTTTCTTTAGGAAATTATATCTCAATTATATCTGTAGATAATTATGCGAACAGACTTAAGACGTAGTATAAGCTAAAGAATAAAAAAAGAACAATATGTCGCCTGTAAGATTCTTCACATACGCTTAAGAAAAGGTAGATGGGCAAAAAAAACTTATTCGCCTGTAAGTTTCCTCATATACATTCGGAAAGGCAGATGCGTTAAAAAAGCCACTGAAAAAGTTCGCTTCAGCGACTTTTTTATAAATAAATATTTTTTATAATACTTGAATAAAGGACTTAAAATTATTAAACTATTATATAGTTGCAAATTAATGTGCTTACCATGCAAAAAAGTGCATGTAAGCTAGGAGGAAAAAATGAAGAAGAAGGCAATAATTTCAATAGCAAGTAATCAAGTGCCAGCTGATAAAGAAGATCTAATTGAAGTAGTAACTCCAGGGGAGTTTTTTATTAAAGAGGATGGATACGAAGCAATATATGATGAAACAGAAATATCAGGCATGGAAGGAACAAAGACTAAAATCTCTATAACTTCGAATGAGTTGATTCTTGAAAGAGAAGGTACTACTGCCACAAAGATGAACTTTCAAAAAGATAATAGTTCAGTAAGCCTTTATAATACACCTTATGGAATGTTAGAACTTAAAATAGACACCAAAGATTTAAAGATAAATATAGATGAGCATGGTGGAGATGTATTTATTGATTACAATTTGAGTGTAAGTGGTCAAGAAAGTAATAATACTCAACTAAAAATAAATATAAAGACAAAAAACTAGGTTATAACAGGGTTTTTAAGAACTTTTATTTGAAGAATATAGAAAAGTTTTGCGTTTAAGTATATGATTTAAACGGTAAATAAGTGTAACATATCAAAATTTATGAAGAGATTTAGTGTTTATTATTAAGTGATTCTTATTACAGGAATTTCTATAATGAATGCTAAATCTTTTTTTGTATAAGGAAGTGCAAAATTTTTATGAAGACTAAACCTAGAACTTTAAATGGTTTTAAAATCTTTTGCATGTACAGTAAAAAAGCAAAAAAATATTCCACTGCTAAAATTTCTTCATAATATATAAATATAAATTTAGGTGAAAGAAGTTTAAGTGGTAAGGTAAATGGCAATAATTACAATATAAGTAGAGGTGAGGAAATTGTATGATAGATACTATAAGATAATCGAGTTATTATGCCAGTATCATGGAATTGACATAAATGAGCATAAAGATTTTTTGAAAAGCAGAGAAAATAAATATATGTTTTTGTTATTGATGAAGAAGTATGACTGTATAAAAAAAGAAGAATTGTTAAACATATTTAGAGCTAAGTCTTCTAGAAGTATTAATTATAATGTAAAAAAGGCTGAAGAAAAGTTTTTAATAAATAAGGAATTCAGAGATAAATATCTATATGTTGAAGAAGAAATAGAAAAAATGCTATAAAAACATAAAAAAAAGACTAGAATAAGAATCTGATATGTGATAAAATACTATCATTGTGTTTAAGACAACAATTATCCATCTTAAATGGTGGGTAATAACTATTATAATAAATAATTATTACAGTGTCAATAGTTTTTTTAAATAGATTCTTAGGAGGAAAGAGTATGAGCAAGAGAACCACAAAGTATGTATTTGTCACAGGGGGAGTAGTTTCATCTTTAGGTAAGGGAATCACTGCTGCGTCTTTAGGAAGATTGCTTAAGAATAGAGGAATGAAAGTCTCAATACAAAAGTTTGATCCGTATCTAAATGTGGATCCAGGTACTATGAGTCCATATCAACATGGAGAAGTATTCGTAACAGATGATGGGGCTGAAACAGATCTTGATCTAGGACATTATGAAAGATTTATCGATGAAAATTTGACTAAAAACTCAAATGTAACTACAGGAAAAGTATACTGGTCTGTTATTTCTAAGGAAAGAAAAGGCGAATACTTAGGTGGAACAGTTCAAGTAATTCCTCATATAACTAACGAATTAAAGAACCGTGTTTATAGAGTAGCTAAAGAAAAGGATGTAGATGTAGTTATAACTGAAATTGGCGGAACTGTTGGGGATATTGAATCACTTCCATTCTTAGAAGCTATAAGACAAATTAAGTATGAAGTAGGTAGAGAAAATGTATGCTTTATACATGTTACCCTAGTGCCATACTTAGGAAAAGCAGGAGAATTAAAGACTAAACCTACTCAGCACTCAGTAAAGGAATTAACAGGGATTGGTATACAACCAGATATTATTGTTTGTAGAGCAGAGAAACCTTTATCAGATGATATTAAGAACAAGATAGGTTTATTCTGTAATATAGACGGAAGATCAGTAATACAAAATCTTGATGCAGAAGATTTATATGAAGTACCACTTATGTTACATAATGAAGGTTTAGATAAGCTAGTAGTTGAAAAGTTAAATTTAGGATGTTGTGATATCGATAATACACAATGGTCTCAAATGGTAGATAGAATAAAGAGTCTTTCTAAGGTGACTAAGATAGCTTTAGTTGGTAAGTATGTAGAACTTCATGACGCATATATTTCCGTAGTTGAGGCTTTAAATCACGGTGGATTACATAATGATTCTAAGGTTGAAATAGAATGGATAAATGCAGTCGATGTTACTGCAGATAACGTAGATGATTTACTTTCAGGTGTTGATGGTGTTTTAGTACCAGGAGGTTTCGGAGATAGAGGAATAGAGGGCAAGATAGAAGCTATTAGATGGGCGAGAGAAAACAAAAAGCCATTCCTTGGTATATGTTTAGGTATGCAATGTGCTGTTATTGAGTTTGCTAGAAATGTTCTTGGATATACTGGAGCTAATTCATCAGAAATTGATCCAGAAACTAATTATCCAGTGATTGATCTAATGCCAGAACAAAAAGATGTAGAAGATCTTGGTGGAACTATGAGACTTGGATTATATCCATGTAAATTAGAAGAAGATTCTTTCTCAAAGGTAGCTTATTCAGATAGTCTAATATATGAGAGACATAGACATAGATATGAATTCAACAATGAGTTTAGAAGTTCAATAGCAGATGCTGGAATGAGAATAGCTGGAACATCTCCAGATGGAAGATTAGTAGAAGTGGTGGAAATAGCAGACCATCCTTGGTTTGTAGCTGTTCAATATCACCCAGAGTTAAAATCAAGACCTAATAGACCACATCCACTATTTAAAGACTTTATAGGTGCTGCTATAGCTAATAAATAATATACATGTAAATTTATAGGTTTAACAAGAAGTGTTCTTGTTAAACTTTTTTCTTAATTGTCTTAAAATAGAGTTTAAGGAGTTAATTATATAAATAAAAAGTAACGATCTGTTTTGTTTGAAAAACTATACACTTTGTATATAAATAATGAATAAAATTATCATTATTACTCAATAATTATATATATGAAAAAAAATACTTGAAAATATGTTTCTAATAAAGCATAATATAAATGCTAATTGTATTATAAATGTTACTGAAGCTAAATTATGTTTAGTACAGAATAAATGCTCAAAAGACCAAAGTCTTTCTTGTTAGTCATTTCTAAATATTTTCAGTACTAATAAACCAAAACTAAGAAGATTTTACGATAGCGGATCAATAAAATGCGGTTTATGGATTGCTAATATTCCCATGTTTTTGCGTTGATTTATGTTAATTGCACGCCGATATTTGGTATATTGCAAAAAATTCAAATATGTAACAACTCAAGATATGCAAATTAATAAGTTTGTAATACTCATATATTTTAGATTTAGATATAATTTACCTTATACTTTCATTTCTATTGTTTCCTTTGTTGATTCCCTTAAAAAAATATGGAGGTGTCATTTTGACAGCAGAATTTTACGAAAAGAAAACCTTAACTGAGCTAAAAGAATTAGCTAAAGATTTAGGGATAAAGAATATTTCAAAAAAGAAAAAAAATGAACTTATTGAAGAAATAGTAAAGAGTTCTCCTAATGTTATAAAAAAAGATGGGGTTGAACTAAGAGAAAAAATTGCTCCTAAGTCAACCGATGTGGAAAAAGAAGTAAAAACAGTTGACAGACCTGCAGAAAGAACAGAAGAAATAAAAGCTGTTACTGAAAAGGTAGAAGAGCAGCAAGAGAATGCAAGTGAAGAAAAGGTTGGAGAAAAGAAAGAACGATTAAAGGAAATGATAAATACCTCTAATTCAGCTAGAGGAATATTAGAAATAATGGAGACAAACAATTTTGGATTCTTAAGATGTAGAAATTATTTGACTTCAGATCAAGATATATATGTATCACCATCTCAAATAAGAAGATTTAACTTGAGAACTGGGGATGAAATTGAAGGTAAAGTAAGAGAAGCAAAAGAAGGCGAAAAGTTTAAAGCTTTATTATATGTAGAAAGAGTTAATGGAGAGAGACCGGAGACTGCTATTGGGAGAAAATACTTTGAAAACTTGACGCCTATTTATCCAAATGAGAGATTAAGACTAGAGACTAATGATGAAAAAGACTTATCATCAAGACTTATGGATCTTGTATCGCCTATTGGTAAAGGACAAAGAGGTATAATAGTTGCTCCACCGAAGGCTGGTAAAACAACTTTGCTTAAAAAGATAGCACAGAACATATCTAGAAATTATCCAAGTGTTACATTGATGGTTTTATTAATAGATGAGCGTCCGGAAGAAGTTACAGATATGCAAAGAAGTATACATGGCGAGGTAATATACTCAACATTTGATGAAGAACCAATAAATCATACTAGAGTGGCTCAATTGGTTTTAGATAGAGCAAAGAGAATGGTTGAACACGGCAAAGATGTAGTTATTTTGCTAGATAGCTTAACTAGATTATCTAGAGCCTATAACTTAACAATAACGCCAACAGGAAGAACTCTTTCAGGTGGATTAGATCCAGGAGCTCTTATAATGCCTAAGAAATTCTTTGGTGCAGCGAGAAAGATAGAGGAAGGCGGAAGTCTTACAATACTTGCAACTGCTCTTGTTGATACAGGAAGCAGAATGGATGATATGATTTTTGAAGAATTTAAGGGAACTGGAAATATGGAAGTTCACTTAGATAGAAAACTTCAAGAAAGAAGAATATTCCCGGCTATTGATATCTATAAGTCTGGAACAAGAAAAGAAGATCTACTTCTTAACGATGATGAAAAAGAAGCAGCATATGCTATAAGAAAAGTAATGTATAGAGAAGGTAATGTTGAAAGTATAACTGAAAAATTGATTGCTTTACTTTCTAAAACTAAAAATAATAAAGAATTCTTAAATATGTTTGATAAAAGTATTTTAGATAACAATTCAAGGTAAAAATAAAACAGGCTGTAAGTAAGGACACTTGCAGTCTGTTTATTTTTTTAGAATATCATTAGCCAATGAAACTATGGATTCTAATGAAAATTTTGAGGAAAGTCTGTAAAGGTTTTTCTTTAAAGCCTGTAATGATTGAGGATCTTCTATTAAGTTATCTAAGGATGCGTTTAAGTCTTTGAGGTCATTTACATATATCGCACAACCCTCATTGGTTAAAAATTCAGTGTTTTCTGTTTCTTGACCAGGTATAGCAAACGGAATCACAAGTGGTAAATTTTTCACTATTGATTCTGTAACTGTGAGTCCACCTGGTTTTGAGATAACAATATCGCTATAATCCATTATTGCAGATATATCGTTGGTGTAACCAAGGATATGAATTTTTTTACCTTCAATAGGAGAAGAATATGAACTTAGAAGTTTGTTTTTTAAGTTAGTATTCTTTCCGCAAACAACCGTTATCCTAAGCTTATGTTTGTTATTCACTAGCTCCTTAAGTACATAATATATATTTGTAAGCCCCATACTGCCGCTCATAAGAAGTATATTGAAATAATCAGAATCTTTTACTTCTGTATATTCATCATTTTTAACGTAAAACTCACTTCTTATTGGGATTCCGTAAGGAAAAATTAAATCAGAATTTATTCCGCGAGAAATTAAATCGTTTTTTGTATACTCACTGCCTGTTACATAAGCATCGACATACTTAGATACATAAGTATAATGAGCTTTGAAATCAGTGACTATAGAAATAAAAGGCAGTTTGGTAAGCTGACTTTTTTTTAGCATTGATACTACGTTTATTGTAAATGGGTGAGTACCTATTATTAAATCAGGTTTGTTTTCCTCTATAAATTTTAATAACTTTCTTGAGGTATTCCAAAAGGAGACTTTTATTATGTTATTCATAGACTTTATATTTGTAGCTTTGTAAAATGTACCGTAAAGATTGGGTGCCTTTGTAGCAAATAGTTCATAACCTACAACGATAACATTATTAAGTAATTTACTGTTGTTATATAAAAAGTCGTATTTAATAACTTCATATCCAAACTGGGAAAAGGTTTCAACTAAAGAGTCTGCTGCTTGATTATGACCTTGTCCTGTAGATGCTGTTAAAATAAGAAGTTTCTTCATGTTTCTCACTCTCTTTGCTGATAAAATAATATAGAAAAATTGTTTTTTAGAATATAATTTTCATTTAATTTATATTTTAACATTTATTTCATAATAAAGATATAAAATTTCATTCTTAGACTAAGATATAGAAAATAGAACTATAAAAGCAATTTATACTTATATGAAAAAGTGGGTAATTGAATTAAGATTAACAATTATATAAGGCATCCTCAAAACAGCTAATTAAGTACTAGCTATTATTGAAGATGCCTAAATTCCAAACAAAAATGGGAAAGAGTCTATCTTTCCCACGATTGCTACTTTTCAAGACCAAATCTCTTCTTGAATTTATCAACTCTACCGCCAACATCAATGATTTTTTGTTTACCAGTGAAGAATGGGTGGCATTTAGAGCATATTTCTACCTTAAGTTCTGATTTTACTGAACCAGTTGTAAATGTGTTTCCACATGCGCACTTAACCACAGCGTCGTTGTGGTATTCTGGATGTATGCCTTCTCTCATCTTGTTCACCTCTTTCGAAATAAATACTGTCGCTTTTGCAACTACTAAAGTATAGCATGACATAATACGGGAGTCAATAAGGAGGTAATAATAAATGTGTCTATTAAACTACAGTTATGACATTTCATGATTGGGGATGAATATTTTACTAATTGACCAATTGATTATAAACAAAATAGAATTAACTTATGTATAGTACAGATAATAAATAAGCTTTTATGATTCATAAATTTAAATATGAAGTGGTTCATATATACATATAATGATATAATCATATCAAACACGTTTGAGGATGAAAAAAGGAGATTATTTTATGAGTAAATTATATTTTAGATACGGTGCTATGAATTCAGGAAAATCAACTCATCTTATGCAGGTGGCACATAACTATGAAGAAAGAGGAATGAATATTTTAATTATAAAATCATCTACTGATAAAAAAGGTGGAGACAAGCTAGTATCTAGATTAGGAGTAGAAAGAACTGTAGATTTACTTGCTAAAAAAGATGACAATATTTTTGAAAAAGTATCTCAATGGGTAGAATTAAACGGTAAAATACATTGCATATTAGTGGATGAAGTTCAATTTCTTAAAAACTACCAAATAGATCAGTTGCTTGAAATTGCAGTTGTAAAAGATATACCTGTAATATGTTATGGATTAAGAACTGATTTTCAAATGAATGGTTTTGAAGGAAGTGAAAGACTACTATTAATTGCACATAGTATTGAAGAGATGAAGACTATATGTAAGTGTGGGAATAAAGCTATATTAAATGGTAGAAAAATAAATGGTCGCTTTGTTTTTGAAGGTGAGCAAATAGCCATAGATAATGTGGATGATGTAGAGTACGAGTCTTTATGCGGAGATTGTTATTTTAAGTATAAAAAGTCAAGAAACTAATAAAAGACATAACTATAAAAATATTCAGTATAAAAGGAAGGTTATATATGAGGAAAACTAAGGTCGGAGGCCAAGCGGTACTTGAAGGAGTTATGATGCGAGGGGTTAGTGGTTTAGCAACGGCTATAAGAACTCCTGATGGAAATATAGAAGTTGATTTTAAGAACACTGTACCAGTATCTAAAAGATATAAAATACTTGGTGTTCCTGTAATAAGAGGATTTATATCTCTTGTGGATTCTATGGTGGAGGGTATCAAATGTATTAACTACTCGGCATCATTTTTCGAAGAAGACGAAGAACCTTCAAAGTTTGATAAATGGATAAATGATAAGTTTGGTGAAAAAAGTAATGATATAATAATGGGATTTACATTGTTAGTATCTTTAATATTCTCAGTTGGGCTATTTGTGGCTATACCTACTGCAATTACTTCGTTGTTTAAACATTTAGGGTTAGGTGTAGTGGGGCTCAATATGGTAGAAGGTGTAATAAGAGTAATAATACTCTTAGGGTATATGTATGTAATAGGAAGACTTGACGACATAAATAGATTGTATCAATACCATGGAGCTGAACATAAGACTATATTTTGCTATGAAAATGAAATGGAACTTACTGTGGAAAATGTAAAAAAGTTTGAAAGATTTCATCCAAGGTGTGGCACTAATTTTATGCTTCTAGTAATGCTAGTTAGTATATTTGCTTTTTCTTTTACTGGTTGGACTTCTCTTCCGGAGAGAATACTATCTAGAGTGATTTTATTACCTTTAGTTTCTGGAGTAACTTTTGAACTTATAAGATGGATTGGAAAAAGCGAAAGTTTCTTATCTCACTTAATTGCGGCACCAGGATTAAAACTTCAGAATCTAACTACCAGAGAACCAGAAGATGACCAAATTGAAGTTGCTATAAGAGCACTTAAGGCGGCGGAAGGAATAAAGGACGATGAAACTATTGGTAAATTGCTTAGCAAGGGTAATGAAAGACTCAAAGCAGCAGCAATAGATAGTTATGTTTTGGATTGTCAACTTATCTTAGGAAAGGTAATAGATAAAGATAAGCTTTATCTAATTACTCATAGAGAAGAATTAGTTGAAGAAGAAAAATGTAAGGAATTCTATGATCTCATTGAAAAAAGAGAAAATAAAATGCCTATAAAGTATATTCTTGAACAAGCGGAGTTTTATGGAATAGAATTACATGTTGAGAAAGGTGTTCTAATTCCGAGAGCGGATACAGAGGTTTTAGTGGATGAAGTTTTGGGTATAATTAAGGATGAGGAAGCAATTGATTTATGTGACTTATGTTGCGGTAGTGGTGCTATAGGCATTGCCATAGCAAAAAATCAAAAGAATGTTAAGGTTGATTTTATAGATATAGAAAATACCCCAGAGTTAGTTACGAAAAAAAATATCATTGATTTAAACTTAGAAGAAAGATGCAGATTTATAAAAAGCAATCTATTAGAAGAAGTTATAAAGGAAAATAAAACTTACGATGTAATTGTCTCTAACCCACCTTATATTAAGGAAGATATTATTCCTACATTAATGGAAGATGTTAAGGACTATGAGCCTATTGTAGCGCTTAGTGGTGGGGAAGATGGTCTTGATTTTTACAGAAGAATAATTGATGACAGTGTAAAAGTTCTAAAGGAAGGCGGAACCATAGCTTTTGAGATAGGTTATGATCAAGGTGAAGCTGTAAAAGAATTACTACTTGAAAAAGGATATAAAAATGTTAAAATAGTTAAGGACCTGGCATCACTTGATAGAGTTGTAACTGCAATTAGATGATTTAAATCTAATAGTGTTAAAGATGGATAACTTTAAAAATATAAATTTAACCCAAAAGTTATTCATTTATAATGATGAACTACTTGAATTCAAGATATATTTTTATAACTTTCATAGTTTTTGTGTGACAGATTGAAAATATAAGTTTAAGTGTAAAGTAGTGGATATATATTTCCTATTGATATGATAGGAATATATATGATATAATAAAAAAATATGAAATTTATTATTACGGAGTGATAGGATGATATTAGATAGATTAAACTTTATAGAAAATAAGTATGATGAACTTTCGGTAAAAATATCAGACCCATCTATCATGGCTAATCAAAACGAGTGGAGAAAACTTTGTAAAGAACATGCGGAACTAGAAATAGTCGTAAATAAGTATAGACAGTATAAAGATGTTTTAGATGAGATAGAAACCAATAAAGAAATGTTAGCTGAAGAAAATGATAGAGAAATGAGAGAAATGGTTCAAGAAGAAATAAAAGAACTTTCTGAACAAAAAAATACATTAGAAAATGATTTGCAAGTTTTATTACTTCCAAAGGATCCTAATGATGATAAGAACGTATTTATAGAAATCAGAGCAGGTGCTGGTGGAGAAGAAGCAGCTTTGTTTGCTGCAAATCTTTTTAGAATGTATACAAGATACGCTGAAAATCATAGATGGAAAGTTGAACTTATGAGTACAAATGAAACTGATATTGGCGGATTTAAAGAAGTTGTATTCATGCTAAGAGGTGACAGCGCATATTCAAGACTTAAGTTTGAATCGGGCGTTCACAGAGTTCAAAGAGTTCCTGACACAGAATCAAGTGGTAGAATTCATACATCAACTGCTACAGTAGCTGTATTACCTGAAGTTGATGATGTAGAAATAGATATCAGTGACAAAGATATTAGAATCGATGTGTTTAGAGCATCTGGACACGGTGGACAGTGTGTAAATACAACAGATTCAGCTGTAAGAATAACGCATCTACCAACAGGACTTGTTGTATCATGTCAAGATGAAAAATCACAGCTTAAGAACAAAGAAAAGGCTATGAAAGTTTTGAGATCAAGACTTTTTGAAAGAGCTGAGGCTGAAAGAGCTGCTGGTATAGCTGAAGATAGAAAGAGCCAAGTTGGAACAGGGGATAGAAGTGAAAGAATAAGAACATACAATTATCCTCAAGGAAGAGTGTCAGATCATAGAATTGGATTAACTCTTTATAAACTAGACTCATTCTTAAATGGAGATATGGAAGAGATGATCCAAGGTCTTATAACTGCAGACCAAGCTGAAAAGATGAAAGCTATGGGAAATACTGATTTTTAATTAGTTTAATTTTTAAGCCTTACATGAAAATGTAGGGCTTAAATAATACGATTAATAAAGGAGAGTAGCTGCTATGCATATCTCAAAGGCTGTAAAGAAGCAAAAAAAGTCGTATAGATTATTTTTGTTAAGTATGTTATTTCTCTTTTTTGCTCTACCTATAATAGTATTTCTTCTAGGAAAGACTACTATATTTTATACTAGTTATTTGGCTTTTTTAGAGGTATTCATATTAATTGCTATTTTTGCTGTTGCAAATAGTATAGCTATTGATTTTCAGTGTTCAAATAACAAGCTAAGGATAAGAACAGGGATTTTGAAAAGTGAAAATGTTATATTGTGTGATAAAGTTGTTTTAGTTCATACTGAAGGAAAAGACGAAAACATGGAAATGATAATTGTCACTACAGTGAAACTTAGAAATAAATTCATGAAGCCGATAACAAAAAGTTTTTTTAAGAAATATCCCTATGTTGCAAATGAATATAGAAAGATAAAAATACTTAAGCCAGAAGAATTATATTATTTTACTATTATAAAACATGGAGGGCTCTTAAAATATCAGCTATTAGATTTGGTGTATAGAAATTGTGTCAAAGCGGTATATACAGATCTAAGTATAGAGAATGTGAAGATTGCAAGAGGCCAACTTGAGATTTAAGATCTAGAGGAAGTGAATTGTTTTGAAAACTGAAGTAAAAATAATTAATAATGTTGAAGAAAGTGTAGATGATATTAAAAGAGCAGCAGAATGCATAAAAAGTGGTGGAACGGTAGTTTTCCCAACTGAAACTGTCTATGGGCTTGGAGCGGATGCTTTAAACGAGAATGCGGTAAAAAAAATATTTATTGCTAAGGGAAGACCTCAAGATAACCCGCTTATTATTCATGTTGCAAGTAAAAATGTAGAAAAGTATGCTCAAGATGTTCCAAAGGTGGCAGAAAAACTAATGGATAAGTTTTGGCCAGGACCACTTACTATCTTGTTCAATAAAAAGCCGATTGTGCCAGATATTACTTCAGCGGGACTTAGCACCATTGGAATAAGGATGCCAGAGGATAAATTAGCACTTAAACTTATAGAGTTTTCTGAAACTGCTATTGCTGCACCATCTGCGAACATATCCGGTAGGCCTAGTCCTACTGATATATATAGATGTATTGAAGATCTAAATGAGAAGGTTGACTTTATAATTGGAGGAAATGAAAGCAATGTAGGCTTAGAATCCACTATAATTGATTGTACAGTGACTCCGCCTTGCGTGTTAAGACCAGGCGGTATAACTTTAGAAATGCTTAGAGAAGTAGATCCTGAGGTGTATATAGATGCTGCGATTATGAAGAAACCATCAGAAGATATTAAACCCAAGGCTCCAGGTATGAAGTATAGACACTATGCACCTAAGGCTAAGGTTTCAATAGTTGAAGGTTCTTTAGAAAAAAGTGTTGAAAAAATAAATGAAATAGTGCAAAATTATATAGAAAAAGGGTTTCAAGTTGGTATTATGGCTACGGAAGAAACTAAAAACTTATATAAACAAGGAAATATTATTTCTCTTGGAAGTAGAAATAATATTGAGGAAGTAGCTAAAAATCTTTTTGAAACATTAAGAAAGTTTGATGATTCAGCAGTAGATTACATTATTAGTGAAGCATTTACTGAAGATGGTATGGGCCTTGCTATAATGAATAGATTAAGAAAAGCTGCTGGGTTTGATATAATAAAAGCTTAAATTGGAGGGAAGTATGAATATTCTTTTTGTGTGTACAGGTAACACTTGTAGAAGTTGTATGGCTGAAGCTATATTTAATAGCATCTGTGATATAGATGGTGTAAGAGCATATTCAGCGGGAATTTCAATTGTTCCTGGTAGTAAGACTTCCAAACACTCTGCTAGTTTAGTCATGAATAATCTATCTCATGATATTAGCAAAAGGTCAGCAGTGCAACTCACTTCTGATATGATAAATAATGCTGATTTAATATTGACTATGACTAACTATATGAGAGATTTAATAGCTTCAAATTCTCCTAAAAAATCTAATAATGTATTTTCATTATGTGAATATGCTGGCGTAAAGGGTGAAATTTCAGATCCATACGGTGGTTCTATTGACGTCTATTCAAAAACATATGATCAATTAAAAAATATAATAGGTAAAGTATTGATAAAAATAAAGGAAGATAAAGGCATTTTTTAATGCTTTAGTCTTCTTTTTTTATAAATTTTGGAGGTGCAATTATGAGGATAGCAATTGGAAGTGATCATGGCGGATTCAGACTTAAGGGGGAAGTCATAGAACACTTAAAATTAAAAGGAATAGAGATAAAGGATTTTGGTACATTAACTGAAGGTTCTTGTGATTATGCAGATTATGCCATTCAAGTTGCAGAAGCAGTAGTGACAAAACAGTTTGATTTTGGTATATTAATTTGTGGCACTGGTATTGGAATTTCTATAGCTGCAAATAAGGTTCCTGGAATAAGAGCTGCAGTTTGTGCTGATACTTTTAGTGCTCATGCTACAAGACAACATAATGATGCTAATATTTTAGCAATGGGTGAGAGAGTAGTTGGTACTGGTTTAGCTTTAGATATTGTTGATACATTCCTTTCGGCTGAATTTGAAGGTGGAAGACATGCAACAAGAATAAATAAAATAGCTGATATAGAAAAAAAATATAACAAATAATATTGGAGGAATTTTTTTATGAGTAAAGTTACACAAATTGGACATCCGTTAATATTACACAAGTTGGCATTTATAAGAGATAAACATACTGGATCAAAGGACTTCAGAGAATTAGTTTCAGAAGTTTCAATGCTTATGGCATATGAAGTTACAAGAGACTTTCAAATGGAAGAGGTAGAAATAGAAACGCCTATTTGTAAAACAAAATGCAACATGTTATCAGGTAAAAAAGTTGCAATAGTACCTATTCTTAGAGCTGGGCTAGGAATGGTTGATGGGATGCTTAAGCTAATACCAGCTGCAAAAGTAGGTCATATTGGATTATATAGAGATGAAGAGACTTTACAACCAGTTGAATACTTCTGTAAATTACCTCAAGACATAGCAGAAAGAGATATAATAGTTGTAGACCCTATGCTTGCAACAGGAGGATCTGCTGCTGATGCAATAACTCTTTTGAAAAATAAGGGTGGTAAGAACATTAGACTTATGTGCTTAATATCATCGCCAGAAGGAATTAAACATGTAACTAGCGTTCATCCTGATGTAGATGTTTATGTTGCTGCCATAGATGAAAAGTTAAATGAACATGGTTATATAGTTCCAGGACTTGGAGATGCTGGAGATAGATTGTTTGGTACTAAGTAAGAGGGCGTTTTTGCCCTTTTTACTAATTTGGGGTGGAGTATAATGGATAGAAGAGATAAACATAATTATTATTTGGATATTGCAGAAACTGTTCTGGAAAGAGGAACTTGTTTAAGAAGAAATTATGGGTCTATAATAGTAAAGAATGATGAAATAATTTCTACTGGATATACTGGAGCACCAAGAGGGAGAACTAATTGTATTGATTTAAAAAAATGCAGAAGAGAAGAACTTAATGTGCCAAGAGGTACCCATTATGAACTTTGTAGAAGTGTTCATAGTGAAGCAAATGCAATAATAAGTGCTTCTAGAAAAGATATGATTGGTGCTACATTATATTTAGTAGGTAAAGATGCAAATACAGGTGAATTTGTAAAAGATGCTAATTCATGTGCAATGTGTAAAAGGCTAATTATAAATGCAGGGATTGAGATGGTTGTTATAAGGGATACTAAAAATGAATTTAGGATTGTTTATGTAGATGAGTGGATAAACAATGATGATTCTCTTAGTGCACAAACAGGATATTAAAATTTTTGCTTTCAATATACAAAGAGTTAAAAGGTACATAATTATAATATGTAGGTATAGGGAATTTATATCGGCATAAATTAGTTTTGGATAATTAAAACAATGACAATTTCAGTGTATTAAAAATGTTCAAATTTTCAGTGTTTGATTTAGGAGGAATAAATTTGAATACTATAAAGATTATGACTATATTTGGAACAAGACCTGAAGCAATTAAGATGGCTCCATTAGTTAAAGAATTGGAGAAGAATAGCAATATAGTTTCTAAGGTGTGTGTAACGGCTCAACATAGAGAAATGCTTGATCAAGTACTTGAACTTTTCGATATAGTGCCAGATTATGATTTAAATATAATGAAGACTAAGCAGACTTTAACAGGTATAACTAATAGGGTATTAGAAGGTCTTGAAGAGGTGTTTGAGGCTGAAAAACCAGATATGATACTAGTACATGGAGATACAACAACAACTTTTGCTGGTGGGCTTGCTGCGTTTTATAAGCAAATTAAAGTTGGGCATGTTGAAGCGGGTCTTAGAACTTTTGACAAGTACTTTCCGTTTCCTGAAGAGATGAATAGAAAGTTGACAGGGGCTATAGCAGATTTGCATTTTGCTCCTACTAAGGGCTCAAAAAACAATCTTCTTAGAGAAGGAATAAATGAAGAAGATATATATGTAACAGGTAATACTGTAATTGATGCTATGAAGCATACAGTTGAAAGTAATTATGTTTTTGAACATGAAGAGCTTAACTATATAGATTTTGAAAATAAGAAAGTAATAATGATTACTGCTCATAGAAGAGAAAACTGGGGCGAAGGAATTGAAAATATTTGTGATGCATTAAATCAGATAGTTGCAGAAAATAAAGATGTAGAACTTGTATATTTAGTTCATTTAAATCCAGTTGTTAAGGATGTTGTTTTTAGTAAACTTGAAGGGAAAGAAAGAATCCACCTTCTTCCTCCTCTAGATACAAAGCAAACTCACAATCTAATCAATAAGAGCTTTATGGTGATGACGGATTCAGGTGGACTTCAAGAAGAAGCTCCTCATCTAGGAAAACCGGTGCTAGTTCTTAGAGATGTAACTGAAAGGCCAGAAGCTGTTGAAGCTGGTACAGTAAAGCTAGTTGGTACTGATGTAGATGCAATAGTAAGAGAAGCCAGTGCTTTGATAAATGATGATGAAGCATATAATGAGATGAGTAGATCAATAAACCCATATGGTGATGGAAAAGCATCTCAAAGAATAGTTAAGGCTATATTAAAGTATTTTAATGTAACTTCAGAAAAAGTGGAAGAATTTTAAACTTGTTATTTTTTTAACTGGAAGTAGTGATTTTACTGCTTCCTTTTTAATTTTATGTTTAATATATTCAAAGGCAATATTTTTGCTACATAATTATACTTATATATAGGGAAAAATATGAAACAAAGTATATAAATATTTTTTAGTTCAAAAAGAACATGTTTAAAGTTCTAATATTTTAATTAATATTAATATTGATAAGTAGTAGATTAGCTTATGTTGCCTAAAGATATAAGTAAATGAAATATTTACTTTGTGTTAAATTGCCAATTGATAGAATGATTAGTAAAAATAATAACTACATTTTAGATTGTGTTTTTTTTAACAATAACTATTGATAAATATATGAAAAATAGTTATAATAAATAAAGAAGTTAAATATTGATAAAAAATTGTCTAATAATAAATAAACCTAGGAGGTAATTTTCATGAGAGAAGTTGTTATTGCAAGTGCAGTTAGAACTGCGGTTGGTTCATTTGGTGGAGCACTAAAGGACGTTCCAGCTGTAGATTTAGGAGCAACAGTTATAAAAGAAGCATTAAATAGAGCTGGAGTAGATGGAGCTTTAGTTGATGAAGTTATAATGGGTAATGTTATTCAAGCTGGACTTGGTCAAAACGTTGCAAGACAAGCGGTTATAAAGGCAGGTCTTCCAGTAGAAGTTTCAGCTATGACAATAAATAAGGTATGTGGATCAGGTTTAAGAGCAGTTAGTTTAGCAGCTCAAATGATTAAAGCTGGAGATGCTGATGTAGTTATCGCTGGTGGTATGGAAAGTATGTCTCAAGCTCCATATTTACTTAAGACTGCAAGATTTGGTCAAAGAATGGGCGATGGTAAAATGGTCGATTCTATGATTAATGATGCATTAACTGATGCTTTCAACAACTATCACATGGGTATTACTGCTGAAAATATAGCAGAACAATGGAATCTTACTAGAGAAGAACAAGATGCTTTTGCAGCTGCATCACAACAAAAAGCTGAAAAGGCTGTAAAAGAAGGAAGATTTAAAGATGAAATAGTTCCAGTTGTAATTCCTCAAAGAAAAGGAGAGCCAAAAGTATTCGATACTGATGAGTTCCCAAGATTCGGAACAACTGCTGAATCATTAGGTAAACTTAAGCCTGCATTTAAGAAGGACGGAACAGTAACTGCAGGTAATGCTTCAGGTATAAATGATGGAGCTGCAGCGTTTGTTGTAATGAGTGCAGAAAAAGCTGCAGAATTAGGAATCAAACCATTAGCTAAGATAGTATCTTACGGATCAAAAGGTCTTGATCCAACAATAATGGGATATGGTCCATTCCATGCTACTAAGAAAGCATTAGAGATTGCTAACTTAACAGTAGAAGATTTAGATCTAATAGAAGCTAACGAAGCTTTTGCTTCACAAAGTTTAGCTGTTGCTAAAGACTTAAACTTTGATATGAGCAAAGTTAATGTAAATGGTGGCGCTATAGCATTAGGACACCCAGTTGGAGCTTCAGGTGCAAGAATACTTGTTTCATTACTTCACGAAATGGAAAAAAGAGAAGCTAAAAAAGGTTTAGCTACTCTATGCATCGGTGGGGGATTAGGAACAGCTTTAATAGTAGAAAGAGTATAGTGAAAACAGCCCTTTATAGGGCTGTTTTTTACTGTAAAGGAAATTATAAAATTCTCAAGGTATCTAAACCTAGATATTTCAATGATTTTATAAGTTTTTTATGGCTATACAGTAAGAAAATAAAACTTATTCGCCTGTAAGTTTCCTCATATACATTCGGAAAGGCAGACGCGTTAAAAAAGCTCACTTAAAAAGGTCGCTTCAGCGACTTTTTTATTCTAAAAAATTACAATATTTCTATGGGGGTTAGTTTATTTTGTTTTTGTATTTTAAATATTAGTATTTTTATTAAAATAAGTTCTTCATATTATGAATAAATAGAATAAAAATATATAGAATAATTATGAGTTGAAATATATTTAAAAAGCTAAGTTACATAACTTACAAAGTAAAAGAATCCTTTTAGTATGGAAAAGTAATTTATTCAAGAGTGAATTTAAGTAAAAATAGTGTAAATAGCTTAGCTGAGATGATTTAATCAATTTAAGAAACTCATTTAAGAAATTATAAAGATTAAATTGCAAGAAAAATTATGCAAAAATTCAATGAATTTTAGAGCTTTTATTATGCATAATAGGGAACAATCCAGTAAATAAAGCATGTTACAAGTGATTTTAGTGATGAATGGTTCAATAGAGCAAAAAAAATTTTGAATAATTATAATAATGTTTATTCAATTGTGTTAAAAGATTTTAATATTAATATTCGGAAAAGTTTAATATAATTCAAAAAAGATATAAAAAACAATGCTTTGCAAAAAACTTTATGTAATAAAGTGTATTAAATGTGGTTTTGAAAATGTTATCACAGTCTATATTGTAGAAAAAAATATATTTCTAAATATTCGGAAAAATGATTGATTAAATAATATATATTGCGTAAAAAAAGAAAAACTAAATTTCCAAGAGATATAGGACGTATTAATGAATTACTAAGAGATAATTTCACTTATTTAGCTTAAATAAGCTATTTAAGAACGAAATCAAAACTTTAAAGTAAGGACATACAGTAATATAATAATTTCGTGCTTGAGATTATAGGAGAATAATATGAATCAATCATTAACCAAATTTATTTTCGGAGTTTTTAAATTTAACTTACTTGTAGGGTTAAGTGTAGCACTTATTCTTACGAAATTTTATAATAAGAATCTAGCATTTGCATTTCTTACAGGTATTATGATTTCGTCGATAACTTTTGTTATTAAAGGTTATACTATACATACTCTGTTGAATTTTTCAAAAGCTAAAAGAGTGGTAGCCGCTTATATAGGATACATATTCCAATTTATAATCATTATTGCACTAGCTTTTTTATTTATTAATGATTATACTCGTTTACTAACCTATATACTGGGTACATTTGCTCAGTTTTTAGGTATTATTTTATATTGGTTTATAAATAGGAAAGGAAGTGATTAGGTTGGAAGGATTAGATCCTATTGTAATTTACAAGTTGCCAATAGGGGGACTTACATTCAATATAACTTTAGATTTGGTTATTGAATGGATTGTTATAGTTATTCTTGCTGCAATATGTATAATAGCTACAAGAAATCTTAAAAAAGTTCCAGATAAGAAGCAGACTGTAGCTGAAATGCTTTATGAGTTTGCAACTAGTACTGTAGTAGACAATATGGGTGAAAACTTTAAAAGTTTTGTACCATATATAGGAACTTTAGCAATTTATCTTTTAACGTTAAATTTAGTAGGACTATTGGGTCTACAGCCACCAACAGTAAATTTTAGTACAGTTGTTTCATTTTCACTTATGACTTTTATTTTAATTCATGTAACTGGAATTAAGAGATTAGGACTAGGTCATTATATAGGTGGATATGCTAAGCCATTTTGGCCGATGGTACCTCTAAATATTTTAGAAAGAGCTATTTTACCAGTTTCATTAAGTCTGAGACTTTTTGGTAATATTTTAGCTGCAACTGTTCTAGTTGACTTAATTTATCAAGCATTGCACAACTTTGGTTGGCTTGCTCAAATAGGTATTCCAGTGATTTTTCACGGATACTTTGACTTATTCGATGGGTTTATACAAATGGTCATTTTTGTAATGTTGACCATGATAAACATAAAAATGGTTGTTGAACATTAAAAACACACTAAAGGAGGATTTTTTAAATGGAGTATATTAAGTATTTAGGAGCAGGTATTGCTGCGTTAGCAGGTATTGGAGCAGGAGTTGGTATTGGTATAGCTACAGGTAAGGCTGTAGAAGGTATATCAAGACAACCTGAATTAAGCGGTAAGATAACAACTACATTATTAATTGGTGCTGCATTCGCAGAAACTACAGCTATTTATGGACTATTAGTATCTATATTATTAATATTTGTTGCAAAATAATTTTTTAAATTTGTATTAAGGCAAACAATTATTATTTGAATTCTTAATATAATTATAATTAGTTTTGCTCCGAAGGGAGGCTAAGATGTAGATGTTGGAGATAGACTGGTTACATGTCTTGGCGGCGTTAATTAATCTTTTGATTCTATATGCTTTTATGAGACACTTTTTCTTTGGAAAGATTGGAAAGGTAATAGAAGACAGACAAAACGATATACAATCAAAACTTGATAGTGCCGATGAAGACACAGAAAAAGCTAGAACTTTATTATTAGAGAATGAAAGAATTTTAAGATCTGCTAAGGATGAAGCAAAGAAACTTACTGAATCCCAAAAGCATAAAGCAGATAAAGTATATGAAGAAATTGTGGATCAAGCAAAAACTGAAGCTCAAACTATATTAGATAGAGCTACTGTAGAAATAAAAAGAGAAAAAGAGAAAGCAGAGCAAGAAATCAGAGATCAAGTTGTTGATCTAGCAGTACTTATTTCAACTAAAGCTCTAGAAGAAAGTATTGATGAAGATAAACACAGAAAGCTTATAAATGACTTTATTGCTAAGGTAGGTATCTAATTATGTATGAATATTTAGATAGGAGATACGCACTTGCTCTTTATAAAGTAGCAGAAGAAAAAGGAAAAGTTGAAGAATATCTTCAAGATCTTAGGGAAATTTGCGATTTAGTTTACAATAATCCTGAATTTTTTGAAGTTATTAAACATCCGCAAATCAGTACTGGAAAAAAGAAAAATACTTTTATTAATATATTTAAAGGAAAAATTGATGATGAGTTGCTTTCTTTTCTATTAATATTAATAGAAAAGGATAGAATTCTTTATCTAAGACAAAAACTAGATCAGATGGAAAAAATCTATCTAGAAAGAAATAATACACTTATCGCAAACGTGAAAAGTGTAATTCCTTTAGAAGATGAACAATTAAGAAGTTTAAAAGAAAAGCTTGAAAAGAAATATGATAAAAATATTATATTCGAGCAAGAGATCGATAAGAGCATAATAGGTGGACTTTACGTTAGGGTTGGAAATGACGTTATTGACGGAACGATAAAGCTAAAGCTTGATGAAATGAAGGCCTTAATGCTTAAGAGAGAATAGAGGTGAATCCATGAATATTAAACCGGAAGAGATAACATCTATAATTAAAAGAGAAATAGAAAAATACGAAAAGCAAATCGAAACTGTAGATTCAGGTACAATTATTCAAATCGGTGATGGTATTGCTAGAGTTTACGGTTTGGATCATTGCATGGCAGGTGAACTTCTTGAATTCCCTAACAATGTCTATGGAATGGCTCAAAACTTGGAACAAGATAACGTAGGATGCGTTCTTCTAGGTTCTGAAGAAGGAATCAAAGAAGGAGACGTTGTTAAGAGAACTGGTAAGATAGTTGAAGTTCCAGTAGGAGATGCCTTAATTGGAAGAGTTGTAAATTCATTAGGTATGCCAATAGATGCTAAAGGACCAATAAAAAATGATGGTTATAGACCAATAGAAACTCCAGCACCAACTATAATTGATAGAAGTTCAGTTAATGAACCTCTTCAAACTGGTATAAAAGCTATAGACTCAATGATTCCAATCGGAAGAGGTCAAAGAGAGCTTATAATCGGAGATAGACAAATTGGTAAGACTGCTATAGCTATAGATACAATTCTTAACCAAAAAGGTAAAGATGTTATATGTATATATGTAGCTATAGGTCAGAAACAATCTACAGTTGCTCATATAGTTAACACTTTTACTGAAATGGGAGCAATGGACTACACAATAGTTGTAGCATCAACAGCATCTGATTCAGCACCACTTCAATATCTAGCTCCATATGCTGGATGTTCAATGGGTGAATACTTTATGAATCAAGGAAAACATGTATTAGTAGTATATGATGATTTAACTAAGCATGCTGTAGCTTACAGAACAATGTCATTATTACTTAAGAGACCACCAGGAAGAGAAGCTTATCCAGGAGATGTTTTCTACATTCACTCAAGATTACTTGAAAGAGCGGCAAAATTGTCTGCTAAGAATGGTGGAGGTTCATTAACTGCACTTCCTATAATAGAAACACTAGCTGGTGATATCACTGCTTACATCCCAACAAATGTTATATCAATAACAGATGGTCAGATATTCCTTGAGTCAGAGCTATTCAATGCAGGTCAAAGACCAGCGGTTAACTCAGGTATGTCAGTTTCCAGAGTTGGTGGTAATGCACAAATAAAAGCTATGAAACAAGTTTCAGGTACATTAAGACTAGAACTTGCTCAGTATAGAGAACTTGCAGCTTTTGCTCAATTTGGTTCTGACCTTGATAAGGATACTCAAAGAAGACTTGAAAAAGGTAAGAGACTAATAGAAGTATTAAAGCAAGATCAATATTCAGGTATGGATGTTGAGAAGCAAATAATAATCCTTTATGCTGCTGTAAATGACTTCTTATCTGATATAAAAGTATCTGATATAAAAGCGTTTGAAAAAGACTTCTTAGAATATATTGATACACATCATAGAGATATTCCAAAGTCAATTGCTGAAGGTAAAGTTTTAACTGATGAAATTAAATCAAACCTTGAGCAAGCAATAGCAGAATTTAAGAAGATATTTTTAGCATAGCTTTTTTAAGCTATGCAATCTTTTAGGAGGTGGAATGGATGGCAGGAGCTGGACTTTTAGATATAAAAAGAAGAATTAAGTCAGTAACCAACACCAAAAAGATAACTAAAGCCATGGGACTTGTTGCCACTTCTAAACTAAGAAAAGCTAGAATGGAATTGGAAACCAATAATAGATATTTTAATTCTATCCAGAAAGTTGCAGACGAGTTGATAAAGTCTATAGATGATGATAATAACAGTAGTTACATAAAGGGAAACAAATCGGCTAAAAAACTTTATATTGTGCTTTCTTCAGATTCAGGTCTGTGCGGAGGCTTCAATCATGGTGTAGCTTCTAAATTGCATGAAGTAGCTGGTTATGATACTTTAAATAATGTTGTTATGGTCGTTGGTCAAAAAGGCATATCTTATGTAAAAAAATATGGCTTTGAGACAATAGCTGAATATGTTCAAATTCCAGATGTACCTACTGTTAAAGAGGCTAAGACTGTAGTTGAGCATGCTTTAAGGTTATATAAAGACAATGAAGTTGGCGAAGTTAATGTAGTATATACTCATTTTTATTCACCAGTTAAACAATTAGTAACTGTTGATAAACTTTTACCAGTAGATAGAAATGAAGACAAAGATGCAAAAAGAAATGATTTCTTAATAGAACCTAATAGTTCCTCAGTTGTTGAAAATACATTTGATGTATATTTTAGAGGGAAACTTCTTAATTCATTACTTCATTCTAAGACAAGTGAACAAAATTCAAGAATGCAAGCGATGGACGGAGCTACTAAGAATGCTAATGATCTTTTGGATGCATATAATATTAAATATAATAGAATAAGACAAGGCGCTATTACTCAAGAAATTACTGAAATAGTAAGTGGAGCAAGTGCGCAAAAATAGTGAGGAGGTATACTAATGCCTGGCAGTATAGGAAAAGTAGTTCAGGTTATAGGACCTGTTATTGATATAAAGTTTGATACAGATGCACTTCCTAATATATACAATGCTATTGAAATCGCTATGGGAGACCGTACAGTAATAGCAGAAGTTGAACAACATATGGGAGACGATATAGTTAGAGCAATAGCTATGGAAGCTACAGAAGGACTAAGAAGAGGTATGGATGCTGTTGATAGCGGAAAACCAATTACAGTTCCAGTTGGTCAAAATGTTTTAGGAAGACTATTTAATGTTTTAGGAAAAACTATGGATCAAGAAGGGGATGTTACAAGTGAATTTAACTACCCAATCCATAGACCAGCTCCAACTTTTGCAGAACAATCTGTTGAACCAGAAATGTTTGAAACAGGAATAAAGGTAATAGATTTATTAGCTCCATATCAAAGAGGAGGAAAAATAGGTCTATTCGGTGGTGCAGGTGTTGGTAAGACAGTTCTTATACAAGAACTTATAAATAATATAGCAAAGCAACACGGTGGATTATCAGTATTTACAGGTGTTGGTGAAAGATCAAGAGAAGGTAATGACCTTCTATCTGAAATGAAGGAATCAGGGGTTATCAACAAGACTGCTCTAGTATTCGGTCAAATGAATGAACCACCTGGAGCAAGAATGAGAGTTGCTCTTACAGGACTTACAATGGCTGAGTATTTTAGAGATCAAGGTCAAGACGTACTTTTATTTATAGATAATATATTTAGATTTACTCAAGCTGGATCAGAAGTTTCAGCGCTTCTTGGAAGAATGCCTTCTGCCGTTGGATACCAACCAACTCTTGCTACTGAAATGGGTGCTTTACAGGAAAGAATTACATCAACAAAGCATGGATCAATTACATCTGTTCAAGCAGTTTATGTTCCTGCCGATGACTTAACTGACCCAGCTCCAGCAACAACATTTACACATCTTGATGCAACAACAGTTTTATCAAGAAGTATATCAGAACTTGGTATCTATCCTGCAGTTGATCCACTAGACTCAACTTCAAGAATTCTTGATCCAAGAGTTGTTGGTAAGGAACATTACGATGTTGCTTCAAAAGTTAAGCATATACTTGAAAGATATAAAGAATTACAAGATATCATAGCAATTCTTGGTGTTGATGAACTTTCAGAAGAAGATAAATTAATAGTTGGAAGAGCTAGAAAGGTTCAAAGATTCCTTTCACAACCATTTACAGTTGCTGAGCAATTTACAGGAATGCAAGGAAAATACGTTCCAATTGCTGAAACTATAAGAGGTTTTAGAGAAATACTTGAAGGAAAACATGATAATCTTCCTGAGTCAGCTTTCTTATTCGTAGGATCAATTGACGAAGCTATAGAAGCTGCTAAGAAGATGTCCTAATTAGGACACATAGAGGAGATTAATTATGAATACATTCAATTTACATTTAATTACTCCTAATAGAGAAATATTCTCTGGAGATGTTATTAAGATTCTTTCGAAAAATAGTGATGGTGAATTTGAGGTTTACGCAAATCACATTGCTTATATAACAAATACAGTACCTACAGTAACTAAGTTTGTTGATGCTAATAATAAAGAGTATTCTGTGGTTACTTCTACAGGAATTGTTCAGTTTAAGGATAATGAGCTAATTTTTGCTTGCGATTCTGCTGAATGGCCTGAAGAAATAGATGCTGCTAGAGCTCAGCAAGCTAAAGAAAGAGCAGAAAAGAGATTACAGGGTTCTGTAGATGTAGATGTTTATAGAGCAAAAGTAGCCTTAGCAAGAGCTATGGCTAGATTGCAGATAAAGAAATAAACTCTTAAAAAGCAAGTCAATTGATGGCTTGCTTTTTCCTGTGAGCAAAAACGCTAAAAAATAATTTTAGCGTTTTTTTTTTGTTTTCTAAAATTAAATAAATATTATTTTAACTTATATAATTTATGATTAATTAAGAAAAACTAAATCTACAAAGAAATATGAATTAATGTAAATGACATTTAATGTAATATTCACACTTTTTACCAAAATAGATATATTAATAATATATCTATTAATATTCAAGCAGAGTTAAGCTTGTAAAATCTTTATATGCTTTATTTTATTAATGCTAATCAAATAGTAGTACAAAGGAAAAAATGGAATTATATTGAATAAAAGCATGGAACTTGGACAATAATCAAATAGAAAGGGCGGGATGTTATGAGGATAAAGTATTCTTTATTATCAGCTATTCTATTGATATTTTCTTTTGGTTTATTGTGCCAAAGTGTAAGTGTTGACTATGGTTCAATATCTAATAATATACTCAAAGAAAATTCAGCAAAAATTATCGAGTGTGGTGTAAAAGTACAATATAAGTCAAAGAAAAATATGAATGAGATTTACCAAAATATTTTTACTAATGTAAGTAGCTCATACGTTATAGTATCTAAAGAGATTGAACCAAGCTACTTTGATATAACTTTCAAAAAAGATAATATAGCTTATGAAATATTTGCGAGTGTTGAAAACAATATTACTATGGTTTCAGCAACATCTATAGCCACAGATAATAAAAATGAGATAGATACTTTAAAGAAACAATTAGAAAAAGTACTATATGATGACTCGATGGATGTACAATATTTTAGCTATGTTAAGGGCAAGATAATTACAGATAGCATTAAAAATAACATAGAATTAACAGAAAGAGCCCTTGTTAAGTATGGTGGAGCTGCAGATGTGGAGACTATTAAGCTAAATTCAGGTTTTACTGGTGTAGCAAGATTAAAAGACAATACAGCCGTAAACTATGCTATTAGTGAAAATGATAAAGGAACATACTTAATTATTGGTACACCAATAATTTTTATAACATACTAACAAGGTTAATGGAGGATAATATGGATAAAATCAGAGTTAAGGGTGGGAATGAACTATCAGGTGAAATAAAAGTAAGTGCAGCAAAAAATTCTGTTCTTCCGATAATTGCAGCAAGTATATTAGGCAATGACAAAGTTAAAATAAATAATGCACCTATGCTTGAAGATGTATATGTAATATGTAATGTACTTCAGGAACTTGGATGCAATATATCTTTAGATAAAATAAACCAATCTATAACTGTTGATTCATGTAATATAAAACCTATAAATGCGAATAATGATTTAGTTAAAAAGATGAGAGCTTCATTTCTTATTATGGGACCAATGCTATCTAGGTTAGGATATTGTAAACTTTCATTACCTGGAGGATGTAATATAGGAAGCAGACCTATAGATTTACATCTTAAAGGGTTTAAAGCACTTGGTGCAGATATAGAAATTGGCCATGGATATGTAGAAGCTAAGGCAAAAAGACTTATAGGAAATAGGATATATCTAGATTTTCCATCAGTCGGTGCTACAGAAAACATAATTATGGCATCAGTTTTTGCAAAAGGAACTACAATAATAGAAAATGCAGCTGAAGAACCAGAAATTAAAGATTTAGCTGATTTCTTGAATTCAATGGGTGCTATGATTGATGGTGCTGGAAGAGGAAAAATAATAATTGAGGGTGTCGATAATCTTAAAGGAACAGAGCACACTCCAATATATGATCGTATTGAAGCAGGAACTTACATGATTGCAGGTGCTATAACACATAGTAAAATTAAAGTAATAGGCACAAATGAAGAACATTTAAGACCAGTGATAGAAAAGCTTAAAGAAAGTGGAGTAAAGATTGAAATCTCAGAAGAAGAACAGAGTATAGTAGTTGATGGAAGAAATATAATAAAATCTGTAGACATTAAAACTATGCCATACCCAGGATTTCCTACCGATATGCAAGCTCAAATGATGAGTCTATTAGCTCTTGCTAATGGAGTAAGTGTTATAACCGAAACGGTATTTGAAAACAGATTTATGCACGTTTCTGAACTATCTAGAATGGGAGCAAATGTAAAAATTGATGGAAGAACTGCTCTCATAGAAGGTGTTCCTAAGATTACAGGTTGTGAGGTTAAGGCAACAGATTTACGTGCTGGTGCAGCATTAATAATAGCTGGATTAGCTGCGGAAGGCGAAACAGATATAACAGATATATACCATATTGATAGAGGTTATGTTGAAATAGAAAGAAAATTAAGATCAATAGGAGCAGCAATAGAAAGATATTCCGCAGATTAATATATTCCAGTTTTATTTAATGAATTTAAATTGAATAATTAACCTATCAATTCAATAAAACTCAGATTACTCTTTAAGTAATCTGAGTTTTATTTTTGCTGTATTGAAAAGTATAAAAAGTAATAATATGTTCTTCAAAGCATATAAATTTAGTATAAGAAAAAATATCTACTAAGGGCAAAAAAATAGGAGGCTGCGTTTTAATGCTAACATAAATTTTAGGAGGAGCTTATGAGAGTTGGTAACGGAATAAATAAAAGATATATCTGGGGCTTTGGAGTAGTATTTTTTGTTTGCTTTCTTATACCTATTTCGATTTCCTTATTACAAGGGAGCAGTAGTAATTTTAATAAAAATATATCAAATATTAAGAACTTTATTTATGATAAGAATCAGGTTGCGGATGGCAATACTATAAGCGTTAATAAAATAAGGGTATTTAGAACTGATACTAAGAAGATCGAAGAGATGGATCTAGAACAATATTTATATGGTGTAGTGGCAGCTGAAATGCCTGTTAATTTCAATTTAGAAGCATTAAAGGCTCAAGCAGTAGCTGCAAGAACTTTTGCTGTTACAAGAGTGATAAATAAGTGTTCTCAGGCAAATGGTGGTGATATATGTGATTCAACACATTGCCAAGTATATATAGATAAGAATAGTAAGATGAATCAATGGGATAAAGATAAAGCGGATGCATATTGGAATAAAATTGTACAAGCAGTTGATAGCACTAAAGGACAAGTTCTTTCTTATAATGGTTCTATAGTTATGAATCCACAATATTTTGCTGTTAGTTCAGGCAAAACTGAAAGCTCAAAAGAGGTATTCGGTAATGATATACCTTATTTAGTTTCGGTTGATAGCCCAGGAGAAGATAAGGCTACAAAATACAAAAGTACGATTTCTTTTACTTATGATAAATTTACTAGTTTAATAAATGCTAATTATAAAGATGCTGGGCTTAAAAAATCTTCATTGAAATCTCAATTAAAAATTCTTTCTAGAACAGAGGGAGGAGGCGTAAATGAGATTTCAATAGGAAAAGCTATTGTTAAAGGTACGGAGTTTAGAAAGTTACTTTCATTAAATTCAACAAACTTTTCCATATCTTATTCCAATGGAAAGATAGTATTTAATTGCATTGGATATGGGCATGGGGTTGGACTTAGCCAATGGGGAGCAAACGCCATGGCTGAATTGGGAGATGATTACAAGAAGATATTAAAACACTATTATACCGGAATTGATATACTTGGTATGAAAGATGTTAAATCAAAATAGAGAACCCCTTAAATTAAAATCCATTCACTATGGCAGAAAGGCTACTTCAGTCCTTAGATTCTAAATATAAAAACACTATTTCTCATGGCATTAGAGCAATAGAATTGGGCAATACTAGAAATATATGTATTGCTCAATTTTTTTTTGCCTAACTGTTTATTAATATTTTGTAGAATTTTGTTGGAATTTATATGAAAAAAATATAGGAAAAAATGTATTTTTTAGTAATGGAAGGACAGACTAGTTAATGGAGGTGTTCATATGGACAAAAAAAATAACAAATTTTTAAGCTTTTTTAAGAAGGAGGGTTTTTACGTAATTCTATTCGTGTGCTTATGTGTAGTAGCCACATTTGCAGCAATAACTGCAAGAAATAACTCTAAGGAAGCAGCAACAGAAACAAACAAGAGTGGCGTTGCTATGAACATAAATGAGTCAGATAAGTCTACTACTCAAATGCCAGATGCAGAACAAGTAAAAAAACCTGCAACTTCAAGTAATACGACTGGAGTGACTGTTCCGAATACTAAGACTGTTACAAATACATCAAAAGTAACTTTTAGTAATCCTATTTCTGATGGAGCAGTATCTAGAGTATTTTCAGATGGATCTAAACCAATTGAAATTAAAGGCTTTAATGTTTGGACCACAGTGGTAAAAGGCATAGGTATTAATGCTAAGAAGGGCACTACAGTTACCGCTGCAGCTGATGGAAAAGTTACTGAGGTAGCAAATGGAGATGAATTTGTAGGAACTTATGTTGTTATTTCACACTCAAATGGGATGAAAACAGTTTATACAAATTTAGACCCTCAAGTTTCTGTTAAGAAAGATGAGGTAGTCAAAGCTAAACAAACAATTGGTAAAGTTGGAGACACAGCAAGAATGCTTAAGTTTGAGTCATATGCTGAACATTTAGGATTCCAGATAATTGACTCAAAAGATCAACAAGTTGATCCAAGTAAGTATATAAAATTTAATACAGCAGCAAAATAATAATTTTTTATTCAGTCATTTTCTAAATAGAAGATGACTGAATACTTAGAAAAAGTAATTTAGTTAAAGAGTAGTGCATATTTATTAATATAGCTAATTAAGGAGGTAGCATTTTGAAAGACTACATTGAGGAAAGAGTCTTAGAAGTTGCACAGTATATTATCGATTCAAAAGCTACAATTAGGAAAACAGCAAAAGTATTCGGAGTGAGCAAAAGTACAATACACAAGGATATGACAGAGAGATTACCAAAGATTAATCCAGTAATTGCTCAAAAAGCAAAGATTATATTGGATTTGAACAAAGCTGAGAGACACATAAGAGGAGGAAAGGCTACAAAATTAAAGTATAAAGCTATTGAAGGTTAATCACATTCCATGTATAATTTATATGATAAATTATGTAAAAAATACTCAAATTATGTTTGTATAAATAGAATTTTAGGAGTGAATTGGAATGTGGTTTTTGGGAATGGGAACAGATATAGGAATTGATTTAGGTACGGCGACTGTGCTTGTTTATATAAAAGATAAAGGCGTCGTTTTAAAAGAACCATCTGTAGTTGCTATAGACAAAAACAGTAATAAAATATTAGCTGTTGGAGAAGAGGCAAGGCAGATGATTGGAAGAACACCAGGAAATATTGTTGCTGTACGTCCACTTAGAGACGGTGTAATTTCAGACTATGATATGACTGAAAAAATGCTAACATATTTTATAAGAAAAGGGTGTGGAAAGAAAAGAGTATCGGCGCCTAAAGTCATGGTATGTGTTCCTTCTCAAGCTACTGAAGTAGAAAAAAGAGCCATAATTGATGCTTCGAAAAATTCAGGTGCTAGAACAGTCTATTTGATAGAAGAACCTCTGGCAGCTGCGGTAGGTGCTGGAATCGATATAAACAAGCCAAGTGGTAATATGGTTGTTGATATTGGTGGAGGTACAACTGATATAGCAGTGATTTCTTTAGGAGGCATTGTAGTAAGATCTTCTATAAAAATTGCTGGCGATAAATTTGATGAAGTAATCATTAAATATATAAGAAATAAATATAAGCTTATGATTGGTGAAAGAACTGCAGAAGATTTGAAGATTAATGTTGGATCTGCATTTAAGGATTTAAGAAACCTTACTATGCCTGTAAAAGGAAGAAACCTAATAACTGGACTTCCGGATGTTGTAGATATAACTACAGAGGAAATAAGGATAGCTTTAAAAGAAACTGTAAGGATGATTTTAGAAGCAGTTCATTCTGTATTAGAGAGAACACCGCCTGAACTAGCAGCTGATATTATAGAACATGGAATATTAATGACCGGAGGCGGTGCATTATTACATGGACTTGATAAATACTTAGAGTCAGAGACAGGTGTTTCAGTAAGAGTAGCAGATGATGCAATTTCCTGTGTTGCAATGGGGACAGGCATTGCTTTAAAGAACTTTGAAAAATTAGAACTTAATAAGGATATGGAAGTTGAACTTGTTGAGTAGTAAAAGGGACAGAATATAATTCTGTCCCTTTTAATGTTTAAAAAAGTATAAATTTTCAAGTTGTTGTAACTTAGATATTTTAATAGTTTTTAGCTTTTTAACTTTTTTGCCTTATTTTTGAAAGTTGCTTAAATAGTATGCGTGTACTATTGAATTAACAATAACTTGTGCCATCTCCATTATTAAATTTAATCTAATAGATCGACTGGTGAATATCTCAGAATTTTCACTAGAGTCAACGATGCCAATTATTGAGGCGTCACCGACGTCCGGAAGAGTCTTGCCTACACCTTTACCAGGATGAATAGGGTAATCTCTTGTATGAATTTCACCGATTGAGTTCGAATCTCCTAGACATGCATCTATTCCTATTATACAAGCTTTAGGATGGCTTGAGTAAATTTCAGTTAGTTTTCTATCAAGATTTAATGCATGTATTGGCGACGCTATTGTGCCGTATATAGGAAGTGGAAAAAATTTGTCTTTCAGCATTGTACCAACTAATGGGCCAAGGCAGTCTCCTATGCATTTGTCAGTACCTATACAGACTATAACGGTGTTATCTTTAATGTAGTTCTTTAAAAAGTAGGCTATCTCGTAGTAAGCAAGTGATGATTTATAATTAACTTTTATCTTATTCACTATCCCACCTCCCTCATAATAAATTTATATGAAGCAAATATATGAAATATTAAAAAAGAATAAAATATTGATATACTGTCAATATTTTTAATATTAGGAGGTGCTTAGGTATGGATAAGAAACAAAAAAAATATAGTTGTATAGTTATTTTTATTACGTTTATTTCAGTTGAAGTAATGGTCATAAACAATAAGTATAATTATGAAAAATTACAAGTAAGCAGCAAACAAAATTTGACTATTAAACAGAGCAATATTAGCAAAGAAAAACAACAGACACAAAACAATGAGACTAATAAGAAATTGGAAGATAAATTAAATTCTCAGAATAAAAGTAAAATAAATACTAATATAGATAGTTCAGCAAAAAGTGATGTGGATGTAAGTAAACAAAATATAAGTTCAAATAATTCGGAATTAGAAAATAATTACAATGGTTATGTGAGCCAAGAAGATAGTTATGATAGTAGTATATTTGAAGAAGAAGCTGTTCCTACAGTTTCAATTTTCAAGATAGATAAGAATACAATATTAAATAAAATAAGCCTAGCAGATAAAGCAAAGTTAATATATTTATCACGAAAACTATCTATCGCGGATTATGATTATATACAAGAAGATATGAAGAGCAGTAATGAAATAGAGGCATCGAAAGATATATTTACTATATTAAAGAAAAAATTATCGTATAACGATTACGAAAAAGTGAAAAATATACTCAGTCCATATATAGATGTAGAATATATTGAGAAGAGTATAGGAGATTAATTAATCTAAGACAAAAATATCGGTATGAAATAAATTATTTTAGTTATTAATAATATATAGAATAGCGTAGCATTTAGTATTAATACGGAGGAAGTTGTAGAAAATAAAAAGTAAATTGTAAAAATGACTGAATATGCCTTTAAATTGGGGTTGAAAATAATAAGATAACATTATATACTAATCCTTGTCGATTGGCACCGACAAAACAAAACAGCAAAGATTGAACTTATCGAAAGTTTGGTTAAAGCTTATATGGAGGAGTTCCCGAGTGGCCAAAGGGGGCAGACTGTAAATCTGTTGCAAGTTGCTTCAGTGGTTCGAATCCACTCTCCTCCACCAATTTTAAATAATAAATTAAGGGCGCATAGCTCAGCTGGGAGAGCATCTGCCTTACAAGCAGAGGGTCACAGGTTCGATCCCTGTTGTGCCCACCATTAATTTAAAAAATCAATAATATGCTGGCATGGCTCAACGGTAGAGCAGCTGACTTGTAATCAGCAGGTTGTAGGTTCGATTCCTATTGCCAGCTCCAAAATTAGGGAGGAGTTCCCGAGTGGCCAAAGGGGGCAGACTGTAAATCTGTTGCAAGTTGCTTCAGTGGTTCGAATCCACTCTCCTCCACCAATTTTAAAATAATAAATTAAGGGCGCATAGCTCAGCTGGGAGAGCATCTGCCTTACAAGCAGAGGGTCACAGGTTCGATCCCTGTTGTGCCCACCATTAATTTAAAAAATCAATAATATGCTGGCATGGCTCAACGGTAGAGCAGCTGACTTGTAATCAGCAGGTTGTAGGTTCGATTCCTATTGCCAGCTCCATTTATGGAGGAGTTCCCGAGTGGCCAAAGGGGGCAGACTGTAAATCTGTTGCAAGTTGCTTCAGTGGTTCGAATCCACTCTCCTCCACCAAAAAGACACTTATAGTGGTGTCTTTTTTGTATGAATAAAGATAATTAAATAATGTAACTCTTATCAAGAGAGGTGGAGGGAAAGGGCCCTATGAAACCCGGCAACCGGTGATATACACAATGGTGCCAATTCCTGCAGATAAGCTGCGAGATAAGAGAGATGAAATTATAAATCTCTTCTTTGAAGAGATTTTTTTGCTCTTAAAAATATTTAAAGCATCCATTGTGAAGACTTTAAGGATAAAAGTCTATGATTTTTATTTACACTATTAATAAGAGTAAAAAATATTCACCTGCCAGGTTTGTTGTGATTTGCTTAGAAAGGCAGATGCGTAAAGAAAATCATCGGCAGTAGCCTGAATGATTTTTTAATAACTATAATTTTTTATGAAGGGAGGAATTAACTGTTTTATTTTAGAAGACAGTTAAGTTTTGAATGAAAAGATTATTTACATCAGAATCAGTTACAGAAGGACATCCAGATAAAATCTGTGACCAAGTTTCAGACGGGATATTAGATGCTATATTAGAAAAGGATCCAAATGCTAGAGTTGCATGCGAGACAGCAGTAACTACAGGTATGGTTGTAGTTATGGGGGAAATATCTACTAATTGCTATGTAGATATACCTAAAATCGTAAGACAGACAGTAAGAGAAATAGGCTATGACAGAGCTAAATATGGATTTGACTGCGATACATGTGCAGTACTAACTTCAATAGACGAACAATCAGCTGATATTGCTATGGGAGTTGATGAAGCATTAGAATCAAAAAAAGGTGAAATGGATAAGATTGAAGCAGTAGGTGCTGGAGATCAAGGTATGATGTTTGGATTTGCTACAAACGAAACAGAAGAATATATGCCTATGCCAATAGCTTCAGCTCATAGATTATCAAGAAGATTAAGTGAAGTTAGAAAAAATGGTACTTTAGACTATCTAAGACCAGACGGAAAGACTCAAGTTACAGTTGAATATGAAGACAACAAGCCAGTTAGAATAGATGCAATTGTTGTTTCTACACAACATGGTCCAGAAGTATCTCAAGAGCAAATAGAAAAAGATATAAAAGAACATGTTATAAATGCTGTAATACCAGCAAACCTATTAGATGAAAATACAAAGTACTATATAAATCCTACTGGTAGATTTGTAATAGGTGGACCACAAGGAGATAGTGGTTTAACTGGAAGAAAGATAATAGTTGACACTTATGGTGGATATGGAAGACACGGTGGTGGTGCTTTCTCAGGAAAAGATCCAACTAAGGTTGATAGATCTGCAGCTTATGCAGCAAGATGGGTTGCTAAGAATCTAGTTGCTGCTGGAGTTGCTGATAAACTAGAAATAGAATTAGCTTATGCAATTGGTGTAGCTAAGCCAGTTTCTATAGAAGTAGATACTTTTGGAACTGGAAAAATAGGAGACGATAAGATAGTTGAGATCGTTGGTAAGGTATTTGATTTAAGACCAGGTGCTATAATAAGAGATCTTGATCTTAGAAGACCTATATTTAAGCAAACTGCTGCATATGGTCATTTCGGAAGAACTGACGTAAGCTTACCTTGGGAGCAATTAAATAAGGTTGAAGAAATAAAGAAATATATATAATGAAAAATGCTGCTTTTAAGCAGCATTTTTTTTATTCTTATTTTAGATATTGTTAGTAAATAAGATATATGGACAAACATGTATAGATGTATAGATATGTTTATATAAAAAAATTATCGATTTGAATCAAATACAACTTTTCCATTAACAATAGATAGTCTAATGTTAATATTTTCATCAAATAATACTAAATCTGCATCATAACCTTCTTTAATAAGACCCTTGCTCTCTTCAATTTTGCAATGTTTTGCGGCATTATAAGATGCCATTCTTATTATTTCATACAAATGATAAGTTGAATTGTTCTTAACGTTTCTAACTGCGCTGTCTAGTGTTAGGATAGAGCCAGCTAAAGCACCATTTCTTAATCTAGCAGCACCATTCTTAACTATTACATCCTGACCTCCTAAGGAATAGTCTCCATCAGGCATGCAACATGCCATCATTGCATCAGAAACTAGAAGTACCTTATTTATTCCTTTGATTTTGTAAGCTGATCTAAGCGATGGATATGCGATGTGGATACCATCTGATATAGTCTCAGTAGTAATATCTGTATCAAAGATTGCACCAACAACACCTGGCTCTCTGTGATGAAGTGGAGTCATAGCATTAAATAAGTGAGTAGAGTGAGAGACTCCAGCTTTAATTCCTTCTATTGCCTCAGAATAAGTTGCTTTCGTATGTCCCATTGATACTGCAATGTCATTAGTTTTTAAAAAATTAATAAGTTCTTTAGCTCCATCTACTTCAGGTGCAATAGTTATTGCAGTAACAGTTTCTATATTGTCCCCAACCATGCCCATAAAGTTTTCGATTGTTGGAGCTAAAATGAAATTAGGATTTTGTGCCCCAATCATCTCTGGACTTATAAATGGTCCTTCTAAATGTACACCTAATACATTCGCACCATCAGTTCCATTATTTTTTGCATAGGTTATAGCTTTAATAGATTTATTTATATCTTCTGTTGATACAGTCATGGTAGTTGGTAAGAAGGATGTTGTTCCGTGTTGTACGATGGTTTTTGATATTTCGTTGATAGCTTCATAAGTTCCATCCATAGTATCGTGACCACCAGCTCCATGTATGTGAACATCTATAAATCCAGGGGATAAGTATAGACCCATTGCATCAATTGTCTCGCAATCAATATTGTTTTCTGGGTTTATAGCTTTAATTTTTCCATCTTCAATAAGTAAAGAGCCTTCTTCAATTTTATCGAAGAAAATTATTTTACAGTTTTTTATTAATAACATTAAATCACCTCATATTTATAATAATACTAAATTTAAATTATAGAAACACTATTTAAAAGGGAAATACTTATTTTTTTACTATATAGGAAACTTTGTTGTTTTGCCGTTAAACAATTCTATTAAATTGGATAGCATTTTATATAATGCGACAAAAAACAAACTTAGTTTTAAATTGTATAACATCTTAAATGAAACTGTAGAATTATGTAATAAAAATGAAACTTAAACATATTTTTTATAGTGATTAAAATCATTAACCTTTTATACTGTAAAAGCATACATTTATAGATGAACCGCTTCCTGCTTTAATTTGTATTTTCAAATTCTACTCTCAGAATTCAGAGGAGTTTTGAAAAAAGTTTTCAGATTGAAGTGGTACATCTATAGCAAAACAACAATATTTACAAGTGAAATTATTCTGTAAATATTTAAATACTGTATGTTGTGATATAATCTATAATAGAATATTGTGAAATAAAACTAGGAGAGATAAAATGGAAGTTATAAGAGGCATTGTTGATACAATAGTTTATAAAAATGATGAGAATGGATATGTTGTAGCTAAAATAAAAACAGATAAGACCCTTATAACTATTGTAGGAGTAATCCCTTATATTGGAGAAGGCCAAAATCTAGAACTGAAAGGTGATTGGGTCTTACATCAGCAATTTGGAAGGCAATTTAAGGTTGAAGAATGTGAAGAGATAATACCTAACACAGTAGAAGCTATAGAAAAGTATTTGGCATCAGGCTTAATTTATGGAATAGGTCCAATTACTGCTAAGAAAATTGTCAGCAGGTTCGGTGAAAAAACTTTAGAAATAATGGATAGCGATATTGAACGTCTTGGTGAGATAGAAGGAATAGGAGCGAAAAAACTAGATCTTATAATTGAATCTTATGTATCTCAAAGAGAACTTAAGAACATTATGATCTTCTTTCAAGCCCATGGAGTTACAACAAATCAATGTATAAAGATTTATAAGAGATTTGGAGGAAACTCGATAAATATCGTTAAGGAAAATCCTTATGTTTTATGTGAGGAGATAACTGGAATAGGATTTAAAACATCGGATAAGATTGCAAGATCCCTAGGTATTGAAGTTGACTCACCCTTTAGGATACAGAGCGGTCTTAAATACGTTATTAATGATTTTTGTGCCAATGGTAATACGTTTATGCCTAAAGAGTTGTTAATCAAAGAATCCTCGGAAGTGCTTACAGTAGATAAAAGCGTAATAGAAAAAAATATATATGATAGCTCAATGGATGGCAAGATAAAAATAGATAGAATAAATGATATAGAAGCTGTATTTAATTTATATTATTATTATTGTGAGTTAGGTATAACAAATAGGATACTGACACTAGCAATAAGTAATTTCCAAAATATTAATTTAGATTTAGAATTTGAAATTGATACCTTTGAAAGTAAGAATGATATAAGTTTTGCTAAATCTCAAAAGGATGCAATAGTTGGTGCTTTTACTAATGGAATTGAAATTATCACAGGTGGTCCAGGAACTGGTAAAACAACCATAATAAAATGTATAATAGAAATGTATGAAAAGGCTGGAATGAGGGTGATGCTAGGAGCTCCAACAGGAAGAGCTGCTAAGAGAATGACTGAATCTACCGGCAGAGAAGCTAAAACAATACACAGACTGTTAGAGATGGGGGTAAGTGATGATGAGGATATTTCTATGTTCTCAAAGGATGAAGGCTCTCCTCTAGAGGCAGATGTAGTTATTGTAGATGAAGCTTCTATGATAGACATAGTCCTCATGAATAACCTTTTAAAGGCTATAAAAGTTGGAACAAGAGTTATTATAGTTGGAGATATTGATCAGCTTCCTTCAGTCGGTCCTGGGAATGTTCTTGCAGATCTTATAGAGAGTGAATTTACTAAGGTAGTAAGATTAAAAGAAATATTTAGGCAAGGTAGGGAAAGTTTGATTGTTACTAATGCCCATAGAATAAATGAAGGTGAAATGCCATTGTTAAATGAAAAAGATAAAGATTTTTTCTTTATAAAAGAGTCAGAAATAGATTTAATACTCAGTACCGTTATTGACTTAATAAATACAAGACTGCCTAAGTTTAATAAAAAGTGGGATAAGTTAAAGCAGATTCAAATTTTATCTCCAATGAAGAAGGGTGTACTCGGTATAACAAACTTAAACAATAAGCTTCAGGAAATCCTCAATCCAAAGAGTAAGGATAAGAAAGAAAAACAAATGAAAGATATTATTTTTAGAGTTGGGGATAAAGTAATGCAAACTAAAAATAATTACTCATTGAAATGGACTAGAATAAGCGGATTTGGAGAGAATGAAGGTGTAGGAGTTTTTAACGGTGATATGGGGTTTATTGACTCTATTGATGAAGAAAATAGATCATTAAGTGTCATATTTGAAGATGAAAGAAAAGTGATTTATGATTACATATTTCTTGACGAGCTAGATTTAGCATATGCTATAACAATACATAAAAGTCAAGGAAGTGAATTTCCAGTTGTTATAATACCTTCCTACATGGGTTCACCGCTACTTATGAACAGAAATCTACTTTATACTGGTATAACAAGAGCAAAAGAGTTAGTGGTTGTTGTAGGTGGGATAAAAGCACTTAAATATATGGTTGACAATACTAGAAGTAATGAAAGATATTCTTCATTAAAGTGGAGAATTAAAGATATTATATCTAATGATGCATTTATGTCTGAATAAGTGAGGAGTTAATATGGTTAATATTGAAATGGATAAAAGATATATTGAATTAAATCATACGGTTAATAGAATAAACGATTGGTATGAGAAAGATGAATGTAGACTGTTAAATATAATCACTGTCCCTTATAATACCTCGAGAATATTTAGAGAGCTCATAACAAATATCTTATCTAATAATAAAAAAATACTTTATGTAACTCAAGATGGCAATGTAAATGAAGATATAGTAAAATACCTTAAGTTATCATTTGGGTTTAAAAGCTACTCGATAATAAGAAGTGGAAGTTATCATAGTAATACCTATCTTCATTTTATAAGCTTTGAAAATATTAGATTTATAGAAGAGGATTACGAATTAATTATTTACGATGATATAACTAGTTTCTCTAGACAGGGAAAATTAGAGATACAAAATTCTGTTGATTTTTTATATAAAAGATCAAAAAAGGTTATAGTGTATAGCACGGAAGCTGTGTTTATGAATTGTCCATATATACAGCTTGGAAATTGTTTTAGAATGGCACCTTTTGTTGAACCTAGAATTATAACAACAAGGATTGATTTGAACAAGGATATACCTTATCTTTTATATGATTATTTAAAATGGTTTAAAGACAATAATAGAAAAGTGCTAATTCATACGCCTTCAAAAGAGAAAACGGAAATAGTATATAACTACTACAATGATATACTAAAAGTTTCTTCAAGAATGAAGTTGGTTAAGGTAACAGAGAGTAGTGAATTAAAAACTATAGAAAAATTACATGAAATAAAAGACAAACCTGTTATGGTTATAACTAATCTAATAGTGCAGCAATTTGAGGAATTAGATAATATTGACGTAATAATATATTTTGCTGATGATAAGTTTTTTGATTATAAAAAAATAGTATACCTTTGTGGTAAAGTAGGTAAAGTAAGAGGAGCTCAAGGAGAAGTTATACTTTTAGCAAATGAAGTTTCTACTCACATGGAGTATGCAAAAGATTTAGCGAGGGAGTTTAATAAGGCTGCGTGGGAAAAAGGATTACTGAAATAGTTAAATATATATTAGAGTGCGTGCTGGAAGTGATTTATCCACATTCTAATAAATGTTTATGCTGTGAATTAGATACTGATACTGAATCTATTTGTGATAGATGTTTAAATAATGTAGCTTATATATATGGAGAATATTATTTAGACAAAGAAAATAAAGTTACGTGTCGTAGTGCTGCTTATTATTCAGGTAGCATTAAAGAACTCATAATTAATCTAAAATACTCTGCTGATTTTGAAAGTGCAGAGTTTTTAGCTCAGATTCTTCATAAAAAAATGAAAGAAGAGAATATAAATGGAGATTTAATTACCTACGTTCCTATATCTAAAGCTTCATCTAAAAAGAGAGGATTTAATCAATGTAGGGCTATAGGAAAAGAATTATCAAATCTCAGTGGAATTAGATTGGTTAATGCTTTAAAAAGGTCAAAAGAGGTAAAGGAACAAAAAAGATTAACTATTGATGAGCGAATTGAAAATATGATTGGAGTCTTTGAAACTAAAACGCCTAAAGAGATAGAAAATAAAACTGTCATATTGATAGATGATGTGGTTACTACTGGTTCAACACTTATGAGTTGTAGAGATGCACTTATAAAGGCTGGAGCTGGAGAAGTAATCCTCTTGACTGTTGCAAAAAGTAATATATAATAGATAATAGGGGCTAGGTTTGTGGTTGAAAGTCGATGCCAGTCGCAGGCGAAACGATCCACGTAAGTTGAACAAAAGGTTTAATGAGCATGGTGCGGCTTAGAGGTAAGTCCTGCCAGTAAAACTGAGAGGATGAGTAGTGAGAGGTTGAGTCCGGGTAGCAAAAGTTCCAGCAGGCGAGTGTGGGGTCAAAGACCAGGTCAACTAGCTTTAAAGTAGGTATCAGCATTTATATGTTGATACCTACTTTTATTTTACGTAAAAACTTAATATATAATTATTATAAAAAAAAGTGAATAAAGTACAACAGGTGATAATATAAATATATAATCAAATATAGAACAATAAAAAATGAATAAAATCGAAATAATGTACAAGCATGCGATAATTGGAGAATAACAAAGGAATATAAGATTAAATTGATTAAATTTTCTGTAAATTCAAATAATTATACTTGTTATTATTTAAGTAACTGTGTAAAATAAAATTAACAAATACAACATTAACAAAGGTTAAGAAAAATAAAATTTGTATATAAGCATCTATAATAATAAATATAATCTTATATATAAGTAAATACTTTAAAAAGTAATAAAAAAACATAACCTTTTAATTAAGAGAGGGGCTGACCATATGAAAGTTACAGTATTAGCAAAAAACATAGTATTAACAGATCCTTTAAAGGAAGCGGTGGAGAGGAAAATCTCAAAACTTGAGAAATATTTTACTCCAAATGTGGAAGCCAAAGCGACATTAAGTGTACAAAAAAACAGACAAATAATTGAGGTTACAATTCCTTTTAATGGAGCTATATTAAGAGGAGAAGAAGCTACAGATGACATGTATAAATCAATAGATTTAGTACAAGAAAAAATTGAAAGACAAATAAGAAAGCAAAAAACAAAGCTTTCTAGAAGATATAATAATGCAGAATCAGTAAGATATATTAACTTTGATAATGTGCCTAATGTTGATCCTGAAGATGATGAAGCACAAATAGTTAAGACAAAGAAATTTGGTATTAAACCAATGGGTGCTGAAGAGGCGGTTCTACAAATGGAACTAATAGGACATAACTTCTTCGTTTTCCAAGATGCAGACACTAATCAAGTAAATGTAGTATATAAGAGAAAAGATGGAAATTATGGATTAATAGAACCTGAGTATGAATACTAAAATTAACAATAATATGGGCTGACTGTAATGGTCAGCCCATTAAATATTTGACTATAATATTAGTTATAGTATAAAATGTAGAGAAACTTCCACTATAATAGTAATTTAAATAAGAATTATTATAATAAATAACTAAATGTTTTTAAAATGTTTACAATATTAGCTAGAATATGGTTTAATTTTACTATAAATACCCGTATCAATTATTGAAAAGTTATGTAAATAAGTGATATAATTTAGAGAGTTATGAAAATATACAGAAGTGTGAGGAAAAGAACATGGGGATACTTACTAAGGTTTTTGGGTCTTATAGCGAAAGGGAAGTAAAGAGAATTATTCCTATCGTTGATAAAATAGAAACTTTTGATAGTGCAATGCAAGCATTAACAGATGAGCAGTTAAGAGGAAAAACAGAAGAATTTAAAAATAGATACAAAAATGGAGAAAGTTTAGATAGCTTACTACCAGAAGCTTTTGCAGTAGTTAGAGAAGCATCTTATAGATTACATTCTGAGAAGCACTATAGAGAACAGCTTATAGGAGGGATAGTTCTTCATCAAGGAAGAATTTCAGAAATGAAAACTGGTGAAGGTAAAACTTTATGTGCTACTTTACCTGCGTACTTAAATGCTATCTCGGGAAAAGGTGTTCACATTGTTACAGTCAATGATTATCTTGCAAGAAGAGATATGGAGTGGATGGGAGAAATATATCAATTCTTAGGGCTTACTACAGGGGTAATACTACATGATCTTGACAATGATCAAAGAAGAGCAGCTTATAATGCTGATATAACATATGGAACTAATAATGAGTTTGGATTTGATTATCTAAGAGATAATATGGTTATATACAAAGAGGAAAAGGTTCAGAGAGAATTAAGTTTCGCTATAGTCGACGAAGTTGACTCCATACTTATAGATGAAGCTAGAACTCCACTTATTATATCTGGAGCTGGTGAGAAATCAACTGATTTCTATAAGATAGCGGATTTCTTTGTAAAAAGATTATTTAAGGAAAAGCATTTTACTGTAGATGAAAAAGCTCATTCAGTAATGCTTACTGAAGATGGAATAAAAGAAGCAGAACTTGCTTTTGGTGTTGAGAACTATGCCGACGCTGAAAACATGGAACTACAACATCATATAACTCAAGCTTTGAAAGCAAATTACCTAATGAGATTAGACAAAGATTACATGGTTAAAGATGGAGAAGTAATCATAGTTGATGAATTTACTGGAAGACTTATGGAAGGTAGAAGATACTCTGATGGTTTACACCAAGCTATAGAAGCTAAAGAAGGTGTTAAGGTAGAAAGAGAATCTAAAACTTTGGCAACTATTACATTCCAAAATTACTTTAGAATGTATAAAAAACTTTCAGGTATGACTGGTACTGCATTAACTGAAGAAAATGAATTTAGAGAAATTTATGGATTAGACGTTATTGTCATTCCTACACATAAACCTATAAAGAGATCAGATAATCCGGACGTAGTTTATAAGACAGTTGCAGGTAAGTTTAATGCTATTGCCGAGGAAATACAAGAAACAAATAAAACTGGTCAACCGATACTAGTAGGTACAACAAGTATCGAAAAATCAGAGGCACTTTCTGCACTTCTTAAGAGAAAAGGTGTAAAGCATCAAGTGCTTAATGCAAAATATCATGAGCAAGAAGCAGAGATAGTTACTCATGCTGGTGAAAAGGGTATGGTAACTATAGCTACTAATATGGCTGGTAGAGGTACTGATATCAAGCTTGGAGAAGGTGTAGTTGAGCTTGGAGGTCTTAAAATTATTGGTACAGAAAGACATGAATCAAGAAGAATAGATAACCAGCTTAGAGGACGTTCAGGACGTCAAGGAGATCCAGGAACATCAAGATTTTATATATCATTAGAAGATGACCTTATGAGAATATTTGGTTCAGATAGATTACAAGGTGTAGTAGAAAAACTTGGTTTATCAGATGATGATGCTATTGAAAGTAAGATGGTTTCAAAATCTATAGAAAATGCTCAAAAGAAAGTTGAAGGTAACAACTTTGATGTAAGAAAGACTTTGCTTGGCTATGATGATGTTATGAATAAGCAAAGAGAAGTAATATACAAGCAAAGAGCTCAAGTTCTTGAGGGGGAAACTCTTAGACAACAAGTTCAAGATATGATAAAAGAAGTTGTATATGCTTCTGTTGATTCCCATATATCTGGTGAAGAAGAAACATTTGATGATGAAGTAAAACAATTAATAAGCTATATGGAAGATCTATATATACCACAAGGAATGTTTGAACCTAAGGATTTAGAAGTTTTATCAAATGATGAGATGAAAGAAAAACTTTTAAACTTAGCAAAAGATATATACAGAGAAAAAGAAGAACACTTTGGTGAAGAACAGATGAGAGAAGTTGAAAGAGTTATACTTCTTAGAGTTGTTGATACAAAGTGGATGGATCATATTGATAATATGGACCATTTAAAACAAGGTATAGGACTTAGAGCATATAAGCAACAAGATCCAGTTCAAGCTTACCAATTTGAAGGAAGCAATATGTTTGATGAAATGATCGAAAACATAAAAGTTGATACAGTGAAGCTTTTATTCCATGTTCAAATGGAACATACACCTGAAAGAGAAAGAGTTGTTGAAGAAACAACAACAAATCTTGTTGATGATTCAATAAAGAAACAACCAACAAAAAAGGAAGCAAAGGTTGGAAGAAACGACTTATGCCCTTGTGGAAGTGGTAAGAAGTACAAAAACTGCTGCGGAAGAGAAGTAGTTTAATATTATAAAGACCTATTAAGAAAAAAGGCAGTCGATTAGCATCGGCTGTTTTTTTCTTCTTCTCCTCAAATATATTTAATGCGCTAGTATCTAAATTTAAATATTCCTACAGGAGATGCTATATGAGTGAGTAATTAGAATTAAATGATTTTATACACTTGTTTGATGTTGTAAAATTATTATATAATGATATACTATAACTTAGTTTAATAAAGTAGGGGTGATTTGTATATGATGCTTGAATTAGAAAATCAACTTTTGAAGTTGAGTGAGTTTAAAAATATACTTAAGGAAATGGGGGCTTCACTTTGACATCCCAGAATTAATGAAGAAGTCAAGTGAGCTTGAATTTACAATGCAAGAAAAGGATTTTTGGGAAGATGTTAATAAAGCACAAAGAATAACTCAAGAATCTAAAACTTTAAAAGATAAGATCAGTAGATATGACTCATTATGTGAGAGGATAGACGACATAGAGGTTCTAGCTGAATTGATTGATGAGGATGATCATAGTACTGCAGATGAGATTATAAGTGAAATAAAAAAGTTAGATGATGATATAGATGTATTTAGAATAGAAATTATGCTTTCAGGAGAATACGACAGAAATGATGCTTTGTTGACTTTACACACTGGTGTAGGAGGTACAGATGCAAATGATTGGACTGAGATGCTTCTAAGAATGTATACCAGATGGTGTGAAAAGAAGGGATATAAGCTAGATACCTTAGATTACTTGGCTGGAGATGAAGCTGGTGTGAAGAGTGTTACATTAAGAGTTAAAGGTGAATTTGCTTATGGATATTTGAAAACCGAAAAAGGTATACATAGGCTTGTTAGAATATCGCCATTTAACGCTAATGGAAAAAGACAAACTTCATTTGCTTCGGTAGAAGTACTACCAGAGCTTACAAAAGATCAAGATATAGATATAAATCCAGTTGATTTAAGAGTAGACACCTATAGGTCAAGTGGAGCTGGTGGACAGCATGTTAATAAGACTGAATCTGCGGTAAGAATAACTCATATACCTACAGGTATAGTAGTTCAATGTCAAAATGAAAGAAGTCAACATTCTAATAGAGAAGCTGCTATGAATATGCTTAAATCTAAGCTTATTGAACTTAAGGAAAGAGCTCATAAAGAAAAAATAGAGGATTTAACTGGTGAATTAAAAGACATGGGATGGGGAAGCCAGATAAGAAGTTATGTTTTTCACCCATATTCAATGGTAAAGGACCATAGAACTGGTACTGAAACTTCAAATGTAAATGGTGTTATGGATGGCGATATAGATATGTTTATAACTTCTGTATTAAGAGGAGAAAGTAAGAATATAAACTAAACCAATGAGGAACATTATTTTTATTAATACTTTTAAAGGCAAGTAGTCATTGATGATTACTTGCCTTTAAACTATTCAACTTTAATTCTATTTTTCTTAGGGATTAATAATGATAGAAATAGTACCAAAGAAACACAATAACCTATTATATAGAAATTTTTATTATAAATTTGTAAAATATATTGATTGCTATAGCAATATTTTATGATCTGATTCCAAGTAGCCTTGTAATCCCTTTCAATTGATGTTTTATCTATAAAATCAGAAGTATCATTAGGAGTATGGATTTTTGATAAATCAGAATCACATATTGTAATGCTATCAATTCCAGCACTATTGAAGCTTGCATGATCAGAGGCGTTTTTTGCCTCAGTATTAAAATCAATCTTATTAGATTTACAGTAATCTTGTAAACTGCTGGATGTAATACTTCTATTAGAATTTTCTCCAGTCATTATAGTCATAGGAATGTTTTTTGATCCGCCAATCATGTCAAAGTTTATAGAATTACCATTCTTAAGTAAGTAGTAATTTTCTTCAACAAATGCTTTTGAACCCAATAACCCTAATTCTTCTGCATTGAAAGAAACAAAAAATATATCTCTTTCAGGTGGAAACATAGATGATAAAACACGAGCTAACTCTAACATAAATGACGTTCCAGAAGCATTATCTAAAGCTCCTCTATAAATGTTTCCTGATAGATCTTCACCTAAATGATCATAATGTGAGGATAGTATAAGTGGTGGTAAATTTGAGTTCGTACCTTTAATTACGCCAGCAACATTATAAAGGGCTGTGTCTTCAACTTTATAAGGAATGGAACAATCTATTGTATAGCCTTTTTTATTATAGGTTAGAAGCTCATCATATACCTTTGAACTGATATAAATATACATTTCAGATGATGACTTCGAGATAAATGAGCTTCTAAAGTTGAAATTATCCGTGGAGACTATAAAAATAAAACTTTTATTATCTTGGACAATTTCTATAGCTGAAGGGTATATTCTGAAATCATCATTTGGATTTATTATTACATGGTTTGTCCTATAATTTAAAAAACTATCTTTAAAGTCAACTCCATATTCATAGTTCTTGATGAGGGATTTTTCTTTGTTATACACTCTAAGGAAAGGGCTGCCATCAACTTTTATTGGTGTATTAGCATTGAATGCCTCATAATAATCTTTAGTTAGAGGAGAAAGCTTGTACTTTATAAAAGAATTTTTTATGTATTCTCCTGCCAGTTTATTACCTAAAGTTCCTGGCAATCTTCCTTTCATTGTGTCTGAGGACAGGTACCTTATACTTTCTATAACTTTATTTGAATCGAAATATTGTAATTTATTAGAATACATAAATGAAATGTTAGATAGTAGGATACATATGGTTAATAGTAGTGATATTAAGTTTCTTGTCATATCAAGCTCCTTAAAATTAGTATCGGTTAATTCTATGAGAATAAAAAGAAGGATATTCAATTTAAATATTGAAATAATATAGAAAGACATTAAAAATTAACCAAACATCAAAATAAGACCACGTATTAGGGGAGGTAAATATGAACAACATCAATGTAACTTTAGCTAAGGAGCTTAATATAAGCATAGAACAAGTAGAAAATGTAATAAAACTGCTTGATGAAGGAAATACAGTACCTTTTATATCAAGATATAGAAAAGAAATAACAGGTGGCCTATCTGATGATATATTAAGAAAGTTTTTTGAAAGACTCAACTATTTAAGAAATCTGCTAGATAAAAAAAATGATGTAGTTAGATTAATTGAGGAGCAAGGAAAATTAACAGAAGACCTTAGAAATCAAATAATGAATTCAAATACCTTAACTGAGGTTGAAGATATATATAGACCTTATAAGCCTAAAAAGAGAACAAGAGCTACTATAGCCGTGGAAAAAGGACTAAAACCACTTGCAGAGATTATATTGAAAGGCAATTTTACTGGCAATATATTAGATGAAGCTGGTAGATATATTAGCGAAGATAAGGGAGTCAATTCAACAGATGAGGCTTTACAAGGAGCAATGGATGTTATTAGTGAAATAATATCTGACGATGCTGATTATAGAAAGTGGATAAGAGATCTAGTAAAAAATGAGGGTGTAATTGAAACTAAAGGAAATACATCAGAATCATCACCATATGAGATGTATTATGAATACAAAGAGTCTGTAAAGACTATTCCTTCGCATAGAATATTAGCTATAAATAGAGGAGAGAAGGAAAAGTTTTTATCAGTTAAGGTTTTGATAGATGAAGATAAAATATTGAATTATCTGATGAGAAAAACTTTAAAGAATAATTCTATTACAGATAGATATATTGAACTTTCAGTAAAAGATAGTTTGAAAAGACTTATCTATCCTTCTATAGAAAGAGAAATAAGAAGTGAACTTACAGATATAGGAGAGCAAGGAGCTATAGATATTTTCAAAGCAAATTTAAAAGCGCTGCTCATGCAAGCACCGATAAAGAATAAGATTATTATGGGATATGACCCTGGTTTTAGAACTGGTTGCAAAATAGCTATACTTGATGATACTGGAAAGTTCTTAGATAAAGCTACAGTTTTCCCAACAGTGCCTAGAAATGATGTAGAGGGAACAATAAAAGTTTTGAAAGGGCTTATTTATAAATATAACGTAGAGGTGATATCGCTAGGAAATGGTACTGCATCTAGAGAATCTGAGGAAGTAATAGCAAAACTTATAGCTGAAGTTAAGAAAGAAACAGGGAAAGAGATGTTTTATGTTATAGTTTCTGAAGCTGGCGCATCAGTATATTCTGCATCTGAACTTGCAGCTAAAGAATATCCTGATTTAGACGTTACAGTTAGAGGGGCTATATCTATAGGTAGAAGATTACAAGATCCGCTAGCAGAGCTTGTAAAGATTGATCCTAAAGCTATAGGGGTAGGTCAGTATCAGCATGATGTTACTCAAAAAAAATTAGATGAATCTCTTACTGGAATTGTTGAAGATTGTGTTAATAATGTAGGCGTAGATTTAAATATTGCAACTCCGTCATTATTAAGTTATATATCTGGAATAAATCCATCTATAGCAAATAATATTGTAGCTTTTAGAGAAGAGAATGGAAAATTCACAAGTAGAAAGCAGCTTCTAAAAGTTAAAAGATTGGGGCAAAAAGCCTATGAACAATGTGCTGGTTTCTTAAGAGTTATGGAAAGTAAAGAACCGTTAGATAATACTTCGGTACATCCTGAATCATATGAAGTAGCAAGAAAGCTTATTGAAAGACTTGGTTATAGTAATGATGATTTAAGAAATGGTAATTTAAGAGACATAGATGAAAAGCTAAATGAATTCAACTTAGTAGAGATAGCAAAAGAATTATCAGTTGGATTGCCTACCCTTAAGGATATAGTAAAAGAAATAAAGAAGCCAGGTAGAGATCCTAGAGAAGAGTTACCTAAGCCAATATTCAAGTCTGGAGTGATAGATATAAAAGATTTAAAACCAGGTATGATGCTTATGGGAACAGTTAGAAATGTATCAGACTTTGGTGCATTTGTAGATATAGGTGTGCATCAAGATGGATTAGTCCATAAAAGTCAAATGGCAGATAGATTTGTAAAACATCCATTAGATGTTGTTAAAGTAGGAGATGTAGTAGAAGTAAGGATTTTAGAAGTTGATGAGAAGAGAAAGAGGATTTCCTTATCGATGAAGAAAGAATAAGGTAAAGATTTTCATAAAACTACATTCTGTTTAGTAACGAACATTAATATTTGTAAGACAAAGCGCTATATTTCTTAAAATATAGCGCTTTAATTATAAAATCAAAACAAACATAATAGTATATCATGAAATTGTATACAAAACATTTTTTAAAATTTTTCTATAAAATATATTGTCAAAATAAAAACAAAGTTATATAATAAATACATAAAAATTAATATTATCTTCAGGGCGGGGCGTAATTCCCCACCGGCGGTAAAGCCCGCGAGCCGAGAGGCATGATTCGGTTAAATTCCGAAGCCGACAGTAAAGTCTGGATGAAAGAAGGTAAAAGAGTAAAATTAGTCTATTTCGCCCTGGTGACTTTTATTTCATCAGGGTTTTTTATTTTGATTGATTTTATTCTTGAGCCCCAGAGGATATAACTTTTGGGAGGGTTTACTATGAAACAAGCAAATGTAACTACATCAAAATTGAATGTGCAGATAAAAATTGCACTTCTAGGAACTATTGCATTCTTACTAATGTTTTTGGAATTTCCGATATTACCAGCAGCACCATTTCTAAAGTTGGATCTTAGTGATTTGCCAGCATTATTAGGAACTTTTGCATTGGGACCAGTAGCAGGTATTATAATTGAGGCTATAAAAAATATTCTTGTAATAGTGATAAAAGGCAGTACTAGTGCTATGATAGGAGAATTAGCTAACTTTGTAATAGGAGCAGTATGGGTAATTGTTGCAGGCTTTATTTATAAGAGGAATAGAACTATAAAAGGTGCTATAATAGGATTGTCCTTAGGAACAATTGCATTAACTATAGCTGGCCTTTTAGGTAATTACTATGTATTTTTACCATTGTACAATAAAATTGTACCTTCATTAAGTCCTGAAATCATAAATTACCTTGTGACTATAATTCTTCCTTTTAATCTAATAAAGGGAGTAGTGGTATCTATAGTTACTTTAGTATTATATAAGAGAGTATCAACAATTTTATTTAATGAAACAGCTTTAAATGCTAGGAAGATAGCTAATTAATAAAATAATATTTTAAATATAAAGAAACAGAATGATAAAAAAATATCATTCTGTTTCTTTTTTTATTAGAGAAAGAAAATATAAATACTGACATATTAGATACGTGAATTAGAATAGATTTTAGAGTGTGTTATAAATATGGAGGAGTATATTGGCTAGTATAGTAGATGGATAAATAGGTAAATAAACATTAATAAGTAATAATTTAATAACGTAAGAAAATTAAAGAATAATGAAAGTATTTGCTTTTAAAAAGAGATGATAATTAATTTTAATTGATAATGATTATTTACAAATAATCAGATTGGGTCTATTATTAAATCAGACAGAAACAATCGGAATTGAAAGATTGTTTTATAAGAGAGGTGTTTTAATTGAAGCTTAATATACTAATTGGAGGAAGCGCTGGACAAGGAATGGATACAGTTAGCGTGTTCCTTGAAAAAGCTCTGAAAAAAGGTGGATTTTATGTTTTCTCAAATAAAGACTATATGTCTAGAGTAAGAGGTGGACATAACTTTACGCAAATAAGATTCGGAGATGAACCAATATACTCACATGATGCAAAATTGGATTTGATACTTGCATTAGATAGAGATACAGTAGAAATTCATAAGGATAAATTAAATGAAAATGGAATAATAATAGCTGATGAAGCTATACAGTATGATGATAAAAGATTAGTTAGACTTCCGTTACTAAAGACTGCTAAGGATGTAGGGTTGTCAAAGGCTTTTACTTTTGTTGCGGCAGGAGCAATCCTAAAGCATTTTGGTGTAAAAGGAAATTTTGAAGAATTTATAGCTAAAAAGCTTGCTGAACCTATAAGAAATAAAAATATAGAAGCCTTCAAAAAGGGTAGAGATTTAGTGGATGAGAGATTTGATATCGTAGGTAAAGATATGTCTAATCATCTAATCATAAACGGAAATGATGCAATTGGATTAGGTGCATTAATTGGTGGTCTATCTTTCTATTCAGCATATCCTATGACTCCAGCTACAAGTGTAATGACATATCTTTCAAAAAAATCATTGGAAGCTGGTATAGTAGTGGAGCAGGCTGAAGATGAAATAAGTGCAATAAATATGGCTATTGGAGCATCATATGCAGGAGCCAGAGCTATGACTGGTTCATCTGGTGGGGGAGTAGCATTAATGGTTGAGGCATTTGGTTTAGCTGGGATAACTGAAACACCATTAGTAGTAATTGACTCACAAAGACCAGGACCAGCAACAGGGCTGCCAACAAGAACAGAACAAAGCGATTTAAGCTTTTTATTAACTGCATCCCAAGGAGAATTTCCGAGAGTGGTTCTAAGTGTAAGAAATGCTGAGGATGCATTCTATCAAACTTTTAGAGCATTAAATATAGCAGATAAGTATCAAACTTTAGTAATACTATTAACAGATCAATATCTTGCAGATTCTAATGTAACAATACCTAGATTTGCTCTTGAAGATTTAAAAATTGAAAGACATATTTGGGATGGCGTTGGATTAGATGAAGAATATAAACGATATAAAATAACTGAATCAGGAATTTCACCAAGACTAATACCTGGTCAGGTTAAAGGTCAAGTGGTACTAGTGGATAGTGATGAACATACTGAGTACTCACATATAACAGAAGAAGCTGATGTAAGAAATGCTCAGATGGAAAAAAGAATGAGGAAACTTGACTTGCTAATAAAAGAAGATCTACAAGAGCCGGATTATTTTGGTGTAGAAGATATAGATGTACTCTTAGTAGGTTGGGGATCAACTTATGGAGCTATTAAAGAAGCAATTGAAGTACTAAACAATTCTGGAGTTAAGGTTGGAGCACTTTCATTTGGAGATATATATCCTTTACCAGAGAAACTTTTGAAAAAATACAGTAATAAAGCTAAAAAAGTAATAAATGTTGAGCAAAACTTTACAGGCCAATTAGGTAAACTTATAACACAAGAAACAGGAATATTAATGGATGATAGTATTTTGAAATATGATGGACGTCAGATAACTTCAGATGAAATAGTTTCAAGACTATCTGGGGAGGTATAGGATATGATAGAGTTAAAATTATATCAAAGTAATGATGAAAATACATGGTGTCCAGGTTGTGGCAATTTTTCTATACTAGATGGTATAAAAGAAGCGGTGGCTGAACTTAATATAGCTCCAGAAAAACTAATGATGGTTTCTGGTATTGGGCAAGCTGCAAAAACTCCACATTATATAAGAGCAAATGGATTCAATGGGCTTCATGGTAGAGCGCTTCCTCCAGCACAAGCTATAAAAATGGTTAATCCAGAGTTAAAGGTTATAGTTACTTCTGGTGATGGAGATGCTTATGGAGAAGGTGGAAACCACTTTATTCATAATATAAGAAGAAATCTAGATTTTGTTCAATTGGTTCATGATAATCAAATATATGGCCTTACAAAGGGGCAAGGATCTCCAACAACTGCAAGAGGACAAAAAACTTCTATGCAATTTGAAGGAGTAATATCTGAACCGCTAAATCCTCTGGCTTTAGCGATTTCAGCTGGTGCTACCTTTGTTGCAAGAAGTTTTTCTGGAGATAAAGAACACTTAAAGAATATGATCAAGGCAGCTGTAAATCACAAGGGATATGCACTAATTGATATAATGCAACCTTGTGTAAGCTTTAATAAAATAAATACTTTTAAGTGGTATAAGGATAGAGTTTATTACTTAGATGAAAACTATGATTCAAGTGATAAAGGTGCAGCAATAATTAAAGCTATGGAATTTGGAGATGGAGGGATACCTTTAGGGATACTTTATAAGGAAGAAGGTAAACCTACATTCCATGATCTACACCCAGTACTAAGTGCAGGGAATGTAATGGTTGATAGAAAATGGGCTCCAAAAGATGGAGAAAAGTTTGTAGAAGAATTTATGTAATATTAGATATATAAAAATAAGACCTATAATTAATATATTTTATTAATTATAGGTCTTTCATTATTGGTAGAAGAAAGTTAGTTTACCGATTTCTTTATTACCATCTTTTCCACATAAGAAGAGCGTCTTCGCCATTATCTTCATAGTATTTCTTTCTTATACCTTCTTCCACAAAACCATATTTTGAATAAAGTTTTTGAGCGGCAGTGTTTGACACTCTTACTTCTAAAGTCATAGCTATTACTTTTTTATGGTTGCATGTGGTTATCATTTCGTGTAATATCTTGTCACCAACACCTCGATTTCTATAATCAGGGTGAACTGCTATATTGGTTATGTGGCCTTCATCGATTATTATCCACATTCCACCATAACCGATTACTTGGTTATCAAGTTTAGCAACAAGATATGTTGCAAAGCTATTTTCGAGTTCCTGTTCGAAGGATCTACGACTCCAAGGGTGTGGGAAAGAAAGTTTGCTGATTTCTAGCACAGAATCAATATCGTCTAAATTCATAGATTCTATTTTTGTATCCATCAATTTAACCCCATCTTTATATCGTATTCTCTTTCGGCCTGTGATTTTCTAAGATAAAATGGAGCGGTGTCTTTTTCGTCACAAATACCTTGCTCTAGGAGATTTATTCCCAATAATCCTAAAGTAGAAGCTCTAGCATAATTAAGGTGAGGAGGTGCAAATACCGCATTAGCGAGGGATGTTTTTAAAGTTTCAAGATGCTTCTCAGTTCCATCACCTACAAATATAACAGAATCAGATTCTTCCTTAAATCTATTTATAAGCTCATCAATAGATAGAATCATATAATCAGTCAATCTTTCTAAGTTTCCTGAAACATTTTTATATAAAGCAGTATATACGTTTCCTCTTAAAGCGTCCATGATCGGACATATTATTCCGTTATGAGTAATTACATTATATGCAAGTCCATCTAAATTAGAAATAGATAGTGTAGGCTTTTTACTTCCTAAACTTAGCCCTTTAATTGTTGCCATACCTATTCTAAGTCCAGTAAAGGAACCAGGTCCTTTAGAAACTACATATCCATCAATGTCATTGATACTTAAATTACTAAGCTTTAGGGCTGAATCGATCATGGTCATAAGTATTTCAGAATGCTGTTTTTTATCTGTTATGTTTATTTCACTTACTACCGAACTGTTTGAAACCAAAGCTACAGTAGCACTGCTTGAAGACGAATCTATTGAAAGAACTATCATATACTTAACTCCTTAAGATAATCATATCTATTTCCGAAATATTTTATTGTTACTTTTCTTGAGCTGTCTTCCTTATCAGGAAGTTTTTCTAATTTTATATGAACAAACTGATTAGGGATAAGTTCTTCTATGTAATTGGCCCATTCTATAACACTTACGCCATTTCCAAATATATATTCATCAAATCCTATTTCATATATTTCATCAGGATCTGATACTCTATATACATCAAAATGAAATAAAGATAGTCTGCCACTATGGTACTCATTAACAATGTTAAAAGTAGGGCTAGTTATGTGTTCTTGAACATTAAGACCTTCAGCTATACCTTTAGTTATATGAGTCTTTCCTGTACCTAAGTCACCGGTAAGACAAAAGATATCACCTGGATTACACATAGAACCTATTTTTTTTCCGAGCTCAATAGTATTATCAACAGAATTAATTATAAATTCCATAATAATCTCCTTTCGAGAATAAAACCTTTTACTTTTATTATTCTAACCAATAATTTATAAAAAGAAAAGGTAATCTAACGATTACCCAAGAGCATTTTTTAAATTTTCTACTGCGATCTTGCATATTGATCCATCTTCAACCATAGTATCAAGGATGCAAAATGCCATATCTTTATTCATTCCTTTACGGTAAGGTCTGTCTTCAGTAAGAGCTTGATATATATCGCAAACTGCCATGACCCTACATTCTTCGGATAGTAAATCACCGCTTATCCCTCTAGGATAGCCGTTTCCATTTAGTTTTTCATGGTGATTAGAAGCCCAATTACTTATCTCCTCTATACCATCCATTGAATCTAATATCAATCTAGTAAAATAAGCATGAGATTTTATTCTTGAAAATTCGTCACCATCCAGTGGGCCGTTCTTGTCTAAAATTTTTGATGGTATAGCAAGCTTTCCGATATCGTGAAAAAGCCCAGCAAGCTTCATTTTTAGGCATTTTTCATCATCATACCCAATATGCTTAGAAACCATATATGCAAGTTCAGCAATACCACGTGAGTGCATAGCGGTAAATTCACTTTTAGCGTCTATCATATCAGCAAATATTTCACCTATGTTTATTAATTCCTGCATGTTTAGCTTTATGTCTATAGGTGGAATTAGATGTTTTATGACCAAATCTAGATATCTATTGTTTTCAAGGTTTAACCAAAATTCATCAGCAGAACTAATTTTAAGAAAGGCTTCGTAGATATGCTGTGAAAAAATTCTGTTAACATTATCTGAAATTAAGCCTTTTATTTTGTCCTTTTGTTCAAAATATGGAGCGTGGGTATTGTACTCTGAGTCTATTATATCACTCATTCTAAGTATCTGACTAATTATGGGTATCTCAGTTTCTTTTTTCTGAAAGACTCCATTTCCATCCCAGTGCTCGTGATGATAAAGTATTGCGTCGGAAAGGTAACATATCTTTGGGATATGTTTTACTATATTTGAACCTTCTAGACAATGAATACCTATTATTTCATCAACTGAATAATTTTTATATAATACATTTCCATAGCCTATGTCATGTAACAATGAACACATATATAGATCTTTATAAGTATCTTCGTCTAGCTGCAAGGCATTTCCAAGTTCTAAAGCTATATATGCAGCTCGCTTTGAATGATATGTATAATCATCAAATACGATGTCTTGGATTGTTACCCCATTTAAGTTCTCTCTAACAACCTTTTCAACGGACTTCTCCGCTAGAGATACTGTTATTGATAAAGCAGGTATTATAGTATCGATTGAAACTTGCATAATGCTTACCTCGTTAAGAAAAATGTCGAATATTATTTTATCATAATTTGACAATAATGTCATTAAGAAAGTAACATTAATATTTGAATTTATATTAAATTAGATATAAAATAAAGAATAGATAAAAGTGAGGTGGCGTAATGAAAAAATTTGATATGAAAAAGTTCACTTTTGTATTGATAGGTATCAATATAATTTTTTTCATATTTATAAGCACATATTATAAGCCAAAGGTAGTTAATACAATAAATGATGATGTAGAACAACGGGATACATATTTAAACATAATAACTACAAATAAGTTTATTTATTCTGCAACTAAACAACTGGTAAAAGATAAACACAATGTAACATACATGTTTAATAATAACTTTGACAGTCTAAACTTTAAGTTTACAAATGATTCTTTGGATAATGTTTCAAAATATGATCTGCTTTTATATATGGGATCTAGTTCTGAGCCTTGGATAAATGATTTTATAGATGGTTTAAAAAAAGGAAAAGTAGGTATTGTTAATCTTTCTAGAGGAACTAAAACATTGAACTATATAAAGTCTCAGAATATAGCAGGGTATGATATAAAAATAAATCCTTATTATTGGTTAAGTCCTGACGAATATAAAATTATGCTTTATAACATAAAAAGTTCAATTCAAGATAAAGATCCGAAAAACAGGGATTTCTATGAAGAGAATTACGAAGAGATGATATCAGAACTAGATAAAGATAGTAAAGATGTGAAGGATTCCATAAGTGCTCTAAATGGATATACTATATATACAACAGATGAAGACTTAGATTATCTTACTAAGTATTTAGGCGTCGATGTTATAAAACTCACGGATTTAACTAAAATTGATGATTATAAAAAAATGCTTGGGGAATCAGCAAGTAAAACTTTAATATTATATAGTGATCAGGCTAAATTTAATGAGTTTATCAGTAAGATAAATGGAGCATCCTATTATCAAATGCAGATTAAGATACCTCAATATGATGATCAATATAGATATTATTTAGAAAATATAAGTCTAAAATTTAAGGGATTAAATAAAAAGTTATAAGTATTTTTATATATTTATAACTTTTTTTATTGTCTATTATTGAACAAGTATTATTTATGAAGCTGTGATGAATTATTTATAATTTAAGAAGAATAATAGTAAAGTTTATAAAATTATTAGTGAATTTGGATAATGTTTTTCCAATAGGTGATGATAAATTTTATGGATTACTTATAAAACTCGGCATAATATAATAAAATGAAAGAATTTTTTTAATTATTGGATAATTTTTAAAAATCATATATAATTACCGTAATAAATGGCTTATAATATATATATAAGGAAATCGAGGGGGAGAGACTATGCTAGTAAAAACTATAATATTGCCAAAAAAAGATTTAATAACAGTCACATCTGATACAACAATAGGAAGAGCCTTAGAGATAATGGATCAAAATAAATTTTTATCAATTCCTGTTGTTGATGGAGAATATTTTAAAGGATCAATAGCACAAGACATTATTTATAAGTTTTATTTTGAAAAAGGTGCTGATAAGAAGAGTTTATTGGAAGACTTCTCAGTATCTCACCTACTAACAAAAAGCATACCTAAGATAAATCTTTATGAAGAAGTTGAGAAAGCAGTAGGATTACTAGAAGAAACTCATGTTTCCTTTGTCGCAGTTGTTGATGAGTTTGATAAGTTTGTAGGTATTTTAACTCATCATGCCGTGTTTGAACAGTATACTAATGTATTTGGACTTAACAAAGGTGAAAGAATGGCAGTTACTGCTTATGATGTTCCTGGACAAATATCAAGGTTATCAAAAATACTTACAGAAAATCAAGCTGATATAATCAGTTTTGTTGTAATAGATCCAAAAAGTGTTACAGATGTAAGAGAAATAGTTGTAAGAATGAAGACTAAGAATTTAGAGATAATTAAAGAAAAAGTTAAGGCTGCAGGGTTTAAGGTAGTCTAGTAGATGATTTGGTTCTTCTGATTTTAAATCTAATCAAATGATCTTAGAGTGTAGTATAGAATCTTAAATATATATTATAGTGTAAATCGAAAATTTAAATATAACTTTTTCTTAAAAGGTATCTTATAATCACATATGTTATTATAAGATACCTTTTTAAAATATAAATTTAATTATGTAGTGGCTCATCTATATATAAAAATAAGTACAAAAAAATGTTGCGTTATTTTAAAGAATGTTATATAATCATATTTGTTCGAAGGGGTATAGCTCAACTGGTAGAGTGGCGGTCTCCAAAACCGTAGGTTATGGGTTCGATCCCTATTGCCCCTGCCAAAAGACTAGTAGAATTAATTTTCTACTAGTCTTTTTTTGTGTATATAAAAAACTAATTGCCTAAGATACAATTTAATCCAAGAGATACATACTATTTAATATAGAAAATTAAATGCTTAATTGTGAATACACCTAATATACAGATGAATTACCAGATTGAAGTTGCTTTTATCAATTTGGCAATTTATCTTTTTTTTGTTTTGACTAAAAATCATTGGTGAAAAATTTATAAATTATAAAATAGATAGAGTGAAAAAAGAAAATACATATAATTGAAATATTTAAATAATTATTTTAATTTAAATAAATTTATGTTATGAATTTTTTAGCGATAAACAAATTTTTTGACGTTTGCACTTAGTTTCATCCATTATATGGATAAAGTTTTTATGAGTGAACTAATAAATATATAATAAAAATAAAAATTGTTAATTTTAAATTTATATACTAATTAATTAACAGTTTAATAAATTTGTTATAAGTCTAGCAAATTTAATTGATTGGTAGCTGATATTTATTATAAAATTGGAAAAAAATTGCCTTTGAAAATGTTTACTTGCTGCCAAATTAGATAGCTTATAGTAAAAGAATAAAAAAATACATGCCAAAATTAACATTTAATAATAAATTCAAAAAACTATTTACAAAATGATAATTTGTAACTATAATTTTTTATATAAACTTAAGAAAAATAACAATGAACGAGGAGATGTTAGTCGGGGGACAGGTGATACAAAATAATAGTTGATTACTTTGTATTGAAAAAGTAGAAAATTAGTACATAATAGAGATTTAGTAAGAAATTAGAAGTTATAAACATATTTAAAGGGGGACTTAAAAAATGTTTAAATACACATTAAAGAGAATTGTGATAAGTTTACTTACTATATTTATAGTAATAACAGCAACTTTCTTTTTAATCAGAGCAATACCAGGGGGACCATTTACAGGAGAAAAGAAATTACCACCTTCTATACTTGAGAACTTAAATAAGAAGTTTGGACTAGATAAACCTATGTCTCAACAATACACTACATATGTTAGTAGTATTGTAACAAAAGGTGATTTAGGACCTTCTATGATGTATGAAGGAACAACTGTTAATGATATCATCAAGAAGTTTTTCCCGGTTTCAGCAAGATTAGGATTAGCCTCAGTTATATTTTCATTAATATTCGGAGTACTACTAGGTATCCTTTCAGCATTAAAGGAAAACAAATGGCAGGATAGAGCTGCAATGGTAATATCAACCATAGGTGTAACAGTGCCAAGCTTTGTTATGGCTACATTGTTAACTTATTTCTTTGCAATACAATTAAAATTATTCCCAGCAATAGGCTTGAAGACAGCTTCTTCATATGTTTTACCTACTATAGCATTAGGCGGTTACTCAATGGCTTTCGTATCTAGATTATCAAGATCAAGCTTAGTTGAAGTACTAAGACAAGATTTTATAAGAGTTGCAAAAGCAAAAGGACTACCACAAAGAGTTGTAATAGTAAAACATGCGCTTAGAAATTCGCTTATTCCAATAATTACTTATGTAGGACCACTTTTAGCGTCAGTACTTACAGGAAGCTTTGTAGTTGAATCTATTTTCGGTATTCCTGGACTAGGAAGAGAATTTGTTACAAGTATTGGTAACAGAGATTACACTGAAATAATGGGATTAACAATTTTCTATTGTGCATTCCTAGTAATATGTAATTTAGTTGTTGATATTTTATATGGATTTGTAGATCCTAGAATTAAAATACAAGATTAGTGGAGGCGTGGAATAATGGAATTTACAAAGGATCTATTTGAATTAGTTCCAGATAATGAGAAAGATAAAGAAGGTGTCGCAAGACCTTCTATGACATATTTACAAGATGCATGGAGAAGACTTAAGCAAAATAAGTTAGCCTTGTTGGGACTAGCTGTTATTATACTTATGACTTTGGCTGCTATTTTTATTCCGATATTTTCACACTATGATTATTCTACACAGGATTTTAGCATAGCTAATAAAGGACCAAGTGCAGCTCATATATTTGGAACTGATAAGTTCGGAAGAGATATTTTCACTAGAGTAGCATATGGTGCTAGAATTTCTCTTACAGTTGCTTTCGTAGCTAGTGCTTTAAATGTTCTAATAGGAATAGTATACGGTGGTATATCAGGATACTTTGGTGGCTGGGTAGATATGATAATGATGAGAATAGTAGATATACTAAACTCAATACCAATGTTAATATATGTAATACTTATAAGTGTTGCTTTAGGTTCAAGAGATATCAAAGGTATAATTATTGCTATGACAATATCGATGTGGACAACTATGGCTAGAATAGTAAGAGGACAAATCTTAACTTTAAAAGAACAAGAATTTGTACTTGCAGCTAAAACACTTGGAGTTAAGCCATTTGCAATAATATTTAGACATCTTATACCAAATAGTATGGGGTCTATAATAGTAACATTGACTTTAGCAATTCCAGAAGCTATTTTCACTGAATCATTCCTTAGCTTTGTAGGGGTAGGTATATCTGCACCTAAAGCATCATGGGGTACTCTAGCTTCTGAAGCTGTTGAAATGATGAGAACTCATCCATCACAATTATTAATTCCTTCTTTAGCAATTTGTATAACAGTTTTTGCGTTTAATATGCTTGGCGATGGTTTAAGAGATGCCTTAGACCCTAAGATGAGAAAGTAGGAGGAAAACATAAATGCATGAAAGAATACTTGAAATAGATAATTTACAGACTTCTTTCTACACACATGTCGGAGAAGTTAAGGCGGTTAGAGGGGTATCTTTTCATTTAAACAAAGGAGAAGTACTTGGAATCGTTGGTGAGTCAGGTAGTGGTAAAAGTATCACTATGATGAGCATTATGAGACTACTTGCCGAAAGCGGAAAAGTAAAAGACGGAAAAGTAGTTTTTAATGGAGAAGAAATAAGTAGCTTTACAGATAAGCAAATGGAAAAGATCAGAGGAAATGAAATCAGTATGATATTCCAAGATCCAATGACTTCATTAAACCCAGTATTAACTGTAGGCGATCAACTTATGGAGCCATTGAAAAAACATTTAAAGATAACTGGTGAAGAAGCTAGAAAGAAAGCAATTGAAATGCTAAGTTTAGTAGGTATTCCAAGTCCAGAGAAAAGACTTAAGCAGTTCCCACATGAGTTTTCAGGTGGAATGAGACAAAGAGTTATGATAGCTATGTCTCTTATATGCAACCCTAAACTTATAATAGCTGACGAACCAACTACAGCTTTAGACGTTACAATTCAAGCTCAAATACTTGAATTACTTAAGGAATTAAAGGACAAGTTAAACACTTCAATAATAATAATAACTCACGATTTGGGAGTTGTTGCAGATATCTGTAACAGAATAAATGTTATGTATGGTGGAGTAGTAGTAGAAAGCGGAACTACAAGTGACATATTCTACAAATCAAGACATCCATATACATGGGGCCTTTTAAATAGTGTTCCTAATCCAAAGTTAGATACTAAGGAAAGATTAAAACCTATAGAAGGTACACCACCAGACTTATTAAATCCTCCTAAGGGTTGTCCTTTCGCTCCAAGATGTGAGCATGCAATGAAAATTTGTATGGAGGCTATGCCTGAGAAGTTTAATATATCAGAGAATCATTATTCATCTTGTTGGTTAAACCATCCAATGGCACCAAAGGTTGAAAGAAAATTACCTGATGAAGCAGTAGAAGAATCTCCAAAAGGCACAGGGAGGTAATTAGACAAAATGGAAGAAAAAATTTTATTAGAAGTTAAGAATTTAAAGAAATATTTCCCGATAAAAAAGGGTATACTAGGTACACAAGTGTCTAATGTTAAAGCAGTAGATGATGTATCTTTTAGCATAAAAAAAGGTGAAACATTAGGTTTTGTAGGAGAATCAGGTTGTGGTAAGACTACAACAGGTAGAACAATCATAAAACTATATGAACCAACAGATGGTCAAATAATTTATGATGGTAAGGATATAGCTAAGCTAAGTCCAGGGCAAATGCGTCCTCTTAGAAAGAAGATGCAGATGATATTCCAGGATCCATATGCATCACTTGACCCAAGAATGACTGTAGGAGATATAATAGGTGAAGCTATTGATGCTCAAAAGTTACTTGGCAAAGGTGAAAGAAATGATAAGATAACTTATCTTTTAAAGAAAGTTGGTCTTAATGGAGATCATGGATCAAGATATCCACATGAATTCTCAGGTGGACAAAGACAAAGAATTGGTATAGCTAGAGCTTTAGCAGTAGACCCAGAGTTCATAGTTTGTGATGAACCTATATCAGCTCTAGACGTTTCAATACAGGCACAAGTTGTAAATATGCTTGAAGATCTACAGCATGATTTAGGATTAACATACCTATTTATTGCTCACGATTTATCTATGGTTAAGCATATTTCTAACAGAATTGGGGTAATGTATTTAGGTCATCTAGTTGAAATAGGAGAGAGTAATGAGTTGTATAGTAAGCCATTACATCCATATACTCAAGCTTTATTATCAGCGATACCTATACCAGACCCAGATATGGCAAGTAAAAATAGAAGAATCGTATTGCAAGGAGAAACTCCTTCGCCAATAGATCCACCAGTTGGATGTAGATTCAAGGATAGATGTAAATATGCTAAGCCTATTTGTTCACAGGTAACACCTGTATTAAAAGAAGTAGGTAAAGATCATTCAGTTGCCTGTCATTTATATTAGTTTTATTTAGGTATAAATTTGTTTAAATAAATTATACAAATTTCCATTATAAGGGGGTACAATAATGTTAAAAAGAAACAAAATGAAAGTTCTTTCATTAATTCTTGCTACTTTAGTAGTAGGAACAACTTTTGTAGGCTGTGGTAAAAAAGATGATGCATCTTCTACAGCAAAGGTTGATCAGGTTGTAAAGTATAACCTTGGGGCTCAACCAAAAACAATAGATCCAGGTCTAAACAACTCTGTTGAAGGCGGTATTGTTGACGTTAATGCGTTTGAAGGTTTAGAAAACGTAGATGCTAACAATAAAGTTACTCCAGGTGTTGCTGAGAAGTACGATGTTTCAAGTGATGGAACAAAGTATACTTTCCATTTAAGAAAAGATGCAAAATGGTCGGATGGAAAAGGCGTTACAGCTAATGACTTCTACTATGCTTGGACTAGAGCTTTAGCTCCAGAAACAGCATCAGATTACGCTTACCAATTATACTACATCAAAAATGGTGAAGCATATAATGGTGGAAAAGCTAAAGTTGCAGATCTAGGAATAAAAGTAGTTGATGATTATACACTAGAAGTTACACTAGAGGCTCCAACAGCTTACTTCTTAGCTTTAACAGCATTCCCAACTTACTTCCCAGTAAGAAAAGATATCGTTGAAGCTAATAAAGAAGGATGGGCTACTGATGCAAAGACATTTGTATCTA